>JAISKH010000092.1 GCA_031261325.1 Oscillospiraceae bacterium
GTTATCTACAATTGGGACACGCTGCGCGAGGGGCTGAACGACGGGAATATCAACTTCTCGGGCGAAATTTCTTCGTCTCTGGCGGGCGACGGGAATTACTTCATGACGGACTCAATCGCGGACAGGCGCATACGCGTCGTCAGCTCCGAGGGTATGGAGAAGCTCGCCGTCATTGCAAAGACGCGCCCGATGAAGTACGGCTTTTTGGACGGGACGACGACGGAGGACACCGTTCACGCGTACCTTGACCGCGAGAACTATGAAGCCGTCGCAATCGCGAACTATGATGAGGCTTATCAAAAGCTGCTGCTTAAGGAAATTGACGCGCTGTTCATGGACGACACGGTTGAGGGTATGTTCGCGCTGTACGACAACCTGATTATTGAGGACTTCGTGCCGATAAGCTTCAACACCGTGTCCATGACGACGGCGAGCGAGAACTTGGAGCCTGTTATCTCCGTCGTGAGCAAGTACATGCGCAGCGCGGGCAGCTACAAATTCACGCAGATGTATGAGCGCGGGAAAGCGCAGTATCTGCACTTTAATCTTGTGAATCAACTGACGGACGATGAACGCGCGTATCTGGACGAGCACGTTCAGGACGGCGTCGCGATACACATTTCGTCCTTGAGCGATAATTATCCCGTAACGTTTTACAACGAAAAGGACGAACAATGGCAGGGGATAACCGTTGATATTCTCAATAAAATCAGCGAGCTTACTGGTTTGACCTTCGTTTACGAAAAGCGGGAGACTTCCATTGCGGACGACCAACTGCTGGGCGAGCTTGACGTGAATAACGCGCTCGTTTCCGGAATTGTGCGCACGACGCTGCGGGAGTCGGCTTATCGGTTTGCTTCCGACCCGTATCAGACGGATTATTACGCGTTTATATCGAGCAGCGAATACAGGAATCTCGCGCTGTCGGACGTTCCTTATGTGCGCGTCGGCGTGCTGAACGAGTCGGCTTATACGGAGATGTTCAACACGATGTTCCCGAACCACGCGAACGTCGCGTCGTATGAGACTAAGAACGACGCGATACGCGCGCTGACTAACGGCGACATTGACGTGCTGATGGGCACGCGCAACATGCTGCTGTACATCACGAACTATCTGGAAATGACGGGTTATAAGGCGAACCTTGTTTTGCGCCGCCCGTATGATGTTTACTTCGCGGTTGACGAGGAGGCTGTCGAGCTTGGCGGGCTTATCGGCAAGGCGCAGAAGCTTGTCGATACGGGAAATATCGTCGATGGTTGGACGCGCCGCGTGTTTGACTACACGGGGACGATGGCGCGCGCGCAACGACCGTTTTTAATCGGCAGCTCCATTCTGCTCGTCGCGATTCTCGCGCTGCTGATGGTGTTTTACTTGCGGAATCGGCAAATGGCGGGGCGGCTTGAGATTCAGGTGCGGGAGCGCACGGGTGAGCTTGAGGTGCAGACCGCCGCGGCTAAGGTTGCGTCACAGGCTAAGAGTGAGTTCCTCGCGCGAATGAGCCACGAGATTCGCACGCCGCTGAACGCTATTATCGGCATGACGGAGATTGCGCGGCGCACGCCGGAGATTGTTAAGAAAGACACGTCGCTGGACGAGATTGCTTCGGCTTCGGGGCATTTGCTCGGAATATTGAACGACGTGCTCGATATGGCGAAGATTGAGAGCGGCAAGTTCGCGCTGTCGGTTGAGCCGTTTTCGCTGCACATGGCGATGGAAGAGGTCGCGAAGATTATTACGCAACGCTGCGAGGAGAAGAACATCAAGTTCTCGGCGGTGTTTGGCGCGGACAACGGTTTCGCGCTGCCTGATTACGGCGTTATCGGCGACAAGCTGCGACTGAAACAGGTGCTGATAAACCTGCTCGGCAACGCCGTTAAGTTCACGCCCAAGGACGGCGAGATTTACTTCCGCGTCGGCGTGTCCGACGTTACGGAGGAGTCGCTGCATGTGCACTTTGAGGTGACGGACACGGGCATCGGTATGACCGAGGACCAGATGGGCAACCTATTTAACGCGTTTGAGCAGGCGGACTCGACTATCGCGGTGCGCTTCGGCGGCACGGGGTTGGGGCTTGCGATTAGCCAGAACCTTGTCGGGCAAATGGGCGGCAACATTACGGTTAAGAGCACGGCGGGCGTCGGCTCGACGTTTGAATTCACGCTGATTATGGACAGGGCGGAGCTTGAGAGCACGGCGGGCGCGCGGGTGAGCGACAGCCTTGACTTCTCGGGGCGGCGCATACTGCTTGTTGAGGACATCGACATTAACCGCATGATTCTCATGGAGCTGCTTAGTGATACGCACGTTACAATCGACGAGGCGGAGGACGGCTTGATTGCGGTCAGGCGGTTTTCGGAATCGCCGCCGAACTACTATGACCTTGTTTTTATGGACGTGCAGATGCCGAACATGAACGGCTACGAGGCGACCGCCGCGATTCGCGCGCTTCCGCGTGAGGACGCGAAAACCACGCCTGTGCTCGCCATGACGGCGAACGCTTACAAGGAGGACATCGACCGCGCGCTTGCTTCCGGCATGAACGGGCATTTGTCGAAACCAATCAACATCGACGACGTTATGGGCGCACTTCAGAAATATCTGGGAGGTTAGGCGTTACGTACGCTGACCGACTTGTAAAATTTGAAATCGGAGGTAAACTATTATGGCGTTTGATTTGGAGGAACTGAAGAAGAAGTCAACGGCGGCGCATGGTATTGTCGCGGAGTATAACGCGTTCGTGGACGCGTTTGTGCAGAAAGAGGTAATGCCGAAAGCGGATAAGGTAGTTGCGGGTATGCTTTCGGAGTTTAACAGGGCTGCGCACAAAGCGGCTAATGAAGGGAGAAATTACGCACATGAGTCATTCTCTTTTTTTGGAAAAGGAAATGTGTTTCAGGGACTTGATGAGAAGTTTGAGCGGAAAGCGAAAAAATATGCAATCTCGCCATGCTATCCCCATATATCTCACCTTGGGAGAAAAATACGCGCAGTTTTCTCAGAAAAGATACGCGTTACTGAGCCTAACATAGTAATTCGTGCTGCCGAAGATGCATACGACGCTTGCCGGATTGAGTTGACACTCAATTGGTAACACTCACGCATAAATCGCAATCATTTACAAGGAGAAATTCATGATTAACAAAGTCATTTGCGTTATATACGACGGGTTGGGCGACCGACCTATTGCGGAGCTGGGCGGGAGGACGCCGCTTGAAGCGGCGGTTACGCCGAACTTCGACGCGATAACCAAGAAGTCCGTTACGGGGCTTATGCACACGCTGGGGCGTGGGACTCGTCCCGGCTCCGACGTGTCGCACCTTGCGATTTTCGGCTACCCGATGGAGAAGTATTACACGGGGCGCGGTCCGATTGAGGTCGCGGGGCTTGGCATAAAGCTCGCGACGGGGGACGTTGCGTTTCGCGGCAACTTCGGTACCGTGGACATTGAGTGGAACATTCTTGACCGCCGCGCGGGGCGGATTCTCGACGTGTCCGAGTTTGCGGAAGCCGTTGACGGCATGGTGATTGACGGCGTGACGTTTGCGGTTAAGGCGGGCACGGCGCACCGCGCGGGCGTTATCATGCGCGGCGAGGGATTGTCGGCAAACATTTCGGACGCGGACCCGCACGAAGGCGCGCGTCCCGTGGAGACAATTCGTCCGCTGGACGACACGCCCGAGGCGAAGCGCACAGCCGACGCGCTGAACAAATTCCTGCGGCGCTCTTACGAGCTGCTTGACCACCTGCCGGCGAACGACAGGCGGCGCGCGGCGGGTGAGCTGCCCGCGAACTTCTTGCTGCTGCGCGGCGCGGGGATTTACCCGACGATGCCGAGCTTTGAGGAGAAGTACGGGCTGCACGCGTGCTGCATTGCCGGCGGCGGACTTTACAGAGGAGTGGGCGCGTTTCTGGGTATGGATTTGATTGACGTTGAGGGCGCGAACGCCCTGCCGACGACGAATGTGCGCGGTAAGTTTGAGACTGCGCTGAAGATGCTGGACACGCACGACTTCGTGTTTGTGCACGTCAAAGCGACGGATACGACGGCGGAGGACGGCGACTGGGCGGCGAAAAAGGCGTTTATCGAAAAGGTTGACGGCGAATTGAAGCTGTTTACCGATTTGCCGCCGAATGTGCTGCTCGTGATGACGGCTGACCACTCGACGGCTTGCGAGTTGAAAGCGCACACGGCTGACCCCGTGCCCGTGCTGTTCTGCAACCCGAGCGCGCGCGTGGACGACGTTGAGGTTATCGGTGAGCGCGCGTTCGCGCGGGGCGGACTTGGCTTTATCGAGGGCAAGGACGTGATGCCGCAGGTGCTGAACCTGATGGGGCGGCTGCACTTACTGGGGGCGTGACGCGTGAATCCGTTTTTTGAGGGCGTATTTGACATTTTGCGACAGGTGCCGTATGGCAAGGTTGTGTCCTACGGGCAGATTGCGCGGTTGCTGGGCAATCCGAGGGCGGCGCGTGAGGTCGGCTGGGCGATGCATGTGTGCCCCGAGGGGTTGCCGTGGCACCGCGTTGTGCTGAAAGACGGCGGACTGACGGGCGGCGAGGAGTATAAGCCGTTTCGCCGCAAGCTCCTTGAGGAAGAGGGCGTTGAGTTCGGCGCGAACGATAAAGTGGATATGCAAAGGTTCGGTTGGTTGCCGAATTGACGACGCTCGGTGTAAGCCGAGCGTTGTTGTTTGGATAATATACACTATATGCAAGGATTTGTGAATATATATGCAAGCGCGGTTTGAGCAGCACGTAAATATTTTTCAAAATCGGCGAAATTACTATTGCATATAAATCCAGAGTGTGCTATACTGGCAAAAATCAAAATTTAAGTAAGATTTATTCAATAGGGGGTTATTCAAATGGGTGACATTAAAAAGGTAGTTCTCGCGTATTCGGGCGGGCTTGACACGTCGATTATCATTCCGTGGCTAAAGGAAAACTACGACAATTGCGAGGTTATCGCGGTTTCCGCCGACGTCGGGCAGGGGAGCGAGCTTGACGGATTGGAGGAAAAGGCGAAGAAAACGGGCGCGAGCAAGCTGTACATCGAGGATTTGAAAGACGAGTTTGTGAATGACTTCATCGTTCCGACGCTCAAGGCGGGCGCGCGGTATGAGGGGTATTTGCTCGGCACGTCGTTCGCGCGACCCGTTATCGCAAAGCGCATAGTTGAGATTGCGCTTGCCGAGGGCGCGGACGCGATTTGCCACGGTTGCACGGGCAAGGGCAACGACCAAGTGCGGTTCGAGCTTGGGATTAAGGCGTTTGCGCCGAAGATGAAGATTATCGCGCCTTGGCGTGAGTGGACGCTGAAGTCACGCGACGACGAGATTGACTACGCCGAGGCGCACGACATTCCGCTGAAGATTAACCGCGAGACGAACTACTCCAAGGACAAGAACCTTTGGCACCTGTCGCACGAAGGGCTTGACCTTGAAAATCCCGCAAACGAGCCGCTTTATGAAAAGGACGGATTCTTGGAGCTTGGCGTGTCGCCTGAGAGCGCGCCCGACGCGCCGACTTATGTTGAAATTGGCTTCACGCAGGGCGTTCCGACCTCGCTTGACGGGAAAACGCTGTCCGCGACGGAGATTATTTACGCGCTGAACGAGCTTGGCGGCGCGAACGGCATCGGGCTTTACGACGTGGTTGAAAACCGCCTTGTCGGCATGAAGTCGCGCGGGCTGTACGAGACTCCCGGCGGCACGATTTTGTATCAGGCGCACGATGTGCTTGAGACGATTACGCTCGACAAAGAGACGGCGCATTATAAGGCGCAGGTCGCGCTGAAGTTCGCGGAGATTGTGTATAACGGGCAATGGTTTACGCCGCTGCGCGAGTCGTTGTCAGCGTTTGTGGACGCGACGCAGGTCAGCGTTACGGGTACGGTGAGGCTGAAGCTGTACAAGGGCAACATTATTAACGCGGGTGTTTGGAGTGATTACAGCCTGTATAACGAGGAGCTTGCGAGCTTCGGCGAGAGCGATTATGACCAGAAGGAGTCCGAGGGCTTTATAAACCTGTTCGGTTTGCCGATTAAGGTGAAAGCGCTGCTGGACGAGCAAAGGAGCAAGTAATTTGCCCGGAATGATGATACACTTAGCTGTCGCGCACGAATATGACGGTAACGGCGACGGGCTGTTTTACTTCGCGAATATGGCGCCCGACTATACGGACGCGCGCGCTATCAAGGATATAATCCACCTGCGCGATAAGCCCGATAGGGAAGCGGCATTGCGCGAGCTGCGGCAAACGCTTGATTTGGAAAACCCGTTCGAGCTTGGTTGGCTGCTGCACCTGTTTACCGATTGGCAATGGGACACGAGGGTAATCCCGCGCTACCGCGACGCGTATACGGGTGACGGAAACTGGTTTCTCGCGTACAGACCGGAGCTTGGGCGCATATCTTTCAAGCTGTTCCGCGAAGAGCCTTGGGCGCGAGAGGTGTGGGAGAAGATTGGCGCGGCGGAGCTTAACGACACGTACAGCTTGACTCGCAGCTTACCGGTGCCGCTGGAGCTGGGGTGGTTCGCGCGGCGCGTTCGCGCACGACATGAGCGCGGCGGCGATGAGCCGAAGTATTTTACAGTAGAATTTACGGAAAATTTCGCCCGCGAGACAGCGGAGCGATTCAGGGAGTGGTTATAGTGGCGAAGCTGTGGGGCGGACGATTTGACGGGGACACGGACGCGCTGGTTGACGAGCTTAACGCGTCGCTGCCGTTCGACCGCAAGCTGTATCGCGAGGACGTTGCGGGGAGCTTGGCGCACGCGGGAATGCTTGCGGCGCAAGGGATAATTACGCGAGAGGATGCGGATGCGATTGCCGTGGGTCTTGCGGGGATTCTCGCGGACATTGAGGCGGGAGCGTTCGAGTACCGCCAGTCGGACGAGGACATTCACATGGCGATTGAGGCGGAGCTTACGCGACGAATCGGCGACGCGGGCAAGAGATTGCACACGGCGCGCAGCCGCAACGACCAGGTTGCGCTCGACTTTCGGCTGTACCTGAAGCGCGAGATTGGCGAGGTGCGCGGGCTTGTGCTTGACCTAATCGCGACGCTTGCGGATATTGCGGACGCGAACCTTGACACAATCATGCCCGCTTACACGCACATGCAGCGCGCACAACCGACGACGTTCGCGCACTACATGATGGCGTATGCGAGCATGATGCGGCGCGACGTGACGCGGCTTGAGGATTGCAGAGTGCGCATGGATTATTCGCCGCTCGGCTCGGGCGCGCTGACGGGCACGACGTATCCGATTGACCGCGAACGCGTCGCGCGCGAGCTTGGCTTTGCGGGCGTGACGGAGAACAGCCTTGACGGAGTTTCTGACCGCGACTACGCGCTTGAGCTTATGAGCGATTTGGCGATTTTGATGATGCACCTGTCGCGGTTTGCGGAGGAGGTTATTCTCTGGTGCTCGTGGGAGTTCAAGTTTGTGGAGCTGTCCGACAGGTATTCGACGGGCTCTTCGATTATGCCGCAGAAGAAAAACCCCGACATTGCGGAGCTTGTGCGCGGCAAGACGGGGCGCGTGTACGGCGGTCTGATGGGGCTGCTGACCGTGATGAAGGCTCTGCCGCTCGCGTATAACAAGGACATGCAGGAGGACAAGGAGCAAGTTTTCGACGCGGTGGACACCGTTAAAAAGTGCCTGCCTGTGTTCACGGCGATGCTCGCGACGATGACTCCGTTGCGCGAGAATATGCGGAACGCCGCCGCGCGCGGGTTCATCAACGCGACCGATTGCGCGGACTATCTCGTGAAAAAAGGCTTGCCGTTCCGCGACGCGTATACAGTCGTGGGCAAGCTTGTCAGCCTTTGCATTGCAACGGATAAGACATTGGAGACGCTGTCGCTTGAGGAGTATCGCGCGCTGTCGGACGCGTTTGACAGCGATGTTTACGCGGCGATTAGCCTTGACACGTGCGTGGAGCAGCGGAGTGTAACGGGCGGTCCCGCGAGCGATGCGGTTAAGGCGCAGATTGCGAGTGTGCGGGCGTTCTTGGGGGCGCGGGAGTGAGCGGAGGTAACAAAATGGCGGATAATTACTTTGCGGGGGTCGGCGGGATTTGTATACGCGACGATAGGGTGCTGCTCGTGCGGCACACTTACGGCGCGGCGAACGGGAGATTGCTGATTCCGGGCGGTTACGCGAACATTGGCGAAACGCCGCAAGACGCTGTTGAACGTGAAATCCTTGAGGAGACGGGCGTTATCGTCGAAACGGGCGGGCTGCTCGTCCTGCGCTGTGAGCCGAGCAACTGGTACCTTGCGTTTATCGCGCACTATATCTCGGGCGAGCCGCGTAGTGACGGCAAGGAGAACAGCGAAGCCGCGTTTTTCGACTGCGCCGAAGTTCTTGAACGTTCGGACGTGACGAACACCTCGCGCGAACTTATAAAACTTGCGCTGACGAGCAAGCCGCTCGCGCCGTTAAGCATTTTGCCGACGGACGCGGAAAAGGGTCGTGTCTGGTACGTTGCGGAAGGTTTGTCGGAAATTGACAATAGACTCGGTGATTAGTATGAAAATCAGACAAATGCTCCCCTCCGATTACGACGCGGTTTATACGCTGTGGCTGGCAACGCCGGGAATGGGGCTGAACACTACCGACGATTCGCGCGAGGGCATCGAAAAGTATTTGCGGCGCAACCCGAACACGTGTTTTGTCGCGGAACGTGACGGCGAAATCATTGGTGTTATGCTCGGCGGGCACGACGGACGGCGCGGCTTCTTAAATCACGCGGCAGTAAAGGTATCGGAGCGGGGGAATGGCGTTGGGCGCGCGCTGCTTGAGCACGTGATGAACGCGCTGAAAGCCGAGGGAATTACAAAGGTCGCGCTTGTGTGCTTTAAGAGCAATAAAACCGGCAACGCTTTCGCCGAAAAGACGGGTTTCACCGCGCGCGAAGATTTGGTGTACCGAAACAAGGCGATTGCGGACGCGACGCGAATTGACACATAGGAGACGAAATGAAACCTAAGATTTACATTGACGGCAAGGACGGGACTACGGGGCTGCAAATTTATGAGCGGCTCGGGTCGCGGGACGATATTGAGCTGCTGCTGATTGACGAGGCTCGGCGCAAGGACGCGGCGGAGCGCAAACGGCTAATCAACGCCGCCGACATTGTGTTCCTGTGCCTACCCGACGCGGCGGCGATTGAGGCGGTCGGACTGCTCGAAAACGATGAGACGCGCGTCATTGACGCGAGCACCGCGCACAGGACGGCGGCGGGTTGGGCTTACGGATTGCCGGAATTGTCGGCGGAACACCGCGCCGCAATCGCGAGTTCAAAACGCGTCGCGAACCCGGGGTGCCACGCGTCGGGCTTTTTGGTGACGGTTTATCCGCTGATTCAGCTCGGTATATTGCCGCGCGATTACCCGCTTGTGTGCTTCTCGCTGACGGGTTACTCCGGCGGCGGGAAAAAGATGATTGCGGACTATGAAACGGCGAAAAAGCCGTCAATGTCCGCACCGGGGATTTACGGCGCGACGCAGATGCACAAGCACCTCGCGGAGATGACGTGGGTGCCGCGACTTGAGCGCGAGCCGCTTTTTTCGCCGATTGTGGACGATTATTACTCGGGCATGGCGACGACCGTCGCGCTGCACGCCGATTTGCTGAATGGAGTCGCGACGGCGGAGACTGTGCGCGACGCGCTTGCGCGGTACTATGCGGGTGAGCGATTCATCAGCGTCGCGGCGGAATTGGGGAGCGGCACGTTGCACAGCGACTTCGGCGTGGGGACTAACAACTTGGAAATAACCGTCGCGGGTAATGACGCGCGGATTACCGTCACGGCGCGGTTCGACAATTTGGGCAAGGGCGCGAGCGGCGCGGCGGTGCAGAATATGAATATTATGTTGGGATTGGACGAGGGGACGGGACTATGAAATTTATTGACGGCGGCGTTTGCGCCGCGTTGGGGTTTACGGCGGCGGGACTGCATGTCGGCGTTAAGACGAAAAACCCGAACAAGAAGGACCTTGCGCTGATTGTCGCGGACGACGTTTGCAACGCGGCGGCGGTTTATACAAAGAATGTGGTAAAAGCGGCTCCACTACACGTGACGCGGGCGCACCTTGCGGACGGCAAGGCTCGCGCGATTATCGCGAACTCCGGCAACGCGAACGCTTGCGCGCCGCTCGGCGAGGAGAACGCGGAGCTTACGTGCCGTGCCGTTGCGGAAAAGCTGGGCATTGCGGAAGGCGAGATTGTGGTTGCGTCCACGGGCGTTATCGGGCAGACGCTGCCCGTTGGGGTGATTACGGACGGCGTGCCGACGCTTGCGGGATTGCTGTCGCGCGATGGCTCGGACGACGCGGCGGCGGCGATTATGACGACGGACACGGTTAAAAAAGAAGCCGCGGTTGAGTTCGCGGTCGGCGGCGGGACGGCGAGAATCGGCGGGATTGCAAAGGGCAGCGGCATGATTCACCCGAATATGGGAACCATGCTGTGCTTTATCACGACGGACTGCGCAATCAGCGTCGAAATGCTGAACGCCGCGCTTAAATCCGCGACGCGCGAGAGCTTTAACCGCATTTCTGTGGACGGCGATACTTCGACGAACGACATGTGCGTCGTGCTCGCAAGCGGCAAGGCGGGGAACGCGGAGATAACGGATATTGGCGAGGATTACGCGGCTTTTGACGGCGCGCTGCGGGGATTGTGCGTAAAGCTCGCGACCGAGATGGCGAGCGACGGCGAGGGCGCAAAGCACCTGATAACGTGCACAGTCTCGAATGCGGAAACTGTGGATAAGGCGGAAACCATTGCAAAGTCGGTGATTTCCTCAACGCTGTTCAAGGCGGCGGTGTTCGGCGCGGACGCGAACTGGGGACGCGTGCTATGCGCGATGGGCTACTCGGGCGAGGAGTTTGCCCCCGACGCGGTGGACGTTGCGTTCAAGTCGGGCGCGGGAACGATTGAGGTTTGCGAGAGCGGACGCGGGTTGCCGTTTGATGAGGACTTGGCGAAGCAAATCCTGACGGAGCACGACATTGAGGTTCTGATTGACCTCCATGAGCAACCGCTCGACAGCGGCGCGTGCACGTGCTGGGGTTGCGACATTACTTACGATTACATTAAGATTAACGGGGATTACAGGACGTGAGGACGATAATCGTAGAGCCTTACAATCCCAAATGGGCGGCGGAATTTGAGAAAATCCTCGCGGAGCTATACGCGTTGCTCGGCGAGACCGCGCTCGCGATTGAGCACTTCGGCAGTACGTCGGTTCCCGACCTGTGGGCGAAGCCGATTATTGACGTTGACGTTGTGATTCGCGGCGGCGACTTTGAAAAAGCCCGCGATTTACTTGCGGCGGGCGGCTATGAGCACGTGGGCGACCTCGGTATAGCGGGACGCGAAGCGTTTGGATACGCAGACAAATCGCACTTAATGCAGCACCACCTCTACGTCTGCGAGAGCGGTGCGGCGGAACTGCGGCGGCACCTTGCGCTGCGGGATTATTTGCGGGAAAACGCGGACGCTCGGGAGCGATACGGTGCGATAAAGCGCGAAATGGCAGAGCGGTATCCGCACGACATCGACGCGTATATCAAGGGTAAAGGTCCTGTAATCGCGGAGATTTACGATAAATTGGGAGTGTGATTTTCTTGTCAGATAATTTTGACCGCGCAAAAATCCTTGTCGAGGCTCTGCCGTACATTCAGAAGTTTTACGGCAAGGTCGTCGTCGTCAAGTACGGCGGCAACGCAATGATTTCGCCGGAGCTGTTCGACGCGGTGATTGAGGACATTATCCTGCTGCGCCTTGTCGGTATCCCCGTTGTGCTTGTGCACGGCGGCGGTCCCGAGATAAACGAAATGCTCGCAAAGCTCGGCAAGGAGCCTGAATTTGTGAACGGTCTGCGGCGCACCGACCGCGAGACGATGGACGTTGTACAGAGCGTGCTGTGCGGCAAGGTTAACAAGGACTTGGTGGCGACGATTCAGCGTAAGGGCGTGAGCGCCGTCGGGCTGTGCGGACTTGACGCGGGACTGTTCAAGGCGACGCGGTTGAGCGAGGATTTGGGCTACGTCGGCGAGATTACGGACGTTGACCCGGGGATTGTACTGCGCGCGATTGAGGCGGGGCGCATACCCGTTATCGCGACGGTCGCGCTCGCGATTGACGACGACACGGCGTATAACGTCAACGCCGACACCGCCGCGAGTAAGCTCGCCGTCGCGCTCGGCGCGGAAAAGCTGATATTGCTGACGAACACGCGCGGCGTTCTTCGTGAGCGCGGGAATGACGATACGCTGATTCATCAGATTCGCACGGCTGAAATTCCCGTGTTGAAAGGGCAGAAGATTATTGACGGCGGCATGATACCAAAGGTCGAGTGTTGCGCGGCGGCGATTTCGGGCGGCGTGCTGCGAACGCACATTCTTGACGGGCGGATTCCGCACGCGATATTGATTGAAATGCTGACAAATGAGGGCGCGGGGACGATGATATACTAACCGCTTCACGGTTTGTATATCATCGAATGAATAATTAAGAATGAATAATTAATAATTGAGGGTGACACGACTATGACTTCACAGGACATTAAGGCGCTTGACGCGGGTAGCGTTATTCAGACATACGGGCGGTTCGACGTGGCGATTGACCACGGGGACGGTTCGCGGCTCTACAGCCCTGAGGGGCGCGAGTACATCGACTTCACGTCGGGCATCGGCGTGAACTCCATCGGTTACGCGAACAAGAAGTGGGCGGAGGCGATTTACAATCAGGCGTTGAAGCTCGGGCATATCTCGAACCTGTTCTACACCGAGCCTTACGCGCGCGTCGCGGCGGAGCTTACGGCGCGGACGGGACTCAGCAAGGTGTTTTTCGCGAACGCGGGCGGCGAGGCGAACGAGGGGCTGATTAAGCTCGGGCGCAAATACTCGCACGACAAGTACGGCGACGGACGCAGCACGATTTTGACGCTTGTGCAGTCGTTCCACGGGCGGACGATTTCGACGCTTGCCGCGACGGGGCAGGACGCGTTTCACAAGCACTTTTTCCCGTTTACGGAGGGGTTTCGTTACGTTCCCGCGAACGATTTCGCGGCTATGGAAGCGGCGATTACGCCGGACGTTGCGGCTGTGATGGTAGAGCTGATTCAGGGCGAGGGCGGCGTTTTGCCGCTTGACGTTGAGTATGTTAAGGCTGTGCGCAAGCTGTGCGACGAGCGCGACGTGCTGCTGCTTGTGGATGAGGTGCAGACGGGCGTGGGGCGCACGGGCACGTTGTTTGCGTTCCAGCAGTACGGCATTACGCCCGACGCAATTACGTTCGCGAAAGGCATTGCGGGCGGGCTGCCGATGGGCGGCATAATCGCGAGCGAGAAAACCGCGACCGTACTCGGTGCGGGCGACCACGCGACGACGTTCGGCGGCAATCCGATTGCGGCGGCGGCGGCGCTTGAGGTGCTCGCGCAGTTGGACGACGCGACGCTTGCCGAGGTTGGAAAAAAAGGCGCGTACATTCGCGACGCGATTGCGAGTTGGAAGCTGCCCGTCGTCGGGCAGACGCGCGGACTTGGGTTGATGCTCGGCGTTTCGACAGTCGGAGCCGCGCCGAAAGCGATTGCGGCGCAATGCATTGAGAATGGGCTGTTGATTCTGACGGCAGGCTCGGACGCGCTGCGTATGTTGCCGCCGCTGACGATTACTTACGCGGAGATTGACGCGGGACTTGCGATTTTGAAAACCGTTTTGGAGGGATATTGTTGAAAAAGGATTTATTGAAGCTGCTCGACCTGTCTCGGGCGGAAATTCTGGAGATATTGGACACGGCGGATAGGCTGAAATATGAGCAGAAAAACGGCATTGCGCACGACTTCCCAAAGGGCAAGACGCTTGCGATGATATTCGCGAAAAGCTCCACGCGCACGCGCGTGTCGTTCGAGACGGGGATTTTCCAGCTCGGCGGGCAGGGGATTTTCCTGTCCAACTCGGACAGCCAGCTCGGGCGCGGCGAACCGATTCAAGACACAGCGCGGGTGCTTTCGCGCTACTGCGACGCGATTATGATTCGCACGTTTGACCAGTCCGAGGTTGAGCAGCTCGCCAAATACGCGACGATACCCGTTATCAACGGGCTGACCGACTACACGCACCCGTGTCAGGTGCTCGCCGATTTGCAGACGGTTCGGGAGCACAAGGGTAAGCTCGCGGGGCTGAAGCTCTGCTATATCGGCGACGGGAACAACATGGCGAACGCGCTGATTGTCGGCGGGTTGAAGTGCGGAATGGACGTTTCGGTCGCGTCGCCGTTGGATTATCGCCCGGACGCGTCGGTGCTTGAATACGCGGCGACGGTTGAGGACGCGAAGTTTACGCTGACGGACGACCCGAAGGTTGCGGCTGTGGACGCGGACGTGATATTCACCGACGTTTGGGCTTCAATGGGGCAGGAGAGCGAGGCGGAGAAGCGCAAGATTGCGTTTCGCGGCTACTGCGTGGACGACGCGATTATGGCTCTCGCGAAACCCGACTGCATGGTGCAGCATTGCCTGCCCGCGCACCGCGGTGAGGAGATTACCGAAGAGGTGTTTGAGGGGCACGCGGACGAGATTTTCGACGAAGCGGAGAACCGTTTGCACGCGCAAAAGGCGGTTATGTACCTGCTGATGAAAAATGCGCTTAATTGACATTTCGCATGAGTTGTCCGCCGAAACGCCCGTGTTCCCGGGCGACGTCGCGGTAGAGCTTTCGGAATTGGCGACGCTTGAGCGCGACCGCTACACGGCTTGGCGGCTGAACTCGGGGTTGCACGCCGCGACGCATGTTGACGCGCCGATGCACCTCGTGCGCGACGCGCGGTGGATTTCGGAGTTCCCGATTGAGCGTTTTTGCGGGCGGGGAGTGCTGCTTGATGTGCGCGGGGAGAACCCGATTTTGCCGCGCCGCGAGTATGAGGAGCGTATTCGCGAGGGCGACATTGTGCTGCTGCACACGGGTTGGGACGCGCTTTGGGGGCGGGACGACTATTTTGAGCGGCACCCTGTCGTGTCCGACGAATTGGGTGAGCTGCTGATTGCGCGCGGGGTTTCCGTGCTCGGCATCGACATGCCGTCGCCTGACTTCGCGCCGTATGCGCTGCACAAGCGTTTGCTGGCGGGCGATGTGTTGGTGATGGAAAACCTGACGAATCTCGGTGAGCTTGTCGATGTGACCGATTTTGAGGTTATGGCGCTGCCGCTGAAGCTGCGGGCGGAGGCGAGCTTTGTGCGGGCGGTTTGTCGGGTGGGGTAACTTAAGATAACAGCACCGTTCTGTGTGAGCGGTGCTGTTGCTGTGTCGCGAAAAGCCACATTGCCTATCGACAACGCGCCTGTCGGCTGATATACTGTATCGCAGTAAAACACCTCGAAAGGAGACGGTTTCAATGAAACGCTCGGAAATTAACAGGATTCTTGCGGACGCGGACGCGTTTATCGCGTCGATGGGGTTCAAGCTGCCGCCGTTCGCGCACTTCGCGCCCGAAAAGTGGGGGACGCTCGGTGCGGAATATGACGGCGTGCGCGACGTGATGCTCGGCTGGGACGTTACGGATTACGGTCACGGCGACTTCGAGAACGTCGGCTTGACGCTGTTCACTATACGCAATGGCAGTCTGAATGACCCGCGCTACACGAAAAAGTACGCCGAAAAGCTGCTAATCTCGGACGAGGGGCAGGTCTGCCCGATGCACTTCCATTTTTCCAAGACAGAGGACATCATCAATCGCGGCGGCGGCAACCTGCTCATGGAGCTGTGGGGTTCAACGCACGACGGCGACAAGTCGAGCGAGCCGTTTGAGGTTTCGTTCGACGGCTTGCGGCGCGTTGTTCAGCCGGGCGAGCTTGTGACTATGGAGCCGGGCATGAGCGTGACGCTTGAGCCGGGGGTTTACCACGCGTTTTGGGCGGAGCCGAGGCATGGGCGCGTGCTCGTCGGCGAGGTTTCGGGCGTGAACGACGACAACATCGACAACCGATTCTATGAACCGCAGGGGCGTTTCCCGACGATTGAGGAGGACGAGCCGCCGCTGTGGCTGCTGTGCAATGAGTATGGGAGGTAGGGCGGTGACGGTATGAAGAAATTAAAGAAGATAATACATAGCGAGATTGGGTTAAAGACGAACATCGCGCTTATTATGGTACTTGCTTTATTTGCCTGCGCCGTCATATTGGCGTTGATATACTGGGTTGTGAAAATACGTAACGGGAATGTCATTACGGTTATGGATTTTTATGAAATCTTGAAGATAATGGTGACGCTGCTCGGCGTGTTGACGGGTGCGGGCGCGGCTACTGTTGCGTTTAGGAGCCAGAAAATCAAGGAGGAATTAGCGGAAAACGATTTGCGGCTTGCTGAAAAGGATTTGCTGATTGCCCAAAAGGACTTACGGCTCGCTGAAATTGAAGAAATGACAAAGGCTTCAGAACGGTTTACAAAAGCCGTGGAATTGCTCAATAGTGACAATATTGGTATTCGTATCGGCGGCATTTACGCGCTTGAGAAGTTGGCGATGGAGTCTGAAGAGGACAGCGCGCGGATTGCCGAGGTGCTGTGTGCTTATTTGCGTAGTGCGCGACCGCGTAATGATGAAGCGGAGCCGATAGCGTGGACGAATGACCTGCAAGCACTTGTGACTGTTTTGTCTCGGCTTAATGAAAAGTATAATAAAAACTATAGAAGGTTTTGGATTGATATTTCTCGGACTGATTTGCGTGGCGCGAATTTGAGTGATACGAATTTAAGCCGTGCGAATTTGATTGAGACGAATTTGTGTGATGCACAGTTGATTGGGACGAATTTGCGTGGTGCGAATTTGTATTATGCAATATATGACTACAGAATATTTGCATACTCAACGCTTGACAAATATACAACCTTGAGTGACGGGTCGCGCTATGTGCCGCCTGATGAAACCAAGAATAACAACACATAACGAGGAGTAGGACAATGGATATAACAACACTCGGGGAGCTGCTGATTGACTTTACGTCGGTCGGCAATTCGGCGACGGGAATGAGATTGTTCGAGCAAAACCCGGGCGGCGCTCCCGCTAACGTCGCTGTCGCGGGCGCGCGGTTGGGGTTGAACACCGCGTTTATCGGCAAGGTCGGCGGCGACATGCACGGCGCGTTCCTGCGCTCCGTGCTCGACCGCGAGGGGGTTGACACGCGCGGACTGATTACCGATGCCGAGTGCCGCACGACGCTCGCTTTCGTGAGCCTTGACGAGAGCGGCGAGCGCGAGTTCAGCTTTTATCGCGGCGGTTCCGCCGACGTGCGGTTAACGCCCGACGAGGTGGACGCGGAGCTAATCGCAAGCTCGAAAATCCTGCATATCGGCACGCTGTCGCTGACGGACGAGCCGGCGCGGAGCGCGACGTTTCGCGCGATTGAACTCGCAAAGCGCGTCGGCGCGATTGTCTCTTGCGACGTGAATTATCGGGCGCAACTGTGGCGGAGCGAAGCGGAGTTTTGCGGGCACACGGCGGAGTTGCTGCGATTTGCCGATATGGTGAAGGTTTCGGAAGAGGAAGCGGCGTTGCTGACGGGTTGCGGCGACCCACAGGCGGCGGCGAACGCGCTGCTCGATACATATGACTTGAGGGTTGCGGCTGTTACGAGCGGGGAGCGCGGCAGTTACGTGCTCACGCGGCGCGGCGGCGTTGCGGTGCCCGCGATTGAAACGCCCGCGATTGACACGACGGGCGCGGGGGACTCGTACTGGGCGGGATTCTTGTATTCGTTCCTGCAATCGGGCGCAGCATTGGACGAGCTTGACGCGGCGAGCGCGGCGCGGTTCGCGCGGTTCGGCTCCGCGGCGGCTTCCGTATGTGTGGAGCGGCACGGCGCGATTCCGGCTGTGCCGACGCTGGGCGAGGTGCTGGCGCGGTTGGGGGAGTAAAAGTAAAAGCCCGCCTTTTGCGGGCTTTGCGTTTGGGTTATTCACCCAACAGGTTGTTAATATCCAGCACGAGACATATCGCTCCGTCGCCGAGGATTGCGCAGCCCGCAATGCCTTTCAGCGACGGCGCGTTTTTCACGAGATATGGCGGCAGCGGCTTGAACACCGCCTGTTGCTCGCCGATAAGTCGGTCAACGAACAGGCAAAACGCCTGAAATTCCGTCGAAATCATCACTAGAATACCGTCTTGCAGCTCGCGCACGCGCGGCTCGATGCCGAGCAGCTCGTGCAGCCGCACGATGGGGTAGACCTCGCCGCGAATTGTTATCATTTCGCTGCCGTCGGGGTCCGTGAACACGGTTTCCATGTCAGGGCGGAACGACTCCTGAATTGAGAGTATCGGCGCGATGAACATCAGGTCGCCGACGCTGAACCTCATGCCCTCAACAATCGAAAGCGTGAGCGGAATGTGAATCTCGACCGTTGTGCCCTTGTCGGGTTCGCTGTCCACGTAAATAAGCCCGCCGACGTTTTCGATATTGCGCTTAACCACGTCCATGCCGACGCCGCGCCCGGAAAACTCCGTGACCTGCTTGCTTGTCGATAGTCCCGGAGAGAATATGAGCGCGAACACCTCGCGGTCGGAAAGCTCCGTTTGAGTGGGGGCAATAAGCCCTTTGTCAATCGCTTTGCGGAGTATGCTCTCGCGGTCAAGCCCGCATCCGTCGTCCGAGACGCTGATTATTACGTCGCCGCCCGCCTGACGCGCGCCGAGTGTGACTACGCCCGTTCGCGGCTTGCCGAGTTCGGCGCGGCGGTCGGGCAGTTCGATGCCGTGGTCAACGGCGTTGCGAATCAGGTGCATGAGCGGGTCGGACAGCGTGTCGATTACGTTTTTGTCAACCTCGGTTTCCTCACCCGTGATTTGCAGGCGCACGTCGCTGCCGACGTGACGGCTCACGTCGCGCACTACGCGGTACATCTTTTGGAACACCACCGAGACGGGAAGCATACGCACGGACATCACAACGTCCTGCAGCTCGCCGACGAGCTTGCGCAATTGGCGCGCGCTTTTGCTGAATATATCGAGATTAAGCCCTTGCAAATCGGGGCTTTTTTCAACCATTGACTCCGCCGTTACAATCTCGCCCACGAGGTCGAGCAAGCGGTCAAGCTTATTGACGTTTACGCTGATGAAGTTCTGTCGCGTCTCGAGCCGAAGAATCGGCGCGTTTCCGACCGATTCGGACGCGGACGCGGGCTTTGTTTTGCGTCGTATGGATTGCGGCAAATCCTCGCTGTCGTCGGGAATCGGGATAATGTTCACGGCGTCCAAGAACATTGCGCCGCTGACTATTTGCTTAATCGTGTCAGGATTTTCGGAGGAGCGCACGTATACGATGAAGCCGCTCTTGCGAATGTTGAGCGCCGCGGCGTTATCCGTCAAATCCTCGGGAATGTGCGCGACCTTTACGCAGAGCGGTTTTATCGAGTTTACAACGCCGAACGCGCGCATGTTTTCCATTTGGCAGTCGGCTGTAAATGTAATCTTCAGCTTATAGAACACGCCCGAATCGTCGTCAAGCTCAAGCGTCTCGGCGACGCTTTCCGTGTGCGCGGACTCGGTTACGGCGGCAGGGGACAGGGACGACAAGAGCGTTTTAATCTCGTCGATAAGCGCGGAGAAGTCGCCGTCGGGCGTGCCGCCGTCCTGTAGCTTCATTATATCGTTCTTCAGCGCGTCCGACGCTTTGAGGGCAAGCTCAAACACTAAGCCCCAACTGTCGCCGGAAACGCCGCCGTCGCGCAGCTTCGCGAACAAATCCTCGGCGGCGTGAGCCAAATGCGAAAGCCCGTCATACGACATCATTGCAGACGAGCCTTTTATTGTATGCATGGCGCGGAACACGCCGTTAATTTGCTCGCCGTCCAGCGAGCCTGTCTTTTCGCCGTCGAGCAGTACGTCCTCCATACCCTCGAGCAAGGTCATGTTCTCGAAGATAAAGACATCAAGAGCCGAATCGTCTTCCAGCATGTTTCCACCTCCGTCTTTAGCCGAATGAGCGTCGCCGCGAGAGATGCGCCGAGCTTAATTACGCGTTTGCGGGTCCCAGCTTTTTCAGCGCGGCAATAATGCCCTCTTCCTTAAAGGGCTTAACGATGAAGCCGCGCGCGCCGGAAATAATCGAGTCGCGCACCATCGACTCCTGCCCCATGGCGGAGACCATAATGACCTGCGCGGCGGGATTGATACGCATAATTTCGCGCAACGCGTCAAGCCCGTTCATTTCGGGCATTGTAATATCCATAGTCACAATGTCGGGCGCGAGCTGCTTGAAGCGCTCTATCCCCGACCTGCCGTTGTCCGCTTCTCCGGCGATTTCATATCCATTGCGCGTCAGCATTGTCTTAATGGATATGCGCATGAATGCAGCATCATCAACAATCAGTACCTTAGCCACGGGTATTCCTCCTATACGTGCCATTTATAGTCCTTAACATAAACTTAACCGTCATATCGTTTTCTCCCCCGTGCCGACGGTTATGACCTTCAACATGCCGCTGTCGGTATTAAGCTCAACGGCGCGCCCCCAGTGACCGCCCGTGTCGTTCGCTATGACGGGAATCTTGAGCGACGCCAACGCGTCTTGGCAGGAACGGACGTTATGCTCCCCGACGCGAATCGTATCCGTAGCGCGCGACTCGAACATGTGCGCCCCGCCGGTGAGCTTTGCGACGAGATTTTCGCGCCGCGCGCCCTGAACGACAAGCTCGTTTACGAGGTCAACAATCGCGGAGTCCGCGAACTTCTTGCGGTTATGCCCGTCGTAACCCGTTGAGGTAGGCAGCAAAATGTGCGCAAGCCCGCCAATCTTCGCGCCCCTGTCGTACAACGCAATCGCGACGCAGGAACCAAGACCGAGCGCGCGGAGCACATCGGGCGATTTACCTATCTTATAATCGGCAATGCCGACTGTTAGCTGTGTCATAATCAAATCCCCAGTGATTGAATTAACTTCTTGTACGACTGATAATCGGGTATCAGGAAAAAGTTGCCGTTAACGTCAATATCGTTGTCGGAGAATCGCGTTTCAAGCAGGAGCACAGACTCGCCGAGCATACCGTACTCGACAATCGCGACGTTCAGAATCGCGCCGAGCATGTCAACCGCAAGCTCCGGCACCGAAAGCCGAACCGTCAGTCCCGTTTGCGAGCATATCGCCGTGAAAAACGAGCCGACGAGAATGTTTGCAATCTCCGTGACCGCGCCGCGTTCGTTTTCATTCAGGCTTTCGGGTGTAATGACCGCGGGCAGTTCTGTACCGGAGGCGCGCGTCGCGAGCTTCATCGCGTCGTCAATCCGCATGATTACAAGCATATAGCCGTCCATGTCTCCGCTCATGCCGACGAGCACGCCCGTGACGGGTGTTTCTGCGCCGTAAAGTATGTCCGGTATGCTGTTAAACGGCACAATACGCGCGACGGGAATGTCCATCTCAATCCTGTTGCCGAGAATCTCGGACAGGGCGGTAACGGCGTTGCCCGCGCCTATATTGCCAATCTCGCGGAAAGCGTCAAGGTGCATCGGGTCAACGCTGCTCAACATGTCAGACATATAATCAACTCCTTGGAAAAGTACCCATTGAAATTTTTCCGAATATGTGTAATAATAGGATAGTGCCGTGCTTACAAGCGATTGCGGACGTGAAAATCGTTACAAACCAAGTAGAGAGTATTATAACAAACATTCCGTGAAGTTACAAGTAAAATGTGACAATAAATATTGACGAAATTTCAAAAAGTAATTTCTAATAATTGCCGTATGACTTCAGCGTGCCGTTGATTTTGCCATCGTTGATGACGAACCGCGACGAAGTGATTGCGGCGCAAGGGTTATACTTCAATATCAACACGTGGGGAGAAGCGCTCGCATGGATTATATCATCGACAGCTATAAGATTCTCGGCGTAAGAAACGGCGCGGATTTGCAGGATATTGTTACGTCCTACCGCCGCCTGTGCCGAAAATATCACCCCGACCTAAACCCCGCGCCCGATTCGGAAGAGCGAATGAAGCAGATAAACATCGCTTACGAATACCTCTGCTCGGAGCTTAGGCGAGAGGCGGGGCGGCGCGTCGTTGAGGCGGACAGCGCGCGCGGCGTTATTCAGGGCTACTTTGCGGCGCTATTGCGCGGGGACACGCGCGAGGCTTATACGTTCCTGTCGGACTACGACAAGCGATATGTAACGTATGACAGCTTCCGCGAGTGGCGGCACTCCGTCTCGCGCATATTCCTGATGCGCGACTTTACCGTTCGGGAAGAGGAAGCCTCTGCGTTCGTTACGGTGCGGGCGGGCGCGCGGCTTACGGCGAAGCGGTTCACGGTGCACATTACGGAGCGCAACCTTGTTGACCGCGCGCTGTCTAAGGCTGACGCGGTGAAATACGCGGTGCTTGAGGAGCGTGAATGGCATGTGTTCCTCGGTTACGCCGACCTCGCGAAGATTGCCGAGAACTTCCGCATTATGTTTGAGGAAAGTCGGCGCAACGGCATGGGCGGCGCGAGCGACGAACAAACTGCGGCGCAGACGATTAGCTCGTCGCTCGGCGTGCTGGATATGGACGGGCTGTCGCGCGAGTCGTCACGCGAGTTGTATCGGCATAAGCGTTACGGCGGGGACGTTGCGCTCGCGGCGATACATGTCGGTCCGCGGCGCGCGGCGAACCGCGACGTTAAGGAAGAAATGCTGCGCTCGGCGGCGCGCGTGATAACGGACAATCTGCGCGAGACCGACATTCCCGCGTATTACGGCGACGGCGTGTTTGTAATAGTCTATACGGAGCTTAAATCGCGCTTTGCGCCAACGGTTATTCGCCGCCTTGCCGATAAAATTCGCACGGAGGTGGAGTCGCGGTTGCGAACGCCCGCCGAGGTTACGCAGTCGTTTCGCATGTATGGCGGCGGCAAGCTTGCCGACGAAGTTGAGAGCATAACGCGCAAGTTTGCGGCGCACAATTAAGACGGCACGGAGGGAACGGGCAATGGACGAACTGTTTGACATAGAGCTATCCGAAGAGGACGCGATGCGCGATAAGTACCTGACTTTCCGCGTCAATACGCAGGCTTACGCAATCCCGATTCGATACGTCACGGAGATAATCGGCGCGCAAACGCCGACGCCCGTGCCGCGCACACCGGAGTTCATAACGGGGTTGATTAACCTGCGCGGGGCGGTCGTGCCGGTTATTGACCTGAACCTGCGGTTCGGGCGGCGCGAAACCGCGCCCACCGAGAAAAGTTGCGTCATAATCCTGCTGTTTGACACGATGCATATCGGCGCGGCGGTGGACGAGGTGCTTGACGTTATGACGATTGAGGACGCGGAGCTGCGCGCAGCTTCGGGCGCGCATGAGGGCGCGGACGGCGGATTCGTTACGGCAATAGGCGTGCGGGAGACGACGGCATTGCAGATTATCGACGTTACGCGCGTGTTTGATTTGGACTGAGCTTTACAGAGCGTGATTTGAGAATTGAGAGAGATTTAAGTTATGGAACCAAAAACGCAATTGCACGAAAAGGATTTTGAGAACCTCTGGAAGTTCATGTACGAGCATTACGGCATTAACTTGCAGCGAAAGAAAGCGCTGATTGAGGGACGGCTCGCGCTCGTCGTCGAGCAGTCGGGATACATGAACTTTCACGATTATGTCGAGGCTGTTTTGCAGTCGCGCGGCGGCGAGCTTATCGAAAACCTTGTCTCGCGCCTTACGACGAACTATACATATTTTATGCGCGAGTCCGAGCATTACGACTTCATGCGGCAGGTTGCGCTGCCCGAATGGACGGGCAAGATTAAAAACGGCGACCTTCGTGTATGGAGCGCGGGGTGCTCCTCGGGTGAGGAACCGTATTCAATCGCGATGACCATCGACGAGTACTTGGGCTTTGAGCGGGCGAAGTGGGACACACAAATTCTCGCGACGGACATTTCGCCGCAGGTGTTGGATGAAGCGAAGCGCGGCGTTTACCCCGAGCTGCGTCTGCGGCACCTATCGGCGGTTTCGCGCGCGCGGTACTTTACGCAATGCGGCGCGGATGAATGGAAAATATCGGACGAGCTGGCGAGCCAAGTCGTTTTCGGGCAGTTCAACCTTATGGACAGCTTTGAGAAGTTCCGCCGACCGTTTCACATCATTTTTTGCCGCAACGTGATGATTTATTTCGACGTTAAGACGCGCAACGAGCTTGCGACCAAATTCCGCGACGCGCTGGAGCCGGGCGGCTATATGTTCCTCGGCATGTCGGAGATAATGTCGGGTGTGCGCCCCGGGTTTCAGTCTGTCGCCCCCGCAGTTTTCCGAAAAATATAGAGCCGTAATAAGGGAGAAACAATGGGATTTGAACTGGGCAACATGCCTATCTCGGACATCAAGATTCCCGAAAGCTCGCGCGAAAACCGCATCATTGCCATTGGTGCGTCCACGGGCGGCACGGAGGCTGTTGCGGAGCTGTTGTCGCTCCTGCCGCCGTTAATGCCGGGCATCGTCATTGTGCAGCATATGCCGCCGTTTTTCACGAAGCTGTACGCGGAGCGGCTGAATCGGCAGTTGCCATACGAGGTGACGGAGGCTGTGCCGGGTGAGGCGATTAAGGCGGGGCATGTGTACATCGCGCCGGGGGATACGCACCTGCGCATTAAGAATTTCAGCGGGCACCTGTTCACGCACGTATTTGGGAGCGAAAAGGTTAACGGGCATTGCCCGTCGGTTGACGTGCTGTTTGAGTCCGTCGCCGCCGAAGCTAAGGAGCGCGCGATAGGCGTGATTCTCACGGGTATGGGTTCGGACGGAGCGCGCGGACTGCTTGCGATGCGCGACGCGGGCGCGTATACGCTCGGACAGGACGAAAAGACCTCGGTGGTGTACGGTATGCCGCAAAAGGCTGTGGAAATGGGCGCGGTGGTGAAGCAAGCGTCACTTTCGGCGATTGCGACGCTGATTGTGGGGAGACTGCTGCTTGATAAGTATAATTGACAGATAGAAATAAAGAGGGATTAAGCTATGTTTACAAGAAAGTTCAAAGGAGTATTGATAATCGCGCTGTGCCTGTTCACCGCGCTGTTTTTCGTCGGTTGCGGCGGGGCAACGGGCAATGCCGAGCCGTCGCCGTCACCCGTGCCGAGTGAACCGCCAACACCGCGCCCGCCCGACATTGAGCACGTCATTCCGCCGATTGAGGGCACGGCGACTCCGACGGAATTGCCCGCGCCGCCGCAAGCTTCCGACGGTTCGGAGCCTGCGACTTCGACGGAACCCGCGACTTCGACGGAGGTTTCGCTCGTGCCTTACAACGGCATAGTCGAGCACCTGTTCTTCCACCCCGTCGTCGCTTACCCCGAGCTTGCGTTTGACGGTGATGCTAAGGAGGCGGGGATTGACGAGTACATGGTGACGGTGGACGAGTATAACAAGATGTTGCAGAGCATTTATGACAAGGGTTACATTCTCGTTGACATGAACGATGTGTGGGAGGAATACACGACGGAGAGCGGCGGTTACGCCATGCGCCGCAACACGCTGATGATTCCCGAGGGGAAAAAGCCGCTGATTCTGTCCTATGACGACACGAATTATTATGAGTACATGCAGACGAACGGCTTCACGTTCAAGTTGTTCATCGGCACCGACGGCGAAATTTGGAGCTACGGGCTTGACCCCGAGGGGAAAACCGTTATATCGCAGGACCTCGACGCGATAACGATTCTTGAAAAGTTCATTCGCGAGCACCCTGACTTTTCGCCGTTCGGCGTGAAAGGCTTGCTGTGTCTGACGGGTTACGAGGGGATTTTGGGTTATCGCACTAACAAGGACACGAAAATTCATACGACGGAGTTTGAGGAAAACCGCCAGCGCGAGATTGAAAAGGCGCGCCCCGTCGTCGAAAAGCTCAAGGCTAACGGTTGGTACTTCGCGTCCCACAGTTGGGGGCACATCAACCTAAATACGGCTTCGTTCGCGTCGTCCAAGGCGGACGCGGACAGGTGGCAGGACGAGGTCGCGAGCCTTGTCGGACCGACAAAGCTCATGGTGTACCCGTTCGGCTCGCGGCTTGACGGCGATGATGTTAAGCAGACGGGCGAGGCGTTTAAGTACTACCACAGTCTCGGGTTCCGCGTATTCGCGAGCGTCGGCATCGAGTCGTTCTCGCGCATTAAGACCGACATTTCCGCCGTGATATGCGACCGAATGCACGCCGACGGCGGTACGCTGCGCCGCGAACCCGACCGCTACGCGAAGTTCTATGACGCGGCGGAGGTTTGGGACGACTCAAGACCCGTCGAGGGCATGTACGGACCGCGCAAGTGGTAAAATAGGCAGCAATAATCCCCGCCACGGCTGATTTAAGCGGTGACGGGGATTTTGACTTTACTGAAAAGGGTGATTGATTTGAGGAAATTCTTGCTGATTCTCGCGTGCGCGCTGATGGTTACGGCGACGCTTCCTATGAGCGTTAGCGCGGATACGGGACCGAAGCCGTCCGTTGTGATTGATTTTGCGGGGCTTGAGAACGAGGTGTATTACGCGACGCTGCTGTCCGAGGGGCGCAGTACGGGACCGGAGAGCGCGTATGACGC
The DNA here is from genome assembly GCA_031261325.1 of Oscillospiraceae bacterium. Classification (GTDB taxonomy): domain Bacteria; phylum Bacillota; class Clostridia; order Oscillospirales; family Oscillospiraceae; genus JAIRRO01. The sequence goes on from JAISKH010000092.1 coordinate 26,572, forward strand.
GGAGCGCGACAACGCGCGGTATTCGCCGAGCGACACGGACTATGCGATTTGGGAAAAGTTCGTCTCGTACAAGGACGCTGACGGCTTCTATTTTCTGCAATTTTTCGACGAATGCACCGAGACGGCGCAGTTCAAATGGGGCTACTATCCGCCGGAGAAGTTCAAGATTTTGCTGTATTTCCCCGAAAAGGACAGCTTCGCGGTCAGCTCCGAGATTTTCGAGCGTTACGCGTTTGACAGCTATTATACCGTGCGTCTTTCGGGGGACGGGATACAAGTCTCCGCGAATGTCGGCGGCGGAATGGTGGTCGTTAAAAGCTATAATTACGGGCGCGAAATATTTTCGCTTATCGTCAGGATAATACTAACCATCGCCATTGAAGTGCTTGTCGCCCTTGCGTTCGGGTTCAGGAGCAGGAAGCAGCTGCGGTTGATTCAGTACGCGAACATCGGTACGCAGGTTTTGCTGAATGTCGCGCTGAATTACGTGAACTACAAGGCGGGCGGAATGTTGTATGTATTCGCTTATGTATTCTTGGAGCTTGTGGTGTTCGCCTTTGAGGCGGCGTTCTACGCGTTCGGGTTGAGCAAATACGGCGAGGGGAAAACCGCGCGCAAGGGTTACAACGTGCTGTACGCGGCTGTTGCGAACGCGGCGTCTTTCGGGGTAGGGCTTGCGCTGTCGTACATTATACCAATGGCGTTCTAGCCGCGAGTTGAGCGCGTAAACAAAAAACCGCCGTAAGGCGGTTTTTGTGTTATCCGAAGAACTTGTCGTGTATTGCCTGAATTGCGCGGTCCGCGTCCGATTCGTTTACGAGGACGGAGATTTTAATTTCGCTGGTGGAAATCATTGAGATGTTCACCTTCGCGTCATACAGCGCCTCGAACATCAGCGTCGCTATGCCGGTTGCCGACATCATGCCCGCGCCGACGATTGAAACCTTGGACACCGACGCGTCCGCGCTGATGGACGCGAAGCCGAGCGCGTCGCGCTGCGCTTCAAGAGCCTTGACCGCGGTATCCATGTCCGCGCTCGGAACGGTGAAGCTAATGTCCTTTGTGCTTTCCCGTCCGATTGATTGCAGGATTATGTCCACGTTGATTTTCGCGGAAGAGACGACGCGAAATACCTTGAACGCTATGCCCGGCTCGTCGCGCAGTCCGAGAATCGCGATACGCGCGACGTTATTATCCTTTGCGACGCCGCTGATTTTTGAAGTTTCCAACTTTGTAACCTCCTTAACAATTGTGCCCGAAGCCCTGACAAAGCTCGACAGCACCTCTAAATTCACGCCATATCGCTTCGCAAGCTCAACGGAGCGGTTGTGCAGCACCTGCGCGCCGAGCGACGCAAGCTCCAGCATTTCGTCGTATGTTATCTCGTCAAGCTTGCGCGCGGACTTTACCTTGCGGGGGTCGGCGGAATACACGCCCTCAACGTCCGTGAATATCTGGCACAAATCCGCGTGCAACGCGGCGGCGAGCGCGACGGCGGTTGTGTCCGAACCGCCGCGACCGAGCGTCGTAATATCGTCGTTTTTGTTCAATCCTTGGAAGCCGGCGACGATAACGATGCGCCGCTTGTCAAGCTCGTTGCGGAGACGCTCGGTTTCAATCTTTTTTATGCGCGCCGCGCTGTAGTCGGAGCTTGTGCGAATCGGCACCTGCCACGCCGTAAGCGTGACGACCGGCAGTCCCATGCTTTCGAGCGCCATTGCCATGAGCGCGATTGAAATCTGCTCGCCCGTGGAGAGGAGAACGTCCATTTCGCGGCGCGTCGGGTTCGGGTTCAGCTCCGCCGCTTTTTCTATGAGGTCGTCTGTCGTGTCGCCCTGCGCCGAAAGGACGACGACGAGGTCGTGCCCCTCCGAATATCGCTCGGCGATGATACCCGCAACGCGCTTGATACACGTTGCGTCGGCGACGGAGCTGCCGCCGTATTTTTGAACAATCAGCATAATCTTCTAACCTTTCTGTTACCTCGCTGTTAACCCAGAACGCGGAACACGGTCAAAGCCGTGACGCTCTCGAGCGTGCTGTCAAGCGTGTTTTTGCCCATTGACGAGGTGATGAACGCCGTTTCGCCGTCGGTTCCGCCGAGAATCTGCACGTCGCCAAACGCGGAGCGCGCAACCGCCGCCGTCACCTGTGCGCGAATATACCAACGGCTCTCAAGCAGCGCGGAATCGAAGAACGTATCGCGCGAGCCTTCGTCCCAGCCGATGTATTTGCGCGCGCCGTCATGCTTTGCCGCGTCGATTATGTCGGCGACGACCGCGCTTGCGGTGGGTAGCTTGCCCGCGCCCGCGCCGTAAAACATCACGTCGCCAATCGCGTTGCCGCGCACGACGATGCCGTTCATTACGCCGTCCACGCTCGCGAGCAGATTATCCTCACGCACGAGGTGCGGCGCGACATACGCCGTCGCCTTTGTGCCGTCCTGCAAGCTGACCGCGCGACCAAGCAGCTTGATTTTATAGCCCGCGCCGTCCGCGTAATGTATATCCACGGGCGTGACCGCGCTGATGCCGACGGTTTTCACCCAGTCGGGGTCCATGTTGCGCCCGAAGCAGAGGTCGGCGAGAATGCAAATCTTGCGGCATGCGTCTATGCCCTCAATGTCCGACGTGGGGTTTTGCTCGGCGTAGCCGTTCGCCTGCGCCTGCTTAAGCGCGTCCTCAAAGCTCGCGCCGTGCTTTATCATGGAGGTGAGGATATAGTTCGTGGTGCCGTTCAGGATACCGTATATCTCGTTTATGCGGTTTGCCGCGAGACATTGCGTAATCGGGCGGAGAATCGGGATTCCGCCGCCGACGGACGCTTCAAACAGGTAGTTCACGTCCTTTTCCTTGGCAATCTGCAAAAGCTCCCACCCGCGCGTCGCGACCAGTTCCTTGTTCGACGTGACGACGCTTTTGCCCGCGAGGAGACTGCGCCGCGTGAACTCATAAGCCGCGCCCACGCCGCCGATAGTCTCGACGACGACGCGAACCTCGGGGTCAGCCTCGATTATCGCGAAATCCTTCACGAAAAGCTCCTTGTAAATGCTGTCGGGGAAATCGCGCAGGTCAACGATATATTTTACGCGAATCTCGCGCGCCGCGCTCTGCGCAACCCTATCAAAATTCTTGTCGATGACCTCAACCACGCCCGAGCCGACCACGCCGTACCCCAGAACCGCAACACCAAACATAAAAATCCTCCTGTCAGCTTTTGTTCATTGCCTTTTGGATATTGATATTGTATATATTCGCCAATAAATCAGTATAATACCATAGTATCCGCTCAAGTTCAAGGCTAAAATCGCATTTTGCAAATTTTGCGGGAAGTTGGTGGCATATGCCCGAAAATAAACACGCGCGACGCGGGCTTATGCTGCTTTACGCCGCGCTGGGCATACTCGGCGTGTGGCTGCTGTTGCGCTTCCTCGTGCCGTGGTTGCTGCCGTTTATTATCGCGTTCGTGCTCGCGCGGTTGATTGAGCCGATTGTTCGGCTGCTGTCAAAGCAGATGAAGCTGCCGCGCGGACTTGCTTCGGCAATATGCGTCGTTATCGTTGCCGCGCTGCTGATTACGCTGTTCACACTCGCAATCGGGCGTATCGTATATGAGCTTGCGGCTCTGGCGGGCGACATTCCCGCGCTGCTGGGGGACTTGACGCAGGTGTTCTCGGCTTTGCGCGACAAGCTGAACGCCTACATTCTGGCGGCTCCCGCGGAGCTGCGGGGTTATCTGATTGACGCGCTGGACGGGTTATCCGCACGCAGCGCGGACTTGCTCACGTCGCTATCGGGCGGGATACTCGGCTTCCTGTCGTCGGCGGCGACGGCGGGACCGCGCGTTATTGTGTTCATATTCACGTGCGCGATTAGCACGTTCTTTATCAGCAGCGGTTGGACGGCGACGACGGGGTTCATCATGCGGCAAATCCCAAAGCGGCACCACCACGCGCTGCGCGACTTCAGGTCCGACCTGCGCTCAACGCTCGGGCGGTGGCTGAAGGCGCAGCTGATGCTCTCGGGCGTGACGTTTTTGGAGCTGTGCGTCGCGTTTGTCGTTCTGCGCATTGACTTTGCGATATTGCTCGCTCTTGTCGTCGCGCTGTTTGACGCGTTGCCTGTGTTCGGCGCGGGCGCGGTGCTGCTCCCGTGGGCGTTAATCTCGCTGTTGGGCGGGGAGCTTACGCGGGCGGTCACGCTCGCTGTATCGTTCGGGATAATCCTGCTTGTCCGTAACGTTCTGGAACCGAAGCTTGTCGGCGCGCAAATCGGGCTTGCTCCGATTGCGACGCTTGTCGCGATGTACATCGGACTTTGCAGCTTCGGCATTGCGGGCATGGTGCTGTTCCCGATTGGGCTGATTATGTTGAAACACCTGAACGACAGGGGCTACGTCCAATTGTGGACGAACTGACGATGACGCGCGGAGGTTAGAATGTCGCAGAAGATGAAATTCGCGGTTGCGGGCGCGCTGGCGGGTGCGGCGAACGGGTTGTTCGGCGCGGGCGGCGGGATTTTCCTCGTGCCGCTGTTTACGCGTTGGGCAAAGCTTGAGGACAAGAGGGCATACGCGACCTCGGTTGCGGTGATTCTGCCGCTTTCAATCGTATCGGCGG
>JAISKH010000003.1 GCA_031261325.1 Oscillospiraceae bacterium
AGCGACGTCCTCGCTCGACTCCATATCCGAGAGCTTGATTCAGGACGCAATCGACCCGCTGCTGCAAGGGCGCACAAGTCTCGTAATCGCGCACCGTCTGTCCACAATTATGTCCGCCGACGAAATACTCGTCGTCAAGGACGGCGTAATAGTTGAGCGCGGAACGCACCGCGACCTCGTGCCGCTGAACGGTGTGTACACCGAGCTGTACGAAACGCAGTTCCGCCGCGCATTGCAAGAAGAGCGCGCGCGTCTCGCGGGTGAAGAACCCGCCGACGAGTACGACGACGCGGAAGCGACGGAAGATGAAACCGATGATTTGGCGCAGTTCGCGGGATTCACGGCACCCGCGGGCGGCTTCGGCGGCGGCTTTGACGGCGCGCCGAGCGGATTCGGCGGCGCACCCGGAGGTTTCGGCGGAGCGCCGGGCGGCTTTGGCGGCGCACCCGGGGGATTCGGCGGAGCACCCGGAGGGTTCGGCGGAGCGCCGGGCGGCTCTGACGGAGCGCCGAGAGCTCCCGGCGGACAACGCGGCGGCGGCAACGGACCACGCGGTCCGCGCGGCGGCGGCGACGCTCCGCGCAACTGACAATACGTAACAAAAGACGGTGCGGGGCAAACCCGCACCGTCTTTCGCGTATCTGCGCATATTTGCATTACGTCGCAATCGGGTGTACAATGCAAGTATCAAACGACAGGAGGGACGCAAAAATGGACGACAACAACAAACGCGCAATCACGCTGACTTCGATAGTCATACTCGCCGCGATGCTAGTGTGCGTGATTCTATCGGTCACTCGCGCGATAAACAACCTCGCGCAGCGTCCGCTGTACGGCAATTTCAGCGGCAACGTCACAACGGGCGACTACGAATACCCCGAAATCATGGACACAGACGCGCTGATGGGCTACCTGCAAATATACCCGTCATTCGACAACGAGCAGCCGACCGAAGCGCAGGGCGCGGGCGAAGCGGCGCAACCCATGCAGGACACCGAAAAAGACGACGCGCTCGACGCGTATCGCGCCGAAATCGAGAGCAATATCACGAGCGGCAAGTGGCAGGGCTTTCCGTATGTCAAGCTGGACGGGCATCTGCGCTACAGCAAAGCCGCCGTGGACGAATGGCTGACCGAAACATCAAAGCAGCGCGCGGAGTTCGGTTGACCGCCCGCGCGTTTAGGTGTATAATACCTTAAAAAAACCGTAGTGGAGGTATTTTTATGACAACACACGAAAAGTATGACGCGCTGAAAGCGTACCTCGGCGGGCTGTCGGGGCTTGCCGTCGCGTTTTCGGGCGGCGTGGATTCGACATTCCTGCTGAAAACCGCGCATGACGCGCTCGGCGACCGCGTGTTCGCCGTAACCGCGCGCTCCTGCTCATTCCCGGAGCGCGAGCTGAATGAAGCGCGCGCCTTCTGCGCCGAAATCGGTGTGGAGCACGTAATCGTTGACTCCGAAGAGCTTGAAATCGAGGGCTTTTCGCACAATCCCAAGAACCGCTGCTATCTCTGCAAAAACGAGCTGTTCACGAAAATCTGGGAGACGGCGCGTGAGCGCGGCGTTGAATACGTCGCCGAGGGCAGCAACACCGACGACGACGGCGACTATCGCCCCGGACTTCAAGCCGTCGCGGAGCAGGGCGTACTCAGCCCGCTGCGCAAATTCGAGCTGTCGAAAGCCGAAATCCGCGAGCTGTCGCAGGAGCTTGGGCTTGACACTTGGGACAAACAGTCGTTCGCGTGTCTGTCCTCGCGCTTCCCGTATGGTGAGGACATCACGAAAGAACGCCTGACGGCGATAGACCGCGCGGAACAATTGCTGCTCGACCTCGGCATGAAGCAAGTTCGCGTGCGCTACCACGGCGAAGTCGCGCGCATTGAAACCGACGACGCGGGTTACAAGCTCTTCAACAGCAAGATAATCCGCAAGAATGTCTACAACCAATTCAAGGACTTCGGCTTTACATACGTCGCGCTCGACCTAATGGGCTACCGCACGGGCAGTATGAACGAAACGCTTGACGCATAGGAGTTCGACTAAAATAACTGAGTGGGTGGTGAAGGCTATGAAGTTGAGATGTGTGTTTAAGGGACACAGCGTAAAGGACTGCGCTTGCTCGGTGTGCGGCAAGGAATACCACGCGCTGACGAAAAATTGCAGCTGCTCACGCTGTGGTAAGAGCTTCCATGTATTCGTTGACCGCTCGAAATCAGAGTGGCAAAACGGCGAATGGGAGGGCGGATACCAAGAGGGCGGAACGAAACACGCCGAAATAATTACGAGCTACAAGGTTTGCGTCAACTGCGGGCTTGAGACCGACGTCAATATCAGCGAGGGCAAGGTATTTTACTCAAATTAGCCACCCTTGCGCGGGCTTATCCCCCTTTTCCCACGGTGGACAAGCGGACCCGTCCGGAGTTCACGTAAGCCCGCCGTGATTGCACGGCGACATTGTTGCCCGCCGCCTTGAATAATCAGAGAAGTGCCGCACGGCGGGACGAGAACAAGAACGCCCTGCGGGGGACGGGGGAATAAGGAAAACCCGCCTTACGGCGGGTTTTGTATTTACCTCTGCGGAATAATCTCCAGCCAATACCCGTCGGGATCCTCGATGAAGTAAATGCCCATCTGCGGATTCTCGAAGCAAATAACGCCCATCTCCGCGTGCTTTGCCTTTGCCGCCGCCAAATCGGCGACGGAAAACGCGATGTGGCTCTCGTTGTCGCCCAGCTCATACGGTTCCTTGCGGTCGTTCAGGCACGTCAGCTCCATCTGAACGCCGCTGCGCCCGTCGGAGATAAACGCGATTGTGAACGGGCTTTCGGGCGCACCGAAGCGGAATTGCTCCTTCATGCCCAGAGCCTCGTCGTAAAACTTCAGGCTCCGCTCAATATCGAGGACGTTGATGTTGCAATGCGCAAGTGTGAATTCCATACTGATTACCCCCAAAATTTAATAAAAAAGTTGACAACATTATACATCACCCGCGCGAGAATGTAAAGTTTTTGTGAGCAAGTTAAAAACGGGCGATAATCAGAGCAATCGAGCGTATATTGAAGATAAAACTGCCTTATATGCAATTAAATGCACGTAAACCCGAAAATATGGCGGCTATTGCGCTTTGCGGCGGTTGCGCAATGGCACATCTTGGACTATTATATCAAGTGCGTTAGCACTCGAACGCGACGAGTGCTAACGTGATGAAAGCACAATTTATTAAAGGAGGGCAACCCAAAATGATATTGAAACCACTCGCGGACAGAGTAATCATCAAGCAGGTGGAGGCGGAGGAGACGACCAAGAGCGGCATTATCCTCACGTCGTCGGCGCAGGAGAAGCCGCAGGTTTATCTCGTCGTCGAGGTCGGACCCGGCGGTAAGGTTGACGGCGAGGAAGTCGTCATGACCGTCAAAAAAGGCGACCGCGTAATCACCGGCAAATACTCCGGCACAGAAGTCAAGGTTGACGGCGAGGAACTGACAATAGTCCGCCAAGGCGACATTCTCGCAATCGTAGAATAATCGCGCAACCCGTCCAAGCGTCCCACCGCAACCAACCCCGCGCCTACACGTCCCCCGCGTTCCCCGCAACCAATATTACAATTTAAGCACCGCAACGGCTTTTGTTGTTAGGCGAAGCCGCGCCGCCGCAGACAGTATGTTGATACGGCAAGGCGGCGCGGTGAAGCATAACGGCAAAAGACTAGCGGACTAATCTGAGGAGGTAAACATAATATGGCTAAACAAATTGTCTATGGCGAGGAAGCCCGCCGCGCGCTTGAGCGTGGCGTCAACCAACTCGCCGATACGGTAAAGCTCACAATCGGACCTAAGGGGCGCAATGTCGTGCTCGATAAGAAGTACGGCTCGCCGCTCATCACGAACGACGGCGTTACAATCGCCAAGGAAATCGAGCTCAAGGACGCGTTTGAGAACATGGGCGCGCAGCTCGTGCGCGAGGTTGCGTCCAAGACGAATGACGTTGCCGGCGACGGCACCACGACCGCAACCGTGCTCGCGCAAGCGATGGTTCACGAGGGCATCAAGAACGTCGCGGCGGGCGCGAACCCGATGGTCATGAAGCGCGGCATTGAAAAGGCTGTCGAAGCCGCCGTCGCGGCAATTCGCGCGAACTCACAACCCGTCAACGGCTCGGAGGACATCGCCCGCGTCGGCGCGGTTTCGTCGGGACGCGAGGAAATCGGCAAGCTTATCGCCGAGGCGATGGAGCAAGTCTCCCGCAACGGCGTTATCACCGTCGAGGAGTCCAAGACGGCGGAAACTTATAGTGAAGTCGTCGAGGGTATGCAGTTCGACCGCGGCTATGTAACGCCCTACATGGTGACGGACACCGAGAAGATGGAGGCGGTGTTTGACGACCCGCTCATCTTCATCACCGACAAGAAAATCTCCAACATTCAAGAAATTCTCCCCGTGTTGGAGCAGGTCGTGCAGGCGAACCGCAAGTTCGTCATAATCGCGGAGGACATCGAGGGCGAAGCTCTCGCTACTATAATCCTCAACAAGCTGCGCGGTACGTTCCAATGCCTGTGCGTCAAGGCTCCCGGTTTCGGCGACCGCCGCAAGGAAATGCTGCGCGACATAGCCGCGCTGACCGGCGGCGAAGTCGTCTCGTCCGACCTCGGCATGGAGCTTAAGGACGCGACGATTCAGCAGCTCGGCACCGCGCGCCAGATTAAGGCGACAAAGGACAACACAATCATCGTTGAGGGCGCGGGCGCGCGTGAGGACATCGACGCGCGTGTGCGCCAGATAAAGTCCGAAATCGAAGCCACAACCTCCGACTACGACCGCGAGAAGCTGCAAGAGCGTCTTGCGAAGCTCTCCGGCGGCGTTGCGGTTATCCGCGTCGGCGCGGCGACCGAGACTGAAATGAAAGAGAAGAAGCTCCGCATTGAGGACGCGCTGAACGCGACGCGCGCGGCGGTTGAAGAGGGCATAGTCCCCGGCGGCGGCACGGCGTATGTACTCGCGTCCAAGGCGGTTGAGGCTCTCCTGCCCGATTCCTACGGCGACGAAAAGACGGGCATCGCCCTTATCGCAAAGGCTCTTGAAGCACCCATCAAGCAAATCGCGGTCAACGCGGGGCTTGAGGGCGCGGTGATACTCGACCGCGTTAAGAACGGACCCGGCGGCGCGTATGGTTTTGACGCGCTGACCGAGGAGTACGCCGACCTCGTTAAAGCGGGCATCGTTGACCCGACAAAGGTCTGCCGCTCCGCACTTGAGAACGCCGCGTCGGTTGCCGGCATGGTGCTTACCACCGAGTCGCTTGTCGCGGATATTCCCGAGCCGCCCGCTCCCGTCGCAGCCGCGGGCAACGACATGGCGGGCATGTACTAAACCGCAAATAAGCAGCAAAAAGCCGAACGGGAAACCCGTTCGGCTTTTTTATTAAAAAAGTGTAATCACTCGCGACTCAAGGTCGTCAACCGCCATTTTCGCTTCCTCCGCCGCGCTCTGCGCTTCCTCGGCGGTGTTCTGCGCGTCGTCAGCGGCACCTTGAGCGTTTTCGGCGGCACTCTGCGCTTCTTCAGCCGCACTTTGTGCTTCCTCTGCGGTGCTCTGCGCGTCGTCGGCGGCACTTTTTGCGTCCTCTGCCGCACTTTGCGCTTCTTCAGCCGCACTTTGTGCTTCCTCTGCGGCACTTTGAGCGTTTTCTGCCGCGCTTTGTGCGTCCTCTGCCGCACTTTGTGCGTTTTCGGCGGTTTCCTGCGCTTCCTGCGCCGTGCTCTCTACTTGCTCTAGCCGTGACTCCAGTTCCTCAATGCGCTCCAGCAGTTCCTCAATAGAGTTGCAACCGCCGCCGCCGCCCCGTGAAGCGCGATACTCCAATATCTCCTGCCGCGCCAATTCCTCGCCCTCAACCGCCGCCGCCGGCCAGAACGTCTGTATCTTCGCCTGCAACTCGTTGATACTCGCGGCTATTGCCGCGTCCGGTTGCGCGCTCGGCTTTGCGCCCATAATAAGCGAATTAGCTTGCAATAATTTCTGCATCTCCGCGTTAAGTGCCTGAACCTCCGGTGACCGCAGCATCTTTTGCTGCGCATAGGATTGGCATTGCTGCTTAATCTTTTCCTCAGCGGAATTGCGCGGGATAACGGGTCTGCTCTGCTCGTCCATGGCGACACGTCCTTCCGTAAAATTCATACTTACAGCATAGCACAAGCAGTCGGAAATTACAACAACAAAGGCGGAAATTACAAATTAGATTGCTTACTTATGCGCCTTTTCCCCCGCGAACGGTTCGTACTTTGCGATAACCGCGCGGAACCCGTCAAGCTCGCGCACATCGTCGTAAAACTCGTGCCGAAGGTACCCAAGCTCGCGTGTGACCTCGTTCATCGTCGTGCTTGAGGTTGTGAGCGTCATGTCCTGCACCATGCCGCGCACGAGATACGACGTGTGCGTTGACTCAAGCGGCAACTCGTCGTACTGCCGCCCGTAGGCAAGCCCTTTGTCAAGCAGCGCAAACGCCGTATCGTACTCCTTCAGCCTGATGTAGTCGTTCGCAATCCAAATGTGCAGCTCACACATATGGTAGAAGCTGAACCCGTAATCGCCCTCGTCGTAAACGAGCGCGAGCAGGTCAAGCGCCTTTTGCAGTATGCGGATTCTCTCCCTAGGCTCCAACTCGCCGTACAACGCGCTGTCGCGGATTTTCACCATCAGCATCTCCGCGTGGTTGCGGACATTCGTCCGCACGAGCGGCCACCACTCGGCGGAACCGCTCTCATAGAGGACCTCCATTTCCTCCTCCTGCGTCTCATAGTAACGCGGAAATCGCATCGCCGTCACGACAGCCTTATCGTGCTCGCCGTCCAGCATGTACAGCCCGCTTAAGATACTTAACGCGCGGTACCGCGTATCGTCAAGAGGGCATTCGTCCAATACGCGCGCGCACAGCCGATACAGCTCGTCCTTGTGAGCCTCGTTGCGCAAAGGATTTTCCTCGTAGTTAGGGTCGTAGTTCAGCGCACCAAGGTAGCGGTAAACCACCTGCCAGTCGTTCGGGAACTCACGATACGCGTTGACGCTAAGCTCGAACTGCTCCTTGTAGCGGCCGAGCGCGCCGAGCCTTGAGCACTCCTTGATGTACTCAGCAATACGCGCCTCGTCCCGCGCCTTGTCCACGCCGAGCAACGTGTCCGCGCTCACGCCAAAGTACTCCGCGAGCGGCAGTACAAGCGTGATGTCGGGGTACGCTTCCCCGCGTTCCCACTTGCTGACCGCGGAGGTAGTCACGCCGACGTGCTCGGCAAGTCGTTCCTGCGTGACGCTCTTCTCCAGCCGCAAACGGCGTATATTCTCCGCAATGTAAATGTTCATAATAAAACGCTCCAATCAAATGTATTGCAAGCTCGCACTAGTGATTATAGCAGTTTTTCCGCCATAGTCCAGAGCGCGTCTCGCCACACGATTGGAGCGCAGGTTGAATTTTGTGCGTGTTGGTCTATTTACAGCTCTCCAGTACAGCCGTCAACTCACGGCACGCGAACTTGTCCGCGCAACGCTCCAGAATCTCAAGCTGCTCCGAAACGCAGGTGCGCGACGGACCGTAAAGCCCGTTGTCGAAGTCGGCAGTCACGCCCGAAACGAACATCGACGTGTACGTGTAAACGCCCGAAATCGCGTCGTACCGCTCCGCGTACCCCAAGCCGCGCGCGGCAAACTCCGCCGCATTTTCGCCGCGCCCAAGCTCGGCGTAGCACTCCGCGAGTTGACAGCACACGAGCGCAAGCTCCTGATACATAACCCCAAAGTCGCCGTCCTCAAAGAAAAGCTCAATAACCGCAAGGCATTTCTCGTACATCGCCGCGCGCGCTTCAATGTCAGTCACGCTCGGCGGGAGGTTGCGCAGCTTCGTGACCAAGTGGTCAAATGTGCGCTGAATAGTCTCGCGGTACTGCGCGCGCCACTCGTCGCCTTTCAGCAGTCCCAAACGCAATTCGGGTGCGGTATAGAGATACATGCCGGGGAACTCGGAGACAAGCTCCGCCGCCTTGTCAAGCTCGCCCCGCGCGCGGTATACGTCAATAAGGTGGTGCGCCGCCGAAAACCGCAGCCACGCGACTGTACATTCCTCGCGAACGCGCGTGCAGAGCCGAATAATCTCGTCACCGTTCGTGACCCAACCGAAGGGACCGCCCGCATAAAGGTTCTCGCTCCACAGCGCGGTGATATATTGCCCGATTGCGTCCCAGTCGTTCGGGAACTCCGCGTACATCTCCCGCGCCAATCGTAGCGTCTCGGCGTTGTCGTGCTTTGACGACGCATTTATCCGCGAAATGTACTCCGCAATTCGCGCCTCGTCTCGCGCCTTGTCAACGCCGAGCAGCGTGTCCGCGCGCACGCCGAAGTACTCCGCGAGCGGCAGAACAAGCGTGATGTCGGGATACGCTTCCCCGCGCTCCCACTTGGAAACCGCTTGCGTTGTAACGCCGACCGCTTCCGCGAGCCGCTCCTGCGTGACCCCGCGCTCACGCCGTAGCCGTCGTATACTCTCCGCAATGTACAGATTCATAACCTCACTCCAATCCAAACTTCGACCGTTCATACACGCACTATACCGCGAAAAAGCGCGGCAGTCAAACGACCGTAGAGTTACGCAAGTAAACCGTGGGTTGAAATTTGCCCGCGTGGGTTGTAACAGAATTAGCTTGCAAACCTGTGTTTTGTATACTACAATGAAAAACGAAAGTCGGGTGGTGCTATGAAAATACTGATTCTTGAGGACGACGACGCGCTTTGCCGCGGAATTGAGCTTGCGCTGAAAGGCGCGGACAGGACGTTTACGCTGTGCTTTTCGCTTGCGGAAGCGCGCGCAAAATTGCGGGACGACGCGCCCGAGTTGTTCATTTTGGACGTGAATCTGCCTGACGGCTCCGGGCTTGACTTTTGCGCGGAGCTTCGCGCGGCGGGAAATTCCGCGCCTGTCCTGATGCTGACCGCCAACGACACCGAGCTGGACATAGTAACGGGCTTGGAGCGCGGCGCGGACGATTACGTTACAAAGCCGTTCTCGCTTGCCGTTTTGCGGGCGCGGGTTGACGCGCTCTCGCGGCGCGGTTCGCACTCTACCGCAAAAGTCGCCGTGCAAGGCTTTGCGTTCGACTTTGAGACGCTGCGCTTTGAGAAAAACGGGCAAGCCGTTGAGCTTTCCAAAACGGAAGCGCGACTGCTGCAAGCGCTTTTCAGTAACAAGGGACAAACGCTTACGCGCGAGCAGCTTTTGGAGCGGATATGGACGGACGGCACGGAATTTGTAGACGAAAACGCGCTGTCGGTGGCGGTGCGGCGGCTCCGTGCCAAATTGGAGGACGAGCCGTCAGAGCCGCGATTCATTGTAACGGTTCATGGCATCGGTTACAAGTGGGCGGTGAAATTGTGACAGGAAAGAAGCTTTTGCAAAGGCTGGACGAAATGCTTGACGCGGCACTCGACGGAACTTTTCAGGCGCAGACTTACGACGAGAGCATGCTGTCCAAAATCGAGGTTAAAATGGCGCGGTTCCTTGACGGAGCGCAGCTTCGCCGTGAGCAAATTGAGGTTGAGCAAGGTCACATTCGCGCGCTGATTAGCGATATTTCGCACCAAACTAAAACTCCGATTGCGAACATCGCGCTGTATTCGGGCTTGCTCGGCGAGCAGGATTTGACTGACGTTCAGCGCAATCTTATGAAACAAATCGCGGGAGGTGCGGAAAAGCTGAACTTTTTGATACAATCGCTCGTTAAAACCTCGCGTTTGGAGAGCGGAATTATCAAAGTTGAACCGCAACTCGCCAATATCAGCAGTTTAATTGAAGCCGCTGTTGCAGAAAATGCTGTAAAAGCGGAAATGAAACATATAGCTCTGACAGTTTCGGACAGCGACGCGGGAATATGCGCAAAATTTGACCCGCGCTGGTGCGTCGAAGCGCTATCAAATATTATAGACAACGCCATAAAGTACACAGCTCGCGGCGGAAAAGTGACAGTTAACGCATCGGATTACGAAATGTTTGCGCGAATTGATGTTGCGGATAACGGTCGCGGAATAAAGGACACGGATTTGACAAAAATATTCGGGCGATTTTGGCGCGCAGCGGAATCGGCGGATAGTCCCGGAGTTGGAATAGGGCTTTATTTAGCGCGGGAAATTATAGTTTCGTGCGGCGGATTCATAAAAGTGGAGTCCAAACCCGGCGATGGCTCGATATTTTCGGTGTTTCTTTCAAAAGTGTAAGATTCCGGAAAGACGCTCGAAAGAATCACGCGGTATAATATAGCTAAAATATCGCACGGAGGTTTATTTATGAGCGTTTTGAAAACGACAAATTTGAAAAAGCACTACGCTTTGGGCACAGTAGTAAAAGCGTTGGACGGCGTTGATATTGCCGTCGAACAAGGCGAATTTGTATCAATTGTGGGCAGTTCCGGCAGCGGAAAATCTACACTTCTTCACATGCTCGGCGGTCTTGACCGACCGACAGAGGGAAATGTTGAAATTAACGGTCAAATTATATTCAATATGAAAGACGACGAACTGACGATTTTCCGCCGACGCAACATCGGTTTCGTGTTTCAAAGCTACAATCTCGTGCCTGTGCTGAATGTTGAAGAAAATATACTGCTTCCGATTCAACTTGACGGAAATAAACCTGATGAAGCGTACATTGACCGCATTATTGATACATTGGGCTTAACCGAAAAGCGCAAAAACATGCCAAATCAGCTATCCGGCGGTCAACAACAGCGCGTTGCGATTGCCCGCGCCTTGGCGAGTAAGCCCGCAATTGTGCTCGCCGACGAACCGACGGGTAATCTTGATAGCAAAACTGGCATGGATGTTATCGGTTTGCTGAAAGTTAGTGGTGAAAAGTTCGGGCAAACTATAATTATGATTACTCACAATCCTGAAATTGCACAAATGGCAGACCGCACAATTCACATTGAGGACGGGAGGATTGTGTAATGAGAGTATCAAATAATGCAACAATCCGCCGATTGACTTTGCGCTCGCTAAAAGCGAACAAATTACGCAATATTGTTGCAGTTATTGCGATTGCGCTGACGGCTGTGCTGTTTACGGCGATTTTCACACTCGGCGGAAATATGCTCGAAACTGTTCAAAATAGCACAATGCGACAGGTCGGAACGAGTGCGCACGCGGGCGCAAAGCTTGTGACGCAAGAACAATACGACAGAATAGCCGCCGCGCCGTCGGTTCGCGACATTTCGTACAACATTATAATCGGTTTGGCTGAGAATGATGCGCTGAAAAAGAGCCAAACCGAGCTTAGATACAGCGAAAATACATCAGCAAAGTGGGGTTTTAGTTATCCGGAAGTCGGTTCTATGCCGCAAAAAGAAACAGAAATTGCTTGCAGTACGATAACGCTCGATTTACTCGGTATTCCGCACGAAATTGGCGCGTCCGTACCGCTGGAACACAGCGTAAATGGCAAAAAGTATACAGAAACTTTCACATTGTGCGGTTATTGGACAGGCGACCCCGTTATGGCGGCTCAACAAGCGTGGGTTTCACGCGAATATTGCGATAAAGTCGCGCCTATGCCGACAATATCCCTCTCGCAAACTGACGGAGTGAACCTCGCGGGTTACATCTGCGCCGACATTTGGTTTTCAAATAGTCTCAATATCGAGGGCAAAGTCGCAAAATTGCAAAAAGAAGCAGGATTCGCGCCCGGGGAAGTCAACATTGGCGTTAACTGGGCATATGTGGGCAACGAAATTGACCCGACAACGGCAATAATAGCAGTATTTGTACTGTTGCTTGTTCTATTATCGGGCTATTTGATTATATACAGCATCTTCACAATTTCCGTAACGGCGGATATTCACTTTTTCGGACTGCTCAAAACCATAGGCACAACAGGGCTGCAATTGCGCAAAATAGTTGCAGGGCAAGCGCTATTGCTGTCCGCGATAGGAATACCACTAGGCCTGCTGATTGGCTGTGGAGTGGGTTTCGGTTTAACGCCGTTCATATTGAACATAATGGGCGGAAATTTAACAATATCTCCCACCGTGAACCCGATTATATTTATGTTCTCGGCAGTATTCAGCCTGCTGACAGTATTCATAAGCTGCCGAAAACCCGCGAGAATCGCCGCAAAAGTCTCTCCCGTTGAAGCTGTGCGATATGCGGACGCTCCGATAAGCAAAAGCGGCAAATCAAAACGCACAAAAGTAGTGTCTCCGCTCACGATGGCAGACGCAAACGTGACGCGCGGCAAACGAAAACTGATAACTGTAGTGCTCTCGCTGTCGCTAAGTATGATATTGTTGAACAGCGTGTTCAGCGCGGTAAACGGTTTCGATATGGAAAAGTACCTGTCAAACTCAATAGTGAGCGATTTCGCGATTGCGGATTCAAGCATATTTACCAACGGTTCCGCCAAAAAGCTCGACGGAGTTACGCCGAAAATGCTGCAATTGCTTACTTCAAGCGGCGCGGAAATTTCAAATGTGTATTGTCGCGATGTGTACAAATGGAACGAAAGCGGCACTATTCCGACGGAAACTAAGCAAATCTACGGCATAGGCAGCTCTGAACTTGCGCTGTTCTCCGAAGTGGACTATGAAAAACTGCGCTCTGAAAACGTTTGCATAGTTTCAAAGCAAGTGTTCGGAGTTGGACCGACTGTCGCAATCCCCAAAGTGGGCGACATTATCACGCTTACGAACGAAAGCGGCGCAACCGAAGCCTTTGAAGTCGTCGAATTAGTGGAGGAATACCCATATCAAATCTCTGAGCGGTACTATCTCGGCGACAGCTTGACCGTAATTATTTCAAATGAGGCGTTTCTCAACCTTTTCGGCGAAACGCAGCCTATGCAAACTAACGTAAACGTTGAGGACAAGTTGGTTCCCGAAGTCGAAAAGCTGCTTTCGGATTACGCAAAAAACATCGACACAGCGCTCGGCTACATCTCGCGCTCAACTCTGATGGCTGAATTTGACGGTTTGCGCAAAACTTACGTCGCAATCGGCGGCGCGTTGTCCTTTATTCTTGCGCTGATTGGCATACTCAATTTCACAAATTCGCAGGTGACTTCGATATTCGCGCGCCGCCGCGAGCTTGCAATACTGCAAAGCATCGGCATGACGGGCAAGCAGACAAAGAAAATGCTGTTTTGTGAAGGGCTATTGCACGCGATTCTGACAATACTCTTCACATTGACCGTCGGCTTGGGAATCGGATACTTGATAATGCAAGTCATAGCGGGTCAAGTGTGGTTTTTCGACAGCAGATTTACGCTCGCGCCGTCACTTTATTGCATACCGCCGCTGCTTCTAATCTGCGCCGCTGTGCCATTCGTGTGCTACAACCGACTGGCGCGCGAGAGCGTTGTGGAGCGTTTGCGCATAGAATAGGTAAATGCGACACATTTATTGTGCGCTTATCTCCAGAACGGGCAGAACTTCTGTCCAACTTTCGCTCGCGCTGTTCGCTTCACGGACGTAATTGTGCGAATTGGTTGCCTCCTGAATGTCGAAGTAGTACCACACGCCCGCGTCGGCATTGTCGCGCCATGTCGTCATGTCGGGCAGCAGCTCGTCCTCGGTTTCCACGTGCCTGTCGAGCAATCTGTTGATGATTGTAATCGCTTCCGCGCGGCTGATTGGGCTTTCGGGGCGGAACGTTCCGTCGGGATAACCCTGAATAATTCCCGCGTTGTACGCGCTGATAATATACTCCGTTGCCCAATGACCCGTCGGAACATCGCCGTAAGGCATACTCCCGCCGACGGGAGCTTCAAAGAAGCGCGCGACCAAGGCGACAAACTCCGCACGAGTGATGTCGCTTTCCGGCTTGACGCTACCGTCGGGATAACCTTTCATAACGCCGAGCTTCGCAAGGGTCGAGACGGCTGTGTTGAACCATTGCCCCTCTTGAGCGTCGGTGAAATTATTGTCGTCGGTGCTTGTGTTGTCCTCAAGCAGTCGGAAGAGGATTGTCGCCGTTTCCGCGCGGGTAATCAACCCATCGGGACGGACGTTGCCGTCGGGATAGCCGACGATGTAGGCGAAGTGCTCCCGCTTATTCAGCGGCGGTTTCGGCGGCTCCGACTCGGGTTCGTCGTCCGAATCGGCGGTGGTCGGGAAGTCGGGCGAGTTTCCGGAGTTGTCCACACGCTCCCATTGCGCGTACAGCGTGGTGTCTTTCTCAAACACAATCGCCACTTCGGCGGGATAAATGTTGCCGCCGCCGTCCTTTTCGGTAGCCCAGTTCAGGAAATTGTAGCCGTCGCGCGTCGGAACGGGGAGCGAATGGCTCTCACCCGCGAGCAGCTTTACGGTCTTAACCGCGTCTGCCAGCTTGCTCTCGTAATTCTCGTCAAGCGTTACGGTTATTGGCTCGGCAACAGCGTCCGCCTTGTTATAGGCAACCATGTAAACCGAAAACCGCTTTACGGTGAGAATAATCATCGTGCTGTCCGCGCTCATCTGAAAGTACTCGCCGACGCTGTTTTTAACGGGGAATTGCGGCAGCCGCTCGGCGCTCCCATTGTGCCAACGATAGACGGCGTAACCCGTTTGCCCTTGGTCCGCAACAGGGAGGTAGATGCAAATGTCAACGAGCGAATTCAGCTCAGCAAGCCGCGTCGTCGTCACAAGCTCCTCGCCCGCTAAGGTCACGTCCTTGTAAGCGGAGAGGTCAAGCTCAAAGGCGAAACCCTTGCCGTCGTAAAAAGCCAACGTTTCGATTTCGTCGCGCTGAATTTGCTGCTCGTCGTTCACATCTTCCGCCTCAAGGCGAATCCAGATTCTGCCGCCGTCCTCATATGCGCTCTTATCCTCGGCGGTTACGCCGCTTGTCGCGTTCTCGGCGGGCGCGGCGATATACACGTCGTCCAAATCACCCGCCGCGACGGTCGGGACGGTCTCCACTTGGTTGAACTCGCTGCCGAGACTGCCAAGCCCGTTGCCGAGTGTCAGTTGAATGACGCGCTCGCCGTCCTCTGTGATGTGAATGAGCTTGTTGGCGACAATTTCACGTTCACCGTTCTTGTATGAAACAACCGCGTTATAGTAACCGGCGGGCAGGTTGTTCGGAACGAAAATGCCGCCCGTGTCGGTCGCGCCGTTGTCCATATTCTTGCCTGATTGGTCAATCGCGACTGTCGCGTTCTCCAGCGGTTTGCCCGCGTCGTCGATTACGCGAATCCTGAACGTGTACCTGTGCGTGCCCGTAACGGTGCACAGCGCGTCAACCCGATTGCCCAAGCTTTTCGCCGTGAACTGCGCCGCAGTAGTCTCACCGTCGGTTTCGCTCCCGCTCCAAAGATAGGCGTATGCGCCGTTGTACGCGCCGTCACCCGCCGCCGTAATCTTCAAAGCTCCGCCGCCGAGAACAATGTCGCCGCTCTCAATCGGCTCGCCGTTATACGTCGCGCTGACGGTCGAGCCAACCGCGTCGCCCGCGTCCGCCACGTCAAAAACCACGGTGTAGTAGCTCAACTGCGTGCTGTTTGTGGAGTTGTCCACGGTCAGCCAAACGCCCGTGCTCACGTCGTTCGCATAAATCATGTATTCGCCGAACAACAGGGTAGACAGGTCGCTTATCGCGTCGCCCGCGTCGTTTTTCTTAACGCTGATAGTCGGCGCGCCGTCGTCGTTCCACAAAACGCCGTCCTTGTACACGCGAACCTCCGCGCCGTAGACCTTCAGCCTGAAGTACGCGACGTAATCCGCGGAGAAATTCAACTTGTCGGCGGATTTAGTCGGGACAAAAGTCGCGTTGGGCGTAATCGGCTCGGTACTCGCGTAGTCCGTACCAAGCTCGTACCACCCGATAAGCTCATAGCCGCTGCCGATATTCGCCGTCGCGATTGCGCCCAGAGCGACACCCGTCGCGGGAGCAAGGCTCTCGCCGCTCAAGTTCACATCGCCGTCCAAGTGCACGATACCGCCCGTCGTGCCGTCCGATTCACCCTCGGTAACTGCCGCGTATGTGATTTCAACAGCTTCGTCCTCCTCAAACAGCGCAACGTAATCGCCCGAGACATTCAGCTCGCCCACTTTAGCGGGGGCAAAGCTTGCGCCGTCGCCGAATTTGTTTGTGAAACCCGTGTCACTCGCGGCGTACCAACCGACGAGCTTGTAGCCGCTTTTCGCCGCAACGGTTGCTTGGGCGTTACCCGTCGCGGGTGGAACGCTCTGACTGCCGCCGAAAGGCAGCACAATGCTGCCGCCAAAACCGTCCGCTTGCGCCGTACCGTCGTGCGCATGCGTCTTAACCGTATAGGTAATCACCGCGTCGGCGTTTTCCTGAAATACCGCCACATAGTCGCCATCAACGTTCAATTCGCCGACCTTTGCGGGAGCGTATAACGGGGTGCCGACAATCGGTGTATTATTCAGGTAATCATACTCCTCCGCCCGCGCGAACCAACCCTTGAACGTGTAACCCGCGCTCGCCGCCGCCGTTGTGCCGACAGCCGTACCCGTCGCGGGGGAAAGTTCCTCGCCTGACGAATCGACGATTCCGCCGACCGCCGCCGTCGTCAACGCGCCTTTGTTCGTATACGTCAGCGCGCCGTATTTAATTGTTACATCAGCGTTCTCCTTGAACACCGCGACATAGTTGCCCGCAACGTTCACGCCGCCGACTTTCGCGGGGGCAAAAACCTCGTCCGCGAGCGGAGTGTCATTCAGATAGTCATGCCCCGCTTCCTGCCGCGCGAACCACCCGATAAACGTGTAGCCGGGCTTAAACGTCGCGGTTGCGCCCAAAGCGTTACCCGTTGCGGGCGCAAGGCTCTCGCCGACGGAATCCACGGTACCGCCCGCCGTGCCGCTCGCCGCGTTCACGGTAACAGCCGCGTAGGTGATAGCGACGTTTGCGTTCTCCTCAAACAGCGCGACATAGCTGCCCACAACGTTCAGCCCGCCAACTTTCGCGGGGGAGAACGTTAACGCCGTGCTCAAGCTGGTCGCATAGCTCGCGTCGCTCGCGGCGAACCAACCCACAAAGCTGTAGCCGCTCTTGCCAACAACGGTTGCCGTTGCTGTGCCCGTCGCGGGTAGAACGCTCTGGCTCCCGTTCGTGGGCGACGAAATGTAACCGCCAAAGTCGTCATCTTGCGCCTTACCGTCGTTCGCTCGCGTCTTAACCGCATAGTTAATCGCAACGGGCGCATCCTCCGTCCATTGCGCCGCAAGCGTTACGTTGGGCGCAACGCCCTCCGACGGCGTGGCGGCTAGTTCCTCGTACTTGCCAATCTTGGTTTCGGCTTCGTAGTTAATCAAGCCGTCAACCGTGGCTGCTTCCAGCTTCGTGAGCTTCCAACCGCTGAAGCTGAAGCCCGCCCGCTTCGGCGCGTGCAGGGTCGTGACCTCATCGGTCAGGCTTGTGTAGTAATTCGTAACGCTGACGGTTGCGCCGTCGTAGTTGCCGCCCTCAAGGTCATAGAACACGGCGTAAGACTTTGCCCATGTGCCCGTTATCGTGATGTACTCTACACCGTCGTCATGCGCGAAAGACGAGAACGGCAGCGGGTTCGGACCCGGAATGACAGAGCTTTCGGTTACGTCAACGTCACTCCTGCCGTCGTAGGACAGCTTCCAACCGGCGAAGTGGTACCCCAACGCGTCGATATACAACCAGCGCGGCGGTATCACAACGCTTTCGGCGGGCTTGTAATCGGCGGCGGTATCGGGCGTTTCAACAGCGCTCCAAGTTATGCCGCTGTAATCGGGAATTGCTGTTTTCTTTGCGCCTTTTTCAGCGACATCGTCGGGACCGTCCGTGGGATAATTCTTCCACCAGTAGGCATCGTAGGTGCCCGCCGCGTTGCCGTTTTCATCGGTTGCGCCGAGCGTCACACTTCCGGGGAGATACTTGACGGTGTACGTCTTTGGCACCCATTGCGCGTAGAGATAAATCTCCGTTGTCGCGTCGTTGTTGCCGACAAGCGCGCTATACAAATCCGTGCCCGCAACGGCACTTCCCGTCGGAGTTCCAAACGTCCAACCCGTAAGCGTCCAACCCGCGCGCGTCGGCGGTTCCGTCGGCAACACGGTGTCCGTCCACTTAACGTTCTCTCTGGCGGCGAACGACGGCGCGTTGGTATAGTTCAGGTCATAATTGACTTTATAATTACTCTTTGCAATCCATTGCGCCTGAAGCGTGATGTTCTCATAGTCATAGCCGTCGTCACGCAAAGCGAGGTCGCTGTATTTCGTCGCGCCGTCCACGGCTTGCGTAACCGCCGTGTCGTTCTCCTGCTTGGACAACGCCCAGTCCACGAACGAATAACCCGTGCGCGTCATGGTTAGAGCGGGCAGAAGATTGTCCTGCGACCATTTGACGGGCAAGTTCAGTATGTCGGCGGGTAAGCCGCCATTGGAATCGTATTTGACGGCATACTCTTTCGCAACCCATTTCGCCTGCAACGTGATGTACGTTACGCCGGGGTCGGCAAGACTGCGGAAGCTGTCACCGTTTGTCACGTTGTCCTTGGAGCCGTTCTTGGACACGCTCCACCCGGAAAGCTGAAATCCGATGCGCTTGGGAATCGCGACGGGAACCAGCCCCGTGTCGTCAAAGCCGACGGGAGTTGAGCCGAAACTATCCGTGCCCACCGCGAACCCGCCGTTCAGGTCGTAATTTACAAGGAAGTGAGCGTTCTCCCATTGCGCGTACAGCGTAATCGGAACCGTGTCGTTGCCGCCCGTCAAGTCGCTGTATTGCGTTGCGGACTGTACAAACGTGTTCGAGCCGCCCGCGTCCGTCGTCCAACCGAGCAGGTTGTGCCCGGGATTGGAGACGTTCAATGCAACGGATTCAGGCACGGGCACAAAGCCGTTCTGCGTCCATTTCACGCCCGTAAGCGAACCTGCAACCGCGCCGTCATAGTTCGGGTTATACGTAACAGCAAAGTCGCTCCGCTCTTCGTAAACGGCTTTCAGCAGTATGTATTTCGCGGCATTCGCCACATTCGCGCCGCCATAGCAAAGTTTGGAATACGTAATGGTTTCGCCGTCAGGTATAATTGGATTGGTCTGATTGCCTGTCTGACCGTAACCGTTATCGGCAACAACCCAGTTTACAAACGTATACCCAGCGGGCGCAGTCGGCAAGGGCGCGGGAACAATATCTGCCAAATCATAAAGCGTCACATTGGTTATGGAATCGCTTGTCCCGCCGTTCAGGTCATAACGCACAGTATAAGTGGTTGCGTCAGCCCATTGCGCGAACAGCGTTGCCGAGGTAAGCTTATCATTCATGTCAACAATGGAGCCGAAAGTGTCCGCGTTAGTGATAAACCTACCGCTGCCATTAGCCATTGTGTTCCAACCGACAAAGACTTTACCTACATTTGCGGGGTCTGAATCCGGAATCAGCTTTTTCTGCGTCCAAACAACGCCCGTTATTGCCGCGGGCGCGGCGCCGCTCGCTCCGTTCAGATTATAGCTTACAGTCAACCCGCTCTTCGGCGAATACTGCGCCGTTAGCGTGATGTAGCCGAGACTTGGGTTTTCCGCGAGCGAGCCGAACGTGTCGTCGGCGGTAACGCCGGACTTCGTGCCGTTTGCGGAAACGCTCCACGTTGAGAAGTCATAGCCCGTCGGCGGCGTTGGAGGACTTGGCGGCAGCAGGTCTTTGTCGCCCAAGTGCACGGTCATTGCCGCAATCGAGGACGGCTCGCCGCCGTTGGTTTCGTAACGAACCTGATACGTCGGTTCCGCCTGCCATTGCGCGTATAGCTTAACCTCAGAAACGCTGTCGTCGCTCACAAGCTGGGAGTAGGGCGTGCCGTTATATACGGACGCGCCGCTGCCGTCCGCCGCCGTGTTCCAACCCATGAATATGTTATGGAGCCACTTCGGCTCGCCCGTGTCCGGCGGCACAAGCCCGTTCTGCGACCAGAGCACGTTGCTTTTGGAAGTGCCGACAGGATTGGCACCGCCGTTATTATCGTAGTTTACCGTATACAGCTTCGGCGTCCATTGCGCTTCCAGTATGATGAATTGCGCGTTCTCAGCCGCGAGTGTTTCATATGTTTGATTACTGACGGTAATCCCCGTGTTCACGCCCGCGCCGTTATTTACGACCGTCCAACCGCCGAAAGTGTAGCCCGTGCGCGTCGTTGTCGGCAGGGTGACTATCATAGAGGATACGAAGTCCTCAATCGGATACTCGGCGTTTGGAATAACCGTCGGGCTTGTCGCACCGTTCAGGTGATATATGACCAGAATTTTCTTAATATCCAGCCATTGCGCCTTCAGGGTAATCTCCGTAATCGCGTCGTTGGTGGCAAGGACGCTGTAAGTGTCGGTGTTTTTAACGCCCTGCTTTGTGCCGCCGTCAGACACGTCCCAGCCCGTGAAGATAAAATCCTCGCGAGTAGGCACCGCTACGGGAACAAAGCCGCCGTCCGTCCACTTTACGTTTTCCCTGACGGGAAAACTGCCGTCGCCGCCGTTCAGGTTATACTTCACGGTGTAACCGCTCTTTTCCGTCCAACCGGCGAAGAGCGTATGGTCGTCGGCATTCGTCACAATGGTCGCGGGCAAAACCGCGCCGCCCGATACGTTACCCAAGCCGTCGCCGTTCGCGTTCCAACCCGTGAGCGTGTAGCCGACGCGCGTCGCGGTTGCAAGCGTGCCGTAGGGCGAGTCGTAATTGGCGATTTTTGAAGCGACCGACGTACTGGCGGAGCTTGCGCCGAGGAAGTTCGCGTTATACGTCACGGTAAGAGTGTTCGGTCTGTACAAAAATACAATTCTCTGCATATTAGTGCTGTGGTACCCCGAAACGTCACCCGCGCCGTTAATAGTCAAGCCGACTTTATCCTTGTTCTGCCCGAAAAACTGATAGCCGTAAGTCTCGTAATTGGGGATATTATCGGGCGTAATGTTGTTCGGCGCACCCGTCGAACCCGCGTTTCTCGTGGCGGTAAACGGGAGAGTTGTCGCGTAAGTAATAACGCGGTCGAGCTTTGTGCCCACGCCCGTTATCTGGCGGTATATGGGGTTGCCGTCGTCGTCGTAGCTTGAAATGACGGTTGAGCGATACTGCACAATAATCGGCATGACAATCTCAACCTCGCTGGTAGTACCAACCCCCTTGTCATACATCTCGTCAGCTTTCGGGTCATTGCCATACCCGCCGAACTCGACGTAGTAACCGTACATACTGGTCGTGGAGGTGGCTGCAAAATCGTTCCACGTGTCAGGCTTCGCGTTCGTAAAGGTTGCGCTTGAGCCGGTGTCGGGGTCTACAGCCGTCAGAGATTTACTGCCGCTTGTATAGGCGAACTGTAGGCAATATTCGGTACCGGAGTTGTTCGGCTCCGCTCCCGTTGCCTTTGTCCTGCCGACATATTTGCCGTTTGAGTTAAAAAAGTGGTCATAGCCGTAAGTGTTATTGAAGTTGTGATAAACGCCCGTTGCCGCGCCGTCACCTGTGCTGCCTGCGGAAGTGACGCGCGTGTAAAACACAAGCGGACCGACGGATTTGCCGCGGTTGGGGTCGATGACAAGGCTCTGCACATTAGACAACGGTTTTGCAGGCACAGGTTCGGTATCGTATGCGCCGTAGTAGGTGTAAGCCTTTGTGTCGGAGTTATATATCGACCACGCGTTGGACGGCACCGTGGTCATGCCGCTCGGATAATACTGATACGCGGGTCCGCCCGCCGCATAGCCCGCCGTTGTAATGTTATACACCGTCCACGCCTCGGGTCCGTCCGCCCAGTACCACTCCTTGCCGTTCGCCGTACCGGTATCGAAACTGCTTGCCGCCGTTGCGATACTGGCGTCGTCCTTTATTTTCGGAGTGCCCGTACCCGTCTTTACCATACGCGTGCCGCCGAGCCAACCGCAGTCTTTGGCTATAGCCGAGTAAACCTGCATTTGCTCGGCTTCACTTGTGATTGTTGCAAGATAACCGTGCAAAACCTTTGTGGGGTCGTCGGGAAAACGCGGGTCTTGCATAGTTGCTGTTTTTGCCGCATTGTATGCGTTAAACCAATTTGTAGCGCCCGATACGAACTTATAAAAATGCAAATACCCCTCCGCGTCTTGATATAGCGTCACTTTTTCCTTGTCGGCTGTGATTGATACCGTGGAGCCGTCGGGCGGGAACTTGTCGGTTTCCGCCAGCGTAAAGGATATGCTCTCAAGGTCGGTCTTTAGCTGCGCGGCTGTCCTGCTGCCCGACTTGATTATGGCGGTGAGATTCCGAGGGCTGCCCGTCGTGTCGGAGGTGAGTGTCCACACGGTTGCCAGAGCTGAATAATTGATAGTCAGCTCCGCGGGGTATATAACGGTAAAGCTCTGATACGACTGGGCGAATATGTCGTTAATCGAGATGTTGTATTTAACCGTACCATCGACAACGGAACCGCGCACCGCAAACATAATCGGGTTGTCCACGGTAGTTACAGCCGCCCGAGCGGGCGTCGCCGGCAGCAGCGCGAAAAGCATCAGCCCGCTGATGAGCAGCGCCATTGCTCTGTTGATAAACTTCTTCATATATATACTCCTTACAACTTGCGCCCAACCTCTGCCGCAATAAGGCAAATTTTGGCAAGACACAAACGGTTATTTTATTAAGCGCATTATATCACGTTTATACACGAAAAGCAACGTTTTGCAACCAATATCGGCAATTTTTGTCATAATGTGCGAAAAACGCCAAAAGATAGTTCCGCGCCTTGTTAACTGCGTTCGTCGGCGCGAAAAGCCCGCCCCCTAAAGGGCGGACTTTCCGTTCTCGTTAATATCGCATTACTGCTTAAATCCATATTTCTTCTTGCCTGTCAGAGCGGCAATTCCAAGGAGTGCCGCGCCGCCGAGCATGAGCGGCAAGCAGAGCGCAACGCCCTCGTCGCCCGTCTTGGGCACTTCGGCAACAGGCGGAATGTACTCGACGAAAACCCAATTGCCGTTTTCGGTCTTGTGCCACTCGCCGTGCGGTGTGCCGTCCTCGCCAAGCTCGATGTACGAATCCTCGTCGTCGCCCGGCACTATTGTGTCGCCCGGAATCATCGGCAGCGGCGGTTGCTCCGCCGGCGGCGCGTATTCGGGTGTCTGCTCCGGAGCTATCGGAGGCTCGGGAGACTCGTCAGGCTCGGGGGAGGGTTCCTGCGGCTCTTCGGGAACCTGCGACGGTTCGGGAGACTCGTCAGGCTTCGGAGTGGGTTCCTGTGGCTCTTCGGGTGACGGAGACGGTATCGGTGACGGCTCCGGCTTTGCGGGAGGGTTCGGGAACTCGGGGGTGTTAACCTCGATTTTCTCCCAAGCCGCGTAAACGGTCTTGTCGCCGTCCATCGTCACGTCGCTTATCGCGACTTCAAGCTTCTCGTCCGCGTACCAACCGACGAAGTTGTAGTCGGGGCGCGTCGGCTTCTCTGTCAGCTCGTGCACTTCGCCGTCGGGAATGAGCAGAGAGTCGAGCGCGCTGCCGCCGTTTGTCACGAATGTAAGCTCGTGCTCAACGGGGGCAAGTCTGACTGTCAGCGGAATTACAATGGGGTCGCTCGAGAAGTCCGTGTAATTGTCGCCGTTAACCTGCTCGTTAAACAGCTTGACCTTATAGCTTCCGATAGGCATGTCGGACGGAAGCTCAATGTTCGCCGCGCCGTCAGCCGCGTCATTCAGCTTACCGTAGAACAGCACGTTGTCATTCTCGTCCGTAATCACGCAGGAAACGTACTTGTCCGCGCCGATAATCGCGCCGTCATAGTCAACGCTTATCGTGCCGCCGGGAGCCGCAACGCGCGGGCTTAAATCCGGCACGTTCAGGTTCAGGAAACTTGTGTCAAAGTCTATTATCGTGAATTTGACTTTGCTGCCGGATGTCGGCGTCGCCGCTATAAGTCCGTCGCCTAAATTCGCGGCGGGTTTACCGTTCGCGGAGGCTTCCGACGTGAACAGCGCGTTATCCAAGTTCAGGTTCAGCGCGGGTCGCGCGGTCATGGAGGATAGGTATCCGGCAAAGCCGCTGGGTCCTAACTGCAACGCATTCCACGTAGAACCGGGTGCAAATGCCATTAACGCATACGGTACGGGGCGTTGCGTGGACGCGGAGCGGAGCCAATAGGGAGCCGTATATTTGCGTACGTTTGAGTTGCCGATGGTAACCCATTCAAAGTATGACAGAGGCCACAGTTTCTGATTTGCAACATCTGCGCCAAGCATTCGATAGTCAACGCAACCGTTTGGACGAACGTCCGCAGTCGGCGTGAGTGTTCTGACATTGATTAAGTAGTATTCTCTGGGGGACAAAGCCGCGTATTCAGCCGCGATTTCCTCCATGCGCTGCAGCAGCGCGCTGCCAAAGTATTCATTCGGCTCCGCCCAGCCCGGGTTTTCGCCAAGGTTATTTTTGTACCAATAGCTGTCGAGAAACTGCGTAAATAGTGACATGTCGGACGGTTTGTTACTTGAGTCTAAAAAATGCCAAGTCTCGCGGAATACCGTCGGACCGTAGATGCTCCAGTCGTAGGTCCATTTACTGCTGTCGTCGCCCTCGGGGTGGCTGCCTGTAATCAGCAGCGTAATGTTTTTACCGGGCGCGTCTGTGAAAATCCCCGTCGTTCCGTCGCCGACGATGTACCATTCCTCTCCGGCGAAGCCGACTAGCGTTCCCACATGAGTGCCGTCCGTAACTACCAGCACGGGAAGCCCCGCGACTATTTTCGCGGCGGACGCGCTCTTCGCGCCGAAAGGAATGAAAGCGAAAAGCATCGCAATTGCAACGGTTAGTGCAAGGAAGCGTCCAAATCCCTGCGGACATAATCTTCTTATTCTTGCGTTCATATGTATTACCTCCTTCAAATTTTCGGGCTTGTTCTCCCGAGCTATGGTATTATTGTAGCCGAGGAAGCAACTTGCGAGTCAAGACTTAATTTGAAATAAATTATATTTCTTAAAACGCCGAATCGCAAAGGCTCGCGCCGTTAATTCGCCGCAATCGCCGACTTTACCACTGAAAATCGGCGGAAGTCACTTCCGAGTTTTGGCGACGACGAGTATTGCTTTTGCGTCGCCGTCGGTGTATAATTGCGATATGAAAGGGGCGACGACAATGAACACGAATACCGACCACACATATTTTGAGGGAGTAGACGCAAGCCGTCTTATTTCCGCGCGCGATTTTTCAAAAATCACAAAGGTGCCTGTCTCAACGCTGAAGTATTACGACGAGATTGGTCTGTTCAAACCGTTGCGGCGCGGAGAAAACGGGTACCGCTATTACGCTCCGCAGCAGGTCGTCACCGTGAACTTTATCCGCGTGTTGACGCAATGCGGCGTGCCGCTGAAAACAATCAGCGAGATGGAGAAGAACCGCAACCCGAAAGATTTGCTGCAAGTCCTGCACAAGCACGAGATTGAATTGGACAGGGAAATGCGCAGCCTGCGGGAGCGTTACTCCGTGCTGCACGTTTTTGTGGACATGATTTTCACGGGCTTGCTTGCGGACGAGAGCGTTTTCGCGGTTGAGGACATGCCCGCAACCCCGCTGCTGATGGGCGCGGAAATAGTCAGCAGCAACAATACCGCCTTTTACGAATCGTTCGTCCGTTTCATCGCGCAAACCCCGCGCGTAAACCTCAGCTTCCCCGTCGGCGGACTGTTCAAGGATATGGCGAGCTATCTGTCCGCGCCGTCCGAGCCGACGCGATTCTTCTCGATTGACCCGTTTGGGGACAACGAAAAACACGCCGGGCGTTACCTTGTCGGTTACACACGTGGGTTTTACGGGCAAATGAACGATTTACCCGAAAAAATGGCGGCATATGCCGAGGAGCGAGACATGCAGCTAATCGGTGCCGTGTATACCATATATCTTCACGATGAGGTAAGCATAAGCGACCCCGAAAACTATCTGCTCCAAGTTTCGGTGCAGGTAAAGGAAAAGACGCGGAGGTAAAACGCGCCCGAGCCATGAAAATATTTTCAGAAGGCACAAAATCCGTTGGTTATCCAACGGATTTATTTTTCCCGCCATAGTACAATAGAGCCGTGAACCAAGTTAGTGAATTGCGCGGCGAATTGTCGCGCACACTACCGCGGACGAATTAAGAAAACGGGAGGGCAACATTATGTTCTGTTTCCAATGCGAACAAACGGCGGGCGGGAAAGCCTGCACAAAGGTCGGAGTATGCGGCAAGTCCGACGGCACAGCGAAGCTTCAGGACGAACTGACGGGCGCGCTCATCACAGCCGCGCGAAAAGGCGAGAGTGTTCCCGACGCGCTTCTGCTTGAGGGGCTGTTCGCCACGCTGACAAACGTGAATTTCGACGACGACGCAATCCGCGCGCTAATCAAGCGGGTAAACCAACCGAGTTATGACCTGTATAAGCTCCGCGACGCGGACGAGGACATTCGCAGTCTGAAATCGCTCATCTTATTCGGGACGCGCGGCGTCGCCGCCTACGCATGGCATTGCGTCGCGCTCGGGTACGACGTTTCGGAGATTTGCGCCTATATCCGCAAAGCGTTAGCCGCAATCGGCGACGACGCGCTCGGTCAAAACGAGCTGCTGCCGCTCGTCATGGAGTGCGGCAAGGTCAATTTTACCGTCCTCGAGCTGCTCGACAAGGCGAACACCGAAACCTACGGAACGCCCGCGCCGACTAAGGTGACGCAAACAATTGAACACGGCGCGTTCATCGTGGTCAGCGGGCACGACCTGCATGACCTGAAGCTCTTACTCGAGCAGACGGAGGGCAAGGGCGTAAACGTCTACACTCACGGCGAAATGCTCCCCGCGCACGCGTACCCCGAGCTTGCGAAATACCCGCACCTGAAAGGGAATTTCGGCACGGCGTGGCAGAATCAGCAGACGGAATTCGCGAATGTTCCGGCGGCGTTCCTGTTCACGACGAACTGTCTCATGCCGCCAAAAGAGAGCTACGCCGACAGGGTTTTCACCACGGCGGCGGTCGGGTATCCCGGGCTTGTCCACATCGGCGCGGACAAGGACTTTGCGCCTGTTATCAGCAAAGCGCTCGAACTCGGCGGATATTTCGAGCCGCGCACAATCGCGGGCATAAACGGCGGCGGCAGCGTGACGACGGGCTTCGGGCACGGCGCGGTGCTGTCCAACGCGGGCGCCATAGTTGACGCGGTGAAGTCGGGTGCAATCAAGCACTTTTTCCTCGTCGGCGGCTGCGACGGAGCGCGCCCCGGGCGCAATTACTTCACCGAATTTGTGAAGCAAACGCCGAAAGACACGATAATCCTGACGCTCGCCTGCGGAAAATACCGCTTTAACGACCTCGACCTCGGTGAAATCGGCGGGCTCCCGCGCATACTCGACATGGGGCAATGCAACGACGCGTATTCGGCGATAAAAGTCGCGCTCGCCCTCGCGGAAGCGTTCGATTGTGGCGTAAACGAACTGCCGCTGACGCTTATTCTGTCGTGGTATGAGCAAAAAGCGGTGAGTATCCTGCTGACGCTCTTGTATCTCGGTATAAAAAATATCCGTCTCGGACCCACGCTCCCCGCGTTCGTGTCGCCGAATATTCTGAATTTCTTGGTGGAGAACTTCGGCGTAACGCCGACGACCACGGCGGAAGAAGATGTAAAAGCGATATTGATGTAGTTGCGAGCGATGTGCAATGCCCCCACGCTATGCCGATTGTAAAATCGGCATAGCGTGGGGGTGTGTTTTGTGTGTTGAGTGTTGAGTGGAAATTCAGCGGACATTTTGCGGACGAGCAGCGAGAGCCACAAAACGGGGGAAACAGTAAAACCCCGCAGTCATTGCAACCACAGGGTTTGTCATTGGTACGCCCGACAGGATTCGAACCTGCGACCTTCAGAGTCGGAGGGTACAAGAAACAATAGGAAAAATGCATAAAAGTTACAGAGCGTAACCTTGTTTGGAGCGGTTGAAAAAGCAACCGCAAATATTACACGGCAAATTTGTTGTTGCAGCAACCTAATAAATTCCACGCGCCATTGTCTGAACGCTTCTGGAATCAGGAGCATTGAGACAACGACACGTTGGCAGCTCCAAACCTACACCGCGCTGTAGATTACTCGCCCTGTGCGCAGAACTTCATCTACGAACCCGCTTGGGTCATTTGAGGATTCAAGCAAGACAGGCTCGATTCTATCATCAATATCAACTGTCATTTTCCATAGCAAAGATGACGCGCCCCACTTATCGCCCGAAAATTGATTGAATATGACAGCTACATCAATGTCGCTTTCTTCTGTTGGCGTACCGTTTGCATATGAACCGAATAATACAATGCTTGCAGGATTCATTGATTTTAAGACTGCTCTTGCGTATCGGTCGATGGCGGTGTAAGGCGTTGTTTTATCCAACATAGTAATACCTCCGTTTCATTCAGTAATTCAGTACAATTATCATCATTAAGCGTGGACGCTATACTTTCCTGCTGTTCGGGATAACGCGCTTCAATGTTAAGCGGGTTTAGTGAAATTAGAAAATTCTGTTGTTCTTCTGTCAAATCATCGAATAATTCCCCTGCATTTGCAAGACGTATTAGATTATGAACCTTTGGCGGTGTACTGCCTGTAATCTTGGTAACAACAGCCTTTAGAGCCTTTTCAATGGTTTGATGACACATAAAGCCAACATACAGGTAACGCTTGGTTGTTAGCATTGCCTTTGCCGTTTCAAAGTCGTAATCAGCTAAGTTAAGCCAGTACAGGATTTTTTCATCATCAGTCACCGTATATTCCCCCTTAAAAATCAGCATTGACAAACACAGGACAGCTAACCAAGTTCACGCGCCCAATTCAGGAAAAATAAATGTAAATGTACCCGTGCTTATAGTAAACACAGGATACCACACAGGCGCGGCAAAGTCAATGCACCCGTGCCGCAAGGCTTAAACAGTCTGCAACCGCTTGAGTAGGTTCATATATCGCGGGTTGGAGAAACGGCTATAGAAAGGACGTGACAGAACAAAGCAGCGGACAAAATACGAAAGAAAGGAGCGCGAACACATGAACGCAGACAAGGCAGTTGTTGACAGGTTAGAAGATATATCCTATAGGTTGCTCCTAATATCCGACACATTAAAGTGCTTGGGAACCCTGAACCAAGAAGATAAGATGATAAGTTATGTGTCAGGAGCGGCAGAGCTTACAGGCAAGGTAGTGTTTGACGTGTGGAACGAACTAGAAGAGACAGTCAGAGACATGAAGCAAAAGCAAGATTGAAATGCTTCTCAATAACGATTGTTTTTGAGAACTTTTCAAGCAGCCCTCTAAACCCCTCTTTTAACCTCATTTTCGTTCTCAAAACTTTGCTCAAAATCTAGTTGACAAAGAGCACCGTTTATGATAATATGTCCTTGAGGTGAAAGAAATGAAAATCGGATACGCAAGAGTTTCCACGGAACAGCAGAACCTTGACCGTCAGATTGACGCGCTTAATTCCTACGGAGTAGATACCATGTTCACGGAGAAGATGACAGGCACCAAGAAAGACCGCCCCGCGCTTGACAAGGTGAGGTTAAAAGCTCGAGCGGGTGACACGATTGTTGTTGAAAGCTTATCTCGGCTCGGCAGGAGTACTAAAGACCTCTTGAACCTTGTTGATGAATTTGATAAGGCGGGTATAATCGTTGTCAGCTTGAAAGAGAACATTGACACGCAGACACCAACGGGCAAGCTCCTGTTAACCGTTCTATCAGCTATATGCCAGTTTGAACGCGATTTAACAGTACAGCGGACAAATGAGGGACTAGCGGCAGCACGGGCAAGAGGACGCAACGGCGGCAGACCTAAAGCGGACACAAAGGCTATTGACAAGGCTATTAAGCTCTATCAGGCGCAAACGCACAGCATTAAGGAAATAACCGTGTTGTGCGGCATTAGCCAAGCCACGTTGTACCGCGAACTAGCACAGCGGAAGCAGGAGCCGCTAACATGAATGACGAGCTTGTAGGCGCGTTCTACAAGCTCGTTAATCAAATGAAAAAGGAGTGATTGCAATGGAGATTGGAAACGAAGCTTACATATACAAGCTATTCACAAAAGACAATGAACCGCTTCATGAAGAGGAATACAAGGTGGTTAACAAGTTCGTTCGGCTAATTAAAGAAGCGGAAAATAAACCTGTTTCTCAAGTTTGCGGCTTGTTTGATTACGCTATGGGAATAGTTGAGCATATTAGACTAATGAGGAACACTTACGAATATATGAAAAAATACGGCATGAAAATCTATTATGACGAGTTTCAAGCAGAACAGTTCGCCCATGCAATGGTTTACGGCAAGGAAAATTGGGAAGATGATATTGATTCAAGGATTTACGACAATGAAAATTGGGAAGATGCTATTGAGTGGTTGCTAGATAGATATTATGATATTTATGATGACCCGCCATTTGACAGAGAAGATTATGAACAAATGAAAAAAGATAAGGAGACGTTAACATGAATGAACTGCTTGAACAGATTGATTTTTGTGAGGAAACCCTTGATTACATATTGTTCGACGAGCTTCTAGCAATGGAATTACCTCCCGCAGAGCTTGAAGCCTTTAACGCCATGCGGGAACGGTCAGAGGAAGATATTGAGAAAATGCGCGAGTATAGCGAACTAGCTGATGAAGTGGAGATAAGGCTTGGTAATAGGGAAGCCGCCGAAGAATACGCTTGGGATATGACTTTCGGCGAATAACGCGCAGGGGGAGGGAATTTGATACATTCCCCCTGTTTTTTATTATTATATTCGCACGCGTAAATATATACTATACTTATATGTTTAGTAGGTTATAGCCGTCTGCTTATATGACCCCAAAAGTGTGAACTAAAAGTTCCACGTAATTGTTTCACAGTATCAGCTTTTGACGATGAACTAATTCACAGCCTATCGTTTTGTGCAATATGTACTAATTACGATAGGCTTTATGCTTGTTTTATTGTGCATTATGTTACATTTGGCTTATTGTGTAATTGAATTTTTGCTTTTTTAATTTTGACAATAAATTAAGCAAGCTTATATTCAACGAACTATGTTCAATCTAGGGCGGTTGTTTGCGTTCCGCGCGTTCGCACGGCTCGTTAAGTGACTAGATTGTATCGACAGACTAAAGGAAGCTGATAGTAGGGTACACCCTTTGCAACTTCTAGGTTTCTTGCGTTTTGTACTCTGTACCCTATCTTGTAACATCCCATTACAATTTTGTTACTTTTTGTATCCAAATTGTAACTATTTACAAGCCGCTCGAATTTGAGCGATAGTCACCCTAAATTCAACTTAGGCTCTAATATCGTGTATTTCCTGCAGTGTTCCCGAATTTTTATCTGTTCCCTGCACTTGAATGAATGCCCCCGTGTAATTACCCTCGTAAATGTTCCGTGTAATCTTTCCCTGTTTTTTAGGGAGTATTAGCATAGTAGGAGCACAGCAAGAAAAATTGAGCGTATTTTGAACGATAATGTTTGACAGGTCTAGTTACCCTCATGCTGATTGGCGCGTTAATTTGCTTTATTTTTGTGGCTAGTAACGTAGATTGCGAATAGATAAACTAAGATAACGAAATAAAAAAAGAAAAATAATTTCGCAGATTTTATCAGTTTACTGTTTTTTGCTCTCAGTTTACTGTTTTTATATAGAAATAGTAAACTGACACCAAAAAAGATTGCGCAAAAATTGAAAATTGTTCTTGACAAGCCAACGTTCAAGGTGGTATAATGTTTACATAAAAACTGACCATTTTGCAGATTCAGCAACAAAATTAGGTTGTTTTACATCCTTTCCCAACTTGATTTTGTTGTTTTTGAATATAGCGCGGGGAATGGTTCGGTTTCCCTCCTTGCCATTAAGAAGTGAAAGTAAGATTCTGTTTCCCCGCCTTTGTTCCTTGAAAACTGAATATACCTTGCAAATAAAGAAGATTGGAGGTTTTAACATGACTTGGTACTAGCCGCATATATTTTTTAGCTCTTAGAAAAACAAAAATTATAGAAAGGTAAATTATCATGAACAATGACATGCTACGGCAAAAAACAAAGAAATTTATTGCGCGTTATGGGTCAACTCAATCTTGGTTTGCTCGTCAGCTTGATATTTCTTTGTCGCATTTCTCGCTTTGGTTGCGGGAAGAACATGTAATGGCTGATTTTCGGCTTGAAATGCTGAAAAATATTTTAGAAAGTAGAGGTGTTTAACATGAATGAGAACGTAAAAAAGCTAGAGAAAAATTTGTTCGGTGATTTGTTTGACTGGATTGACAAGGAACCTAAACCCAAGGAATTTTCAGTAGAGGACGAGCGCAAACAGTATGCTAAGGAACTTGGCATTGACCTCGATGAGCTTGAAGAATCCTTGGTGGGTGATTTGTACAAGTGGGATTATAAAGCTAAAGAACGGGAATTACTTAAAGAATTGGGGATTGGTGACTAATGGGTAAGCGTAAAGTAGTTGCCCCGCCCAAGCTTACCAAGGCTGAACAAGCTAGAAAAGCTCGACAGGCTGAATTGCTCATAGAGTTTGCGGAAATGGAACGCAAGTATGAAGAGGAACACGGGCATAAGCTCGGGGAAAGCGTCTTGAAGAAATACTCCGCTGATGATTATGAGGACAACGAACCAGAGTATGAGGACGAGTAAATTTTATGATTTATAAGCTCGTTTTTAATTCGATTGGGATTGTTGTTGACGCAATTAAAGCATTTTCAAGTCCCTTTTGCAAGTTTTAAGAGCTATTAAACGGCATTTAAGTGCTATTAAACGGCATTTAACGCCTATTTAAGAGCTTTTAACGTGGGGCGGTCAGTTCTGACCCCGCGCTCCGCGAGTGCTCCGCGCGGGCGTTCTAGCCGCCTCATACGCGATTTA
>JAISKH010000004.1 GCA_031261325.1 Oscillospiraceae bacterium
TTCACTCACCATTTTACCAAACCCGTCGCGGCTTGTCTTTCACTTATCTATTGTACCTCTACATTTCAAGTATTATTTTCTCGCGTCAAATGAAACAACAGCCGTCACAAGCCGTCACATATCGCGTCATGAAAGCCGTTCCGTCACCGCCCGAAACCGCGGCTCATCGCGCAGTATGTCAAACGCGCGGCTCTCCGTCCATCGGCGCAGGTACTCCCGTGCGGAAACGTCGCCCTCGTGGAACACATCGGGCGTGTAAACCCGCCGCCGCATTAACACCGTGGTCGTGTACCTGTCCGCTTCGGGGCGCGCGTCATACAATTCCGCGTGACGCGCCGCAAGCTCCAACGCGTCGAGCGCCGCGCCGCTCTCGCCGCGCTCTGCGTGAAGTCTGCTGAGTTTATTGTAAGCGTCTGCAAGTCGCGTGTGGTAAAACAGGCAGTCCTCGCCTAAAACCAGCCTAATCAGCGCAATCGCCTTTTCCGTAACCGCGACCTTCTCGCCCTGCGTGTACCAGTCGCCGTTCGCGGCGTCGCGCATCATAATAATCGTTGTATCCACTAGACTTTCTATATAGTCCAGCACATTGTGTTCTCCGCCGATATAAAACGCCTTGAGGTTCTCTCGGCAATACGTCATAGGCGGCATTTTCTCCGCAATTTCAAGTACTTTTTCGGGTTCGTTGTGTTGACTGTACATACTGCACAGCATTTCAAGCGCATGATAGCGCAGATTGTCGTCGGTGCAGTCGGCGATTATACGCTCGCAAATCGCGACAGCCTCACCCAATTCGTCCGCGTTCGGCTCCGAACAGTCGTTCTTGCAACCGAGCGCGCACGCAAACTCTTCCCACAACGCGAAGCTAGACGGGAACTCACCGACCGCCTGCCGAAACAACGCGATTGCGTCCTCGAATTTACCCGAGTTTATCAGTTGCGTGCCGCGCTGCTTGTAATCGTTCACCCGAGCGTCGCGCCGCCCCGCGTCGATGCACAGCAGCTCGTCCGCCGTCACGCCGAAGAAGTCCGCGAGCGCGGGCAGCATCTCAATGTCAGGGTAACTGCCGCCGCTCTCCCACCGCGAAACCGCTTGCGGCGTTATGCCGAGATATTCCGCAAGCCGCTCCTGCGTCACATCCAGCTTGCGCCGCAACGCCTTAATCTTATCGCCGATTTTAACTGTCACCGTAATCAATCCTTTCACTTTCAGTACCGTGGTTACAGTATAGTACATTCGCGGCAAAAGTAAATTATCAATTGATTGTTTCGCGTGCAATCAATGGTTGACAAGCGAATTTTGTCGAAATATTTGCCAAAATTAAATTCTGTGGTATAATACCCACCGATAATTTGTTTAAGGGGGTGTTCGCGTGCGTTGGTATAAGCGTTCATGGGCGGCGGTCACGCTGCTGATTGTGTTCTTTCCCGTAGGATTATTTCTCATGTGGCGTTACCAAACGTGGGACAAGCTCGGCAAGACGTGCGTAACCGCGCTTACCGTCGTGCTCGTCCTCTGCGGCGCGGTGCTGCATTACACGGGCAACGCAACACCCATAACAGTCGTCAACGTGCCCAAGAACACGCGCGCTCCCGCAATAACTCCCGCGCCGTCGGAGCAGCCCGCGCCGACATTCACCGTGAACCCAACAGCAACAATCGAGCCTGCCGCAACAATCGAGCCGACCGCGACAGCCGAACCCACGACCGCAATCGAGCCGACATCAACGACAAAAGCTCCGCCCGCGTCTAAAGCTCCGCCAACGCAAGTGCCGACGGCGAAGCCGACAATAGAACCGACAGTCGCGCCCGAACCCGTTGCCGTTTCGGAGCCAATAACGCTCGTCGCGATTACAAGCCCCGTTTCGCACGGCGAGAAAGCGACGGTCATGGTACGCGCCGCGCCCGATACGCAGTACGAGATTGCGGTTTATTACAAGTCGAAGAGCGGCGCCGCGGGGCTTGACCCCGCCGTGTCGGACGCTGACGGCTACGTGTCATGGACATGGCGCGTCGGCGGCGGCACAAAGGCGGGCGACTATTACCTCGAAATCGCGGGCGGCGGCGACAAGCTGCGCGTTAACTTCACAGTAGAGTAAAAAACGACCGAATTTGCAGCAATGCAAGTTCGGTCACACTTTTTGGCGAATGACATACCATGATGTAGAACACTAAAAGGAGTGAACATCATGGGATATTTTGATAGGGTTTGGCGCACCCACGGCATGGGGATACTCAAGCGCGAGTTTGCCGCCGTCGTGTCGCGTGACCGCGCGCGCGCCGCCCGTCAGCTGAATGGCGAGGACGCGACGTTCCCTGTACTTTTTATACTTATGCCGGAGCTGGACCGATTCGGCTTTTACAAGGAACTAAGCCCGCGCAACATCTCCGCGCTGCGCATTACCACGAAAAAAACGACCGGCGACGAAAAGCTGGAGCGTTATCTGCGCTATTTGGAGGAGACGGAAACCGAGCAGTCGCAGCGCGATACTCTGCGGTGGATAATCGAGACGGGCATCGACTGGGACGGTCCCTCTGCGGGACGCGACGAATATGACACGGTAATCGACTACGCCGTCGCTCTGCTCGTCGGCGACCACGGCGACAATTCACAGCTTGCGAAAATCGCCGAGCTTATCTTTCGCCGCAACCGTTCGGGGCTGTTTATACACGACCTTGTTTGGGGTTTCTTCCGCTCTGTGGACGCGGACGCGCTGTCCGTCGTCGCAAAATACATCGTATCGACGAACCGCGACGACGTTGAGCTTGCCTGTCAAATGCTCGGGCTGGACGTTCCCGAAACCATGGAAGCGCAGGAAAAGACCTTTACGCGCTACACCGACTATTTGAGCGAGAACAAGTCTTACCTCTATCTAACCGGCGAGGGCTTTCAGGCGAGCAGCGCGCCGCGCCACCTGACGCACGACCCCGAAGCAAAGTACCTCCGCCGCGAGATTTCGCCGCGCGACCGCGCTCCACTCGCCCCGCTGTCGGAAATTGAGCTTAAAGCGCTGACGCGCTTCCGCGAGGCGAAGGACGACGTGCGCGAGCTGCTGATTAGGCACTCGGGCAAGGTCAAAACGCGCGGCGACGACGCTTGGCATAACTGGATAAACTCCGACATCGCGCGTCAGGTTCTCGCCGCGCAGGAAGATGAGGGGGAGAACATATGATTACGATTAACGGTCAAAGCGCGAACCTTGACGCGCTGCTGCGCGGGACGAACTCGGCGGGCGTTGAGACAGAGACGCTCTCGCGCCTTTCGCGCAGCTTCACTCAATACGACTACGACTCAATGGAGGAGCTTAGGTTTGAGCTTGTGCTCCGCCGCGAAATTGTCGCCGCCGCGAACGCGCTCCTGCGCGGCGGGTTGCAGTTTGAGACATTTCGCAATTCATATTGCAACCCCGCGTACTGGTCGCGCACGCAGGACGGCGGTTTCGTCGTAAACCGCAACGCGCGCGCTTCCGACGCGATTGCAGACATGTTCAAAAACGGGCGCGCCTACGGCACCGAGTGCGCCACGGCGATGCAGATAGTCTATTACGGCGCGCTGCTTAAGGTGCTGGGACGCGACGCGTTTGACCGCGAGTTCGCCGGCGCGTACCTCATGAACTGGCACAGAATCGAGCGCGCCCTGCGTGAAACCGGACTGATGCGTCCGACAAGCGACCCGCTCCCGGGCGACAGACGCTACTTCATGAATCCCGATGTGAACACCGAAACGCCCGAGTGGCAAGGCGAAAACGTCATCGACATGGGCGACGGCAGCTATTATGGGCACGGCATAGGTCGCCGACGCGACGCGGATATTATCGCCGACCTGAACAAAAACCGCAGGCTCGGCTCGCATACGAGCGCGTACCTCATGCCCTCCGCGGGCAGACCGAACTTCAAGCGTCTCGCGCAGCTCGCGAACTGAACCGAGCGGTCAAACAGTTAAAATATTTTAGTTAGGCACGGATTGCTTTTTCCGTGCCTATGTGCTATTATTGTAACATGGGAGGTGTTATGTAATGGACGGATATGCAATTTTCTGGCTCGCGGCGGTAATCGTTTTCGCTGTTGCGGAGGCGTGCACCGTGCAACTTATTTGCGTCTGGTTTGGCGTCGCTTCGCTCGTTTCCCTCGTGGCAAACCTGCT
Source organism: Oscillospiraceae bacterium (assembly GCA_031261325.1). GTDB lineage: Bacteria > Bacillota > Clostridia > Oscillospirales > Oscillospiraceae > JAIRRO01. The sequence goes on from JAISKH010000004.1 coordinate 4,141, forward strand.
CGGCATTGACTTTTGGGCGCAGGTCGTAATCTTCGCCGTCGCTTCGGCGGCGCTGCTCATCGCGTCGCGTCCGCTGGCAAAAAAACTGGCGCGTAAACCCACGGCGACGAACGCGGACCGCGCAATCGGCGCGACAGCCGTCGTTATCGAACCGCTCAGCGACAGCGCGGGACTCGTAAAAGTCGGCGGTCAGGTTTGGAGCGCGAGAACAACATCGGGTACAATCCCCGTCGGCGCGCATGTTAAGGTTCTCGCCATTGAGGGCGTTAAGCTAATCGTAAACGAGTATACCGAAACAACAGTTTAGAGGAGGAACCATTATGCCGCAGCTCGTACTTATCAGCGTTGTTATCATCATCGTTCTCGTCATCATCATTCGTAATATCCGCATCGTTCCGCAAGCTTCCGCGAACGTTATCGAGCGTTTCGGCGCGTATGCCGCGACATGGGAGACGGGCATTCACCTGAAAATCCCGTTTATAGAGCGCGTCGCGAACCGCGTGTCGCTCAAGGAGCAGGTCGTCGATTTCCCGCCGCAGCCCGTTATCACGAAGGATAACGTCACGATGCAAATTGACACCGTTGTCTACTATCAGGTCACGGACTCAAAGCTCTACACCTACGGCGTGGAACGCCCCATGTCGGCAATCGAAAACCTGACGGCGACGACGCTGCGTAACATCGTCGGCGACCTTGAGCTTGACCAAACGCTCACTTCGCGCGACACGATTAACACACAAATGCGCGTAATCCTCGACGAAGCGACAGACCCGTGGGGCATAAAGGTCAACCGCGTCGAGCTGAAGAGCATTATTCCCCCGCGCGAGATTCAGGACGCGATGGAGAAGCAAATGAAAGCGGAGCGCGAACGCCGTGAAGTCATGATTCGCGCCGAGGGTGAGAAGCGCAGCGCGGTTCTCGTCGCGGAGGGTCAGAAAGCGTCCGTAATCCTAAAGGCGGAAGCCGACAAGCAGTCCGCGATTCTCGCCGCCGAAGCCGAAAAGGAAGTCCGTATCCGCGAAGCGGAGGGCGAGGCGGAGGCAATCGAGCGCGTCCAAACCGCTATCGCGTTCGGCTTGCAAAAGATTAACGAGGTCAACCCGTCCGACAAGGCTGTGCTGCTGAAAAGCTATGAAACGCTCGCCAAGGTCGCGGACGGCAAGGCGACGAAGATTGTAATTCCGTCGGACTTGCAGTCGCTCGCGTCGTTCGCAACCGTGATTAAGGAAATAGTCGCGGACAAGGACGCGAAGTAACGGAGCAATATTAACGGGCGGTTTTTACCGTCCGTTTTTTTGCGTTTTTTTCGGGAACAAATCCGCCCGCGCTCCGTCTTAAAGGGCGAAGGAGTGAAAACCACATGAAGAAACCAATTTACATCATCGCGCTAACCCTAATGCTCGCCGTATTGACCGTACTCACGGGCTGCGCCATCGGCGCTGCGGCGGAAGTCGGCGAATTGCCCGGCGAATATACCGCGCCGCCGCCCGAATCGCTGCCGCAGATTGACGCGGAGAACAGCCCCGAGCCTGCGCCCGAAGTTGCGCCCGTCGCGGAGCCGCAAAAGTATTACGTCGAAATTGCGGAGTTCGTCCCGCGCGACGCGCTTGAGGTGCCGTACACGCTCGTGAACCTCACGGACGAACCGATTGAGGTGCACGCCGCGCCGACGCTGGAGCGCATGTTCGGCGACGCGACGGAGCTTGTGCCGTATAGCTCGGAAGTCGGTTGGTGCGGTCTCGCCGACGGCGTGGACGCGAACGGACGCGCGGACTGGCTCCTGCCGCTGAACATGCTCTACGGCGAGTTGGAGTCGGGAGTATACCGCCTGTCGTTCAACGTCATGGACGGCGGTGAGGTCACGGACATTATATTCGGGACATTCACGGTCGAATAACGAAAAGCCCGCCAAACGGCGGGCTTTTCCCTATGTATAAGCACTTTAATCTACTTGATAATCGCGAGCAACTCCCCCGCCTTGACCGATTGCCCCGCCGCGACGAGCACCTCCGAAACAACGCCCGACATGCGGGACGCGATGTTAATCTCCATCTTCATCGCTTCGACGACGGCGAGCACCTGATTCTCCTCCACCTTGTCGCCGACCTTTATGTTCAGCTTTGAAATCATGCCGG
>JAISKH010000026.1 GCA_031261325.1 Oscillospiraceae bacterium
TTACGGGGGAGTTGTCCGCCGTCATCGTGTTCACAGTTTGGGGCACGGCGGAGATGGGCGACCTCGTGCGCGGCGCGCTGATTTCAATACCGCGGCACCAATACAACAGCGGCTACGCGCTCTCGCTGTCAAAGCTGCAGGTGTACGCTTACATCGTACTGCCGCAGACGATACGGCGGCTTGTGCCGCTTGCGATTAACCTGACGACGCGCATGATAAAGACAACCTCGCTAATCGTGCTTATCGGCGTCGTTGAGGTGCTGAAGGTCGGGCAGCAGATTATTGAGGGCAACCGATACACCGCGCCGAGCGCCGCGCTGTGGATTTACATCACTATCTTTATCCTGTATTTTATCGCGTGCTACCCGATTACGCGCGTCGCGGGTTGGCTCGAAAGAAAATGGAGCGACTAGCATGGACGAAATTTTGCGAATAAGCAACCTCACCAAGAGCTATGGCGGAGAACCCGTTCTGCGCGATGTGAACCTGACCGTCAATCGCGGGGAAGTGCTTGTCGTCGTCGGTCCCTCCGGTTGCGGAAAATCCACGCTCCTGCGATGTATTAACGGGTTGGAGGAGATTCAGGGCGGTGAAGTCGCGCTGGACGGCGAGCCTATCGGAACAGGGCGGCACCTGAACGAAGTGCGGCGTAAAATCGGTATGGTGTTCCAGAGCTATGACCTGTTCCCGCACAAGACGGTGCTTGAAAACCTGCTGCTCGCGCCGATAAAGGCGCAAAAGCGCGCGCGGCGAGAGCTTATACCGGAAGCCGACGCGTTGTTGCAGCGCGTGGGACTAAGCTCAAAGCGGGACGCGTTTCCGCGCGAGCTGAGCGGCGGACAGAAGCAGCGCGTCGCGATATTGCGCGCGCTGATGATGAAGCCGGAAATTATGCTGTTTGACGAGGTGACGGCGGCTCTTGACCCCGAGATGGTTCGGGAGGTGCTGGACGTTATGCTCGAGCTCGCGCGTGAGGGAATGACGATGCTCATTGTCACGCACGAGATGCAATTTGCTCAAGCTGTTGCCGACAGCGTTTTGTTTATGGACGAGGGGAAAATCATCGAGATTGCGGCTCCCGATGTGTTTTTCAAGAATCCGCAGACGGAACGCGCAAAGCAATTCTTGAATATATTTCACTTTGAAAAGAAAGAAAGGAATCCTGAAAAATGAAATCAAAGAAAATCGTTGCACTTCTGCTCAGTCTCGTTCTGCTGCTCGCTTTTGCGGCGGGTTGCGCCGAGAAGCCCGTTGCACCTCCGAGCGAGGCTCCCGCTTCCGAAGCGCCTGCCGCGCCGCCGAGCGAGGCTCCCGAAGTTGAGGAACCCGCCGTCACGAATGTTGGACGCACCGTTGAAGAGATTAAAGCCGACGGAGAGGTCGTTATCGGCGTGTTCTCCGATAAGCAGCCGTTTGGCTTCATAGACGCGAACGGCGCGTATCAAGGGTACGACGTGTACTTTGCCGACCGCATCGGCAAGGACCTCGGCGTTACGGTTAAGTATGTCTCTGTTGAGCCGGCGAGCCGCGTCGAGTTCTTAGAGACTGACAAGGTTGACATCATTCTCGCGAACTTCACCGTTACGGCGGAGCGCAAGGAAAAGGTTGACTTCGCTCTCCCGTACATGAAAGTCGCACTCGGCGTGGTAAGCCCCGACAGCGCGCTGATTACAGACGTTTCGCAGCTTGAGGGCAAGACGCTCATCGTCTCCAAGGGCACGACAGCCGAGACATATTTCACCGACAATCACCCCGAGGTCACTCTGCTGAAGTTTGACGGCTACACCGAGACAATCAACGCCATGCTTGACGGTCGCGGCGACGCTTGGTCAACCGACAACACCGAGGTTCTCGCGTGGGCATTGCAGAACGCGGGCTTCACCGTCGGTATCCCGACGCTGGGCAGCCTTGACACGATTGCTCCCGCCGTCAAGAAAGGCAACGCTTCGCTTTTGAACTGGATTAACGAGGAAATCGTTGCTCTGGGCGACGAGGACTTCTTCCACGCGGACTACGCCGCAACGCTTGAATCCGTGTACGGCACAGCCGTCAGCCCGGACGAGCTTGTTGTTGAGGGCGGCGTGCTCGAACCCGAGACGACGATTACCCCCGCGACAATCAAAATCGGCGCGACAGCCGTCCCGCACGCGGAAATTCTCGAAGCCGCAAAGCCGCTGCTGCTCGCCAAGGGCATCACGCTCGAAATCGTTGAGTTCACCGATTATGTTCAGCCGAACCTCACGCTTGAGAGCGGCGAGCTTGACGCGAACTTCTTCCAGCATCGCCCGTACCTTGACGACTTCAACGGGCAGAACGACACGCATATTGTCGCGCTTGCGGACGTGCATTACGAGCCGCTGGGTATTTACCCCGGCAAGAGCACTTCGCTTGCCGACCTGAAGGACGGCGCGCAGATTGCCGTGCCGAACGACACGACGAACGAGGCGCGCGCGCTCCTGCTGCTTGAGGCGAACGGTCTGATTAAGCTGAAAGACGGCTCAGGACTGTCCGCGACGGTTAATGACATTGCGGAAAACACGAAGAACCTGAAAATCGTTGAGCTTGAAGCCGCGCAGATTCCGCGTTCGTTGCAGGACGTTGACGTTGCGGTTATCAACGGCAACTACGCGCTTGAGGCGGGTCTGAACGCCGCGACGGACGCGCTCGCAAGTGAAGCGAGCGATTCACTCGCCGCCGAGACATTCGCGAACATCATTGCGGTTCGTGAGGGCGACGAAGCTCGCCCCGAGCTGGTTGAGCTTGTGAAGGTTCTGCAAAGCAAGGAAATTGTTGAGTTCATCAACAGCACATACGAGGGCGGCGTCGTCCCCAAAGCCTAAGCTGACGGATAAAAAGAGGGCGGGGCGGCGTGAGCCGTCCCGTCCTTAAGCTACATAAAAGATAAACAGGGGGTGCGGGGAATGTCCATTATTGAGCTGCAAGGTCTGGGTAAGCGTTACCCGAACGGGCTTGTCGCGCTCGAAGGCATTGACCTCACGATTGAAGCGGGAGAGGTTTTCGGGATTATAGGCAAGAGCGGCGCGGGCAAATCGACGCTCGCTCGTTGCGTCAATTTTTTGGAGCGACCGACGGCGGGCGAGGTGCTGTTTGAGGGGCAACCGCTATCGCGCATGAGCCGCACGCAAATTCATAAGCTGCGCCAATCAATCGGCATGATATTTCAGCAATTCAACCTGCTTATGCAGCGCACGGTTACGGAAAACATCAGCTTTCCCATGGAAATCGCGGGCTGGAAACGCGCCGATATTCACGCGCGGGCGGCGGAATTGCTCGCGCTCGTGGGACTTGAGGACAAGGCGAAGAGCTATCCCAAGCAGTTGTCGGGCGGACAGCGGCAGCGCGTCGCGATTGCCCGCGCGCTTGCAACTCACCCGAAGGTGCTGATTTGCGACGAGGCGACGAGTGCGCTTGACCCCGGGACGACGCGCGACATTTTGTCGCTACTGCGCGATATTAACAGGCGGTTCGGGCTGACAATCCTTGTGATTACGCACGAAATGCGCGTCGTTGAGACGATTTGTCACCGCGTTGCGATTCTCGGTGGCACGCACGTGGCGGAGGTCGGCAACGTGCGCGAGGTGTTCGCGAACCCGCGAACGAGCGCGGCGCGTGAATTGCTGCACGCTGACGGCGGTATTACGACGGACGGCGCGGCGATTACGCGGCTTGCGCGGTTGCTGGAAGAGCGCGGACTTACGGCAGAGGAGGTGCTTGAGCGTGTCTGATTTGCTGCCAATGCTCCTGCGCGGGTTGCGGGAAACGCTGTACATGACGGTGCTCTCAACCGCGCTTGCTTATATAATTGGGCTGCCGCTCGGTATTTTGCTCGTCGTCACGGGTCGGGACGGGATTCGTCCCGCGCGCGTATTGCATGGTTTTGTGGGGCTGATTATCAATTTGGCGCGGTCGATTCCTTTTCTTATCCTGCTGATTGCGGTGCTGCCCGTGACGCGTTTTATTGTGGGCACCACAATCGGTTCGACGGCGACGGTTGTGCCGCTTGTGCTGGGCGCAGCTCCGTTTATCGCGCGGCTTGTCGAGTCGTCGCTGAACGAGGTTGACCGAGGAGCGGTTGAGGCGGGGCGCGCAATGGGCGCGTCGTCAATGCAAATTATCCTAAAGGTGCTGCTGCCGGAGGCAAAGCCGTCGCTCCTGCTCGGCGCGGCTATCGCGCTTACCACGATTTTGGGTTACTCCGCAATGGCGGGAATCGTCGGCGGCGGGGGACTGGGCGACATTGCGATTCGGTACGGGTATTACCGCTATCAGAAGGACACGATGCTGATAACCGTCGCGATTCTTGTCGTTGTCGTGCAGGTGTTCCAAGAAGCGGGCGCGAAAATTGCGAAAGTGATTGATAAGCGATAAGAAAAAAAGCACCGCTGTTGCGGTGCTTTCTTTATACCTTGAAGCCGTCCTTCAGCGCGACGGCGCGGTTGAAAACCGGTTTGTCGGGTGCGGAATATTTGGAGTCAACCGTGAAGTAGCCCATGCGGAGGAACTGGAACGACTGCGGCGCGGTCGCCGCTTCGAGTGAGCGTTCGAGCTTGCAATTCGGCAGAATTTCAAGGGAATCGGGGTTGAGCGCCGTCGTGAAGTCCTCAAGTGAGTCGGGTTCAGGCTCCGAGAACAGGTTGGAGTACAGCCGAACCTCGGCGTTGACGGCGTTCGCCGCGTCCACCCAATGAATCGTGCCGCGAACCTTGCGACCGTCGGGTGTGTTACCACCGCGCGTTTCGGGGTCATACTCGGCGTACACGGTTGTAACCGCGCCGTCCGCGTCCGCGTCATAGCCCGTGCACTTGACGATGTAGGCGGACTTAAGCCGCACCTCGTTGCCGACGAACAGGCGGTTGTACTTCTTGGGCGGCTCGACCATGAAGTCGTCGCCCTCAATCCACAGCTCGCGCGAGAACGTTACGGAGCGGGTGCCGGACGTTTCGTCCTCGGGGTTGTTTTCAACGTCAAAGCTCTCGGACTTGCCCTCGGGATAGTTCGTGACGACGAGCTTTATCGGGCGGAGCACCGCCATTGCGCGCGGCGCGTGAGCGTTCAGGTCCTCGCGTAGACAATGCTCAAGCAGCGCGTATTCCGCCGTGCTCGGAGTTGTCGCGATACCTGTCAGCGCGATGAAGCCGCGAATTGCCTCGGGCGTGTAACCGCGACGGCGCAGCCCGCAGAGCGTAGGCATACGCGGGTCGTCCCACCCGTCAACGAAGTTTTCTTCAACCAAGCGGCGCAGCTTGCGCTTGCTGAGTATCGTGTACTCGATATTCTGCCGCCCGAACTCTATCTGGCGCGGCTTTGACGGCACATCACAGTTTTCGATTACCCAGTCGTACAGCGGGCGGTGGTCGATATATTCATGCGAGCAGAGCGAGTGCGTGATGCCCTCCAGCGCGTCCTGAATCGGGTGCGCGAAGTCGTACATGGGGTAGATGCACCACTTTGTGCCCTGCCGATGATGGGCGACATAGCGGATACGGTACAGCGCGGGGTCGCGCATGTTGAAGTTGCCGCTGGCGAGGTCGATTTTCGCGCGGAGCGTCATCGCGCCCTCTGGAAATTCGCCGTTTTTCATGCGCTCAAACAGGTTCAGCGATTCCTCAATCGGGCGGTCGCGATAGGGCGAGGTCGCGGGTATGCCGATGTCGCCGCGCCGCGACTTGAACTCCTCCGGCGAAAGCTCACAGACGTAGGCGAGTCCTTTTTTTATAAGTCCGACGGCAAGCTCGTAAGTCGCGGGGAAATAGTCGCTGCCGAAAAATACGTTTGCCGGTTCAAAACCGAGCCACTCAATGTCGCGGATTATCGCGTCAACGAACTCCTCGTCCTCTTTTGCGGGATTTGTGTCGTCAAACCGCAGATTGCAAGAGCCGCCGTACTTCTCGGCGGTTCCGAAATCTATCGTCAGCGCCTTGCCGTGCCCGATGTGGAGATAGCCGTTCGGCTCCGGCGGATAGCGCGTTTGGATAGTCCGCCCCTCAAATCTGCCGCCGGGTGCTAAATCTTCCTCGATAAACGCCTGTATAAAGTTTTTTGAAATTTCTTCCATATAATCAGCTCCAAAATGTTGTCGGTTGAGTTGTTACGCCATGCGGGTATAATGAGTTATTATAAACGAAAACTATAGCAATTACAAGCTATTTGTGCTAGAATAAAAGCAGTCTGCATTTGGAGGTGCACAATGAGCGACAATATTTTCGATATTATTATCATCGGTAACGGTCCCGCGGGTCTGTCCGCCGCGATTTCAGTGCGCGCGCGCGGTAAGGCGGTTGCGGTGCTGTCCAATCCGCGAGCCGAAAGCGGGCTTTACAAGGCTCGCGTTATCGACAATTACCCGGGATTCCCGGGGGTTTCGGGCGCAAAGCTCTCGGGCGAGTTGACGGCGCACGCGCAGGGAGCGGGCGCGAAGCTTATCGCGGGGCGCGCTCTGTCCGCAATCAGCGCGGGCGGGAAGTTCGGCGTGAGTTACGGCAGCGAGTTTATCACGGCGAAAGCGTTGATTATCGCAACCGGCGCGGAGCAGGTGTCGCTGTTTGACGGCGAGAGCGAGCTGTTGGGGCGCGGCGTTTCGTACTGCGCGACGTGCGACGGAATGCTGTATCGCGGCAAGAATGTCGTCGCAATCTGCCTGTCGCCCGACGCGCGCGAGGAAGCGGATTACCTGAAAAGTATCGGGTGCAATGTGACCGAGCTGATGACCGAATCGGTCAAAATAGTTGGAGATAAACAAGTTACTGCCGTTAACGCCGACGGCGTGGATTACCCGTGCGACGGCGTTTTCATATTCCGCAACACGATTGCGTATTCGTCGCTCCTGCCCGCGCTTGAGACGACGGAGGACGGAAGTATCCGCGTTGACAGCGGAATGCGCACGAATATTGACGGCGTTTTCGCCGCCGGCGACTGCGCGGGACGACCGCACCAAATCGCGAAAGCGGTCGGCGAGGGGCAAATTGCCGCGCTGAACGCCGCGAAGTATATTGACGGCAGATAGCCGTTCACAACAGGGAAGTGATTGCAATGCAACAGGTTTTGTGCCGCGTTGTTCGCAGGGCGCAGCTCGCGGACGACGTGGTGGCTCTCGCGTTTGAATCTGCGGAGTTAGCGCGGACGGCGCGCGCGGGGCAGTTTATCGGCGTTAAGTGCGGCGAAAATTTGCTGCGCCGCCCGATTTCGATTTGTGATGTAACGGGCGACGAGCTGACAATCGTGTTCGCGCTCAAGGGCGCGGGGACGCAGTTTCTCGCGGAGCGCAAGGTGGGCGATGTACTCGACGTGCTAGGAACGCTCGGTAACGGGTTCGACATTCCGGAGGGCGAAATTCTCGTCGTCGGCGGGGGAATCGGGTCGCCGCCGCTGCTGTCGGCGGCAAAAACGGCGCAAACCGAATCGGTTAATGACGTTGCAACGAGCCGTGTTACGGCGATACTCGGGTTTCGGTCAAAGCCGAATGTTATACTCGCGCGCGAGTTCGCGACGGTGTGCCGCGAGGTTTACATAACGACTGACGACGGAACTTTCGGGCGGCACGGAACGGTCGCGGCACCGCTGGAGGAGCTTTTGAGCGCGCGAAAATTTGCGGCGGTGCTCGCGTGCGGACCGAGACCGATGCTGCGCGCGGTCGCGGAGGTTGCGGAACGGCACGGCGTGACGTGTCAGGTTTCGCTTGAGGAGCGCATGGCTTGCGGCGTTGGCGCGTGTCTCGTTTGCGTCTGCGCGACGCGTAAGGACGGCGAAATTGCCAATCGGCGCGTGTGCCGAGACGGTCCGGTTCTTGACTCTCGGGAGGTGATTCTATGAACCCTGATATGCGCGTAACCATTGCGGGAGTAGAGTTTAAGAACCCTGTCGTCACCGCTTCGGGCACATTTGGGTTCGGGCGCGAGTACGGTGAATTTTACGATTTGTCGGAGCTTGGCGGGATTTGCGTCAAGGGGTTGACGCCGCTGCCGCGACTCGGAAACGCGACACCGCGCGTTGCGGAAACGCCGTCGGGCATGCTCAACGCCGTCGGTTTGCAGAACCCCGGGGTTGACGCGTTTATCGCGAACGAGTTGCCGAACCTGCGCAAATTCGACACGCGCGTAATCGCAAATATTTCCGGCGGCACCGTCGCGGAGTACGGCGAGATGTGCGAAAAACTCTCGGCGGCGGGCGTTGACATGATTGAGCTAAACGTCTCGTGCCCGAACGTGAAAGCGGGCGGGTTGCACTTCGGCACCTCGACCGAATCGGTCAGTTCCGTTGTGCGGGAAGCAAAAATGCGCTCAACGGTGCCGATTATTGTTAAGCTTTCGCCGAACGTGACTAGCATCGCGGACATTGCGCGCGCGTGCGAGGATTCGGGCGCGGACGCGCTTTCGCTCATCAACACGATTCTCGGCATGCGCATCGACACGCGTACGCGCCGACCTGTGCTGGCGAACAACGTCGGCGGGTTGTCGGGACCCGCGATATTCCCAGTCGCGGTGCGCATGGTGTGGCAAACCCGTTGCGCCGTAAGGATTCCGATTATCGGTATGGGCGGAATTGCGACGGGCGACAACGCGGTTGAGATGCTGCTAGCAGGTGCGAACATGGTCGCCGTTGGCACCGCGAGCTTCGTTGACCCGCTTGCGCCGCTGAAAGTGCGCGACGGCATTGAAAAGTACTTGCGGCAGAACGAAATCGGCTCCGTTTCGGAGCTTTGCGGAGGTGTGCTTCTAAATTGAGTGAGATTTACATAATTCGGCACGCGGAGGCGGAGGGTAACCTCTACCGCCGTATTCACGGGCATTATGACAGCCTTGTAACTGAACGCGGGCTGCGGCAAATTGCCGATTTGGGGCGCAGATTTGAGGGCAAGAGGTTTGACGCGATTTACTCAAGCGACCTATTCAGAACTCAAAAAACCGCTTCGGTTCTTGCGGAGCTGCATAACCTGAAGATTCAAACTACGCCGGATTTGCGCGAGATTAACATGGGTGCGTGGGAGGACTTGCCGTTCGGCGAGATTGAACGCGAGTCACCGCAACTGTTGCACGCCTTTAACAACGACCCGTGGAATTGGGCGACGGACGGAAGCGAAGCTTTCGACGACGTGGCGGAGCGCGTGGCGCGCGCTGTGGTTGCGATTGCTGACGATGCGGAAAACCGAATCGGTTCAAACGCTGTGATTGCAATATTTACGCATGGAGTTGCGCTGCGCTCGTTCGTCAGCGGGCTGCACGGGATTACCACAACCGAGGGGCTGAAAACGATTCCGCACTCCGACAACACTTCCGTCACGCGGCTCACGTTTGGCGGCGGCGCGGTCAGGCTTGATTATTACGGCGACAACTCGCACTTGGCGGCGGAAAACTCTACTCTCGCAAAGCAAAAGTGGTGGCGCGCACGCGCGAGCGAGGGCGGAAACAGCGACTTCAATATCCGATTTGTGCCCGACGGCGACGAGCGCGTTGACGCGCTGCTCGGTGAACGGCGCGTCGGATTCCTGACGCTCGACATGAGCGAGGGTGCGGAGTGCGGGGTCGGCACGCTTGCGCACTTCGAGTTGGACGAAACGCACCGTGGGGTGGGCATGGGCGTGCAGTTAATCGGGCAAGCCGTTTCAACGTTCCGAAGGCTCGGGCGCGGCACGCTTGAGACGCTGCCGACTGACGAGCCGTCGCGCGGGTTCCTCGCTTACCATGGCTTCAAGCCGCAAACCGATTCGGTTAAACTTGCTCTGAATATTAAGGTGTCGCTGTGAAATATAAGGATTTTCTGCCAATCTCGCGCGACGAAATGATTGCGCGCGGGTGGTATTATTATGACTTTCTCGTCGTTACGGGCGACGCTTATGTTGACCACCCGAGCTTTGGCGCGACCGTAATCGCGCGCGTTTTGGAGGCGGACGGGTTCCGCGTAGCGATTTTGGCGCAACCGAAATGGACCGATGCGGCGGATTTTGCCGCGATGGGCAGACCGCGTTACGCGGTGCTCGTCGGAGCGGGCAACCTCGATTCGATGGTTGCGAAGTACACGGCGGCGAAAAAAACGCGAAGCGAGGACTTTTACTCGCCGGGCAAGCAGGCGGGGCTTCGTCCCGACCGCGCGAGCATCACCTACGCCGTGCGCGCCCGCGAAGCGTTCCCCGAATTGCCAATTATTGTCGGCGGATTGGAAGCGTCGCTGCGGCGATTCGCGCACTACGATTACTGGGACGACAAGGTGCGCCGCCCGATTATTTTCGACTGCAAGGCGGACCTATTGACCTACGGAATGGGCGAAACGGCTACGCGCGAGATTGCCCGCCGCCTGTCAAAAGGCGAAGCTGTAACGGAATTGACCGACATTCGCGGCACGGCGTTTATCGCGCGCGACACGGACGCGGCGCGGTTTCCTTTCGTTGAGTGCGCGTCGTTTGAGCAGGTTTCGAGCGACAAGCGCGCATACGCGGAGGCGAACATGACGCAGTACGATGAGCACGACCCCGTGCGCGGACGCGCTGTGGCGCAACGGGTTGCGGGGCGTGTGATGATTGTTAACCCGCCGTCGATGCCGCTGACGACGGAGGAGTTCGACCGCGTTTCGGAGTTGCCTTACATGCGCGAGCCGCACCCGAGTTACGCGGAGCGCGGCGGTGTGCCCGCGATAGAAGAGGTTAAATTCTCCGTGATTCACAACCGCGGGTGCTTTGGCGCGTGTAACTTTTGCTCGCTTGCGTTCCATCAGGGACGCATGGTGACGGCGCGCAGTCACGCGTCGCTCGTACATGAAGTGGAAGAAATTGTAAAGATGCCCGACTTCAAGGGCTATATTCACGACGTCGGAGGTCCGACGGCGAACTTCCGCCGCCCGTCGTGCAAGAAGCAACTAAAGGATGGGCTGTGTGTCGGGAAAAACTGCCTTACGCCCACGCCTTGCGGCAACCTGGACGCGGACCACACGGACTATTTGTTGTTGCTGCGCAAGCTCGCGGCGGTTCCCGGCGTGAAAAAAGTGTTCGTGCGTTCGGGTATTCGATTTGATTATTTGCTGCTCGATAAAAACGGCGAGTTCTTCCCCGAGCTTGTCAAAAACCACATATCGGGTCAACTCAAGGTCGCGCCCGAGCATTGCATAGACAGCGTTCTCGACTACATGGGTAAGCCGCCGAACGCTGTCTACAACAGATTTATGGAAAAATATGTAAAGTTAAACGAGCGATACGGTAAGCAGCAATTTCTGGTGCCGTACCTGATTTCGTCGCACCCGGGCAGCTCGCTCGCGGACGCGGTTACACTTGCTGAATATTTGCACAAAACGGGGCGGCAACCGGAACAGGTGCAGGACTTTTACCCGACGCCGGGCACGCTTTCGACGTGCATGTTCTACACGGGAATTGACCCGCGCACGATGGAGCCGGTTTACGTGCCGAAAACGCCGCGCGAGAAGTCGCAGCAACGCGCGCTGCTGCAATGGCGCAGACCCGAAAAGCGGCGCGTGGTAATCGAAGCGCTGAAAGCAGCGGGGCGCGAGGACCTAATCGGGTTCGGAAAGCATTGCTTGGTGCGACCTGACAGCCCGCCGAAGGGCGGTAAGCGAAAAGTTAAAGGAGGTAATACATAGAAAGTCAAAAAGGACTGAGCGTAAGTGAACGAAATTGAGAAGCAAATATTTAATTTAAGGTGGCTATTAAGATGGAAATAGTTGGTTTGAATGTAAAGAACAAAAGTTGTGGAGAGGGTGTTATTGTCAAGCATCAGAAAGGCGCTTCAGGACAGGAGTACGTATTTGTTGAATTTAATAGATTAAAAGACCCAAAGCAATTTCAATATCCGGAGGCATTTGAAAATTACCTTACATGTGAAAAAAGTGTGCATGATGCGATAATGGAATTGTTGAGTAAAAAGAGATTTGCGGCACAAGCAAATTTGCCTAATGTTTCAAAGAAAGAAAATCGAGTAATTAATTTTTTTGAGGATAGCACTCCGAGGACGGTATATGTCTACACCCAGCATTGCGTGTGCGTTAAATGTTCACGAGACAAAAGAAGAAACTTCGAGGATGTAGCGATAATAGTGCCTGTACTCAAGAGATTGAGAAAAGCTAAAGTGTTAGCGTCCTTGTGTAAAAATTGTGATAAAATTTACGTAAGAAAAACAGAATTATTGAATGTAGAGAAAAAAGTGGGTAAGCTTTTATTGCGCAGGGAAAGTTCTGGGATGGGTGGTAAAGGTCGGTATGGGTCGTTAGCGCCTGAATCAGTATTACACCTTTGGGGCTATAACGTGAACAATGATAATGGTCCGGATAAAGAGGAACGTCAAATGATAATAGCGTTTATAATTGACCGTAAGATATTAACGCGTTATGAAATAGTTGAACACCTCAGATGGTTAATAGATACTCGTAGTCGGCAATGGGAAATTTATAGCGACGCAATTAAAAGCTGGGAAAACGATGTAGAAATTACATTTAATTACAATATGGATGAGCTAACTACATACAAAAATATTGAGTTGAAGTGGAAGTAGGAACTGATATGCGGTGAAAAATTCCATTTATGCTACCCTTTCATACTGAGCGATTCGTCGCCGAAAATCCAGTCGCGGACGGGTATGACCGTGTACTCGTCAGCCGAGACGCGGCAGACGACCTTTGTAATTCCCGCGTTGATAATCAGTCGGCGGCACATGGAGCAGGACGTTGTGTCCGCAAGCAAGTCGTTCGTTTTGCTGTTGCGACCAGAGAGGTAGAGCGTTGCGCCAATCATGGCGCGGCGCGAGGCGGAAATTATGGCGTTCGCCTCCGCGTGGACGCTGCGGCACAGCTCATAGCGTTCGCCCGACGGGATATTCAGCTTATCGCGCGTGCACACGCCGAGGTCCATGCAGTTTTTGCGACCGCGCGGCGCGCCGTTGTAGCCCGTAGACACAATTTCGTCGTTCAGCACGATGATTGCGCCGTATTTGCGCCGCATACAGGTGGAGCGCTCAAGCACGGTTTCGGCTATGTCGAGATAGTAATTTTCCTTGTCGCGTCTTGCCATGGCGATTACCTCCGAAAGTAAGAATTTTATGACTATTGCCGATAAATATTGACGTTATTCTACAACATTTTATAGTAAAACGCAATACATTTCATGTATTGGAAAATAGGGGGAGAGTTTATGCAATACAGGAAAGACGCGAGGAGCGGGAACGAGCTGTCGGCATTGGGGTTCGGATGCATGAGATTCCCGCGCGGGCGGACGATGCAGACCGACACGGCGGCGACGGAGCGGCTGATTGTCGAAGCTGTCGAGCGCGGGGTCAATTACTTTGACACGGCATATATCTACCCCGGGAGCGAGGAGATTTTCGGCGACATTCTCGCGCGGACGGGATTGCGCGACCGTGTGTTTATCGCGACGAAACTGCCGCTGCAAAAGTGCCACAGGACGGAGGATTTTGACGCGCTGTTCGCGACGCAGCTTGAGAGGTTGCGGACCGACCATGTGGATTATTACCTCATGCACAACCTGTCGGGTTCTTCGATTTGGGAGAGCCTGTGCGGACTCGGCATTGAGCGATGGCTCGCGGAGAAAAAAGCTTCGGGCGCGATTCGCAATGTCGGGTTTTCGTTCCACGGGACGCAGGGCGAGTTCCTGAAGCTGCTGGACATGTATGACTGGGATTTTTGCCAGATTCAATACAACTACATGAACGAGAATTATCAGGCGGGCAAGGCGGGCTTGAAGCGCGCGAGCGAGAAAGGACTGCCTGTCATAATCATGGAGCCGAACCTCGGCGGGAAGCTCGCGAGCGGGTTGCCGAAGCGCGCGGAGGAAGCTTTTCGCGCGGCGGACAGTAAGCGCACGCCCGCGTCATGGAGCTTCCGTTGGCTGTGGAATCAGCCGGAGGTGACAGTCGTGCTGTCGGGCATGGACAGCCTTGCACAGTTGGAGGACAACTGCGACACGGCGGAGGACGCGACTGTCGGCGCGCTTTCGGAGCGTGAGCTTGCGGTTTACGAGCCTGTGCGCGCGGCGTTCCGCGAGACTTACAAGGTGCCGTGCACGGGGTGCAATTACTGTATGCCGTGCCCGCAGGGGGTCAATATCCCGGGGTGCTTCGCGGCTTACAATATGTCGTTCGCGGTGGGGCTTGTCTCGGGGTTGCAGCAGTATATCACGAGCATCGGCGCGACGGACCCGCGCAAGAACTACAGCGCGCGGCGATGCGTAAAGTGCGGCAAATGCGAAAAGCAATGCCCCCAGCACATCGAAATATCGAAGCACTTGGAGGCAGTAGGTCGGCGCATGGAACCGTGGTGGCTGCGCGCGGGCTTGAAAGTCGCGCTTAAGCTAATGCGCTAATTCGCGTTTGCGAGATTGGGCTTGCCTGTAAATTCGTACAGCTCCTCTGTGGCGAGGGCGATTTTCGTGACGGCGAAGTCGCGCCCTTGCGGGTAAATATACAGCGTGTCCGTCGCGGTGTTAAGGTCGATGCAGTCCGCGCGGCGGTGCTTGTAGTCGTATTCGATGTGGCACGAATACAGCGAGCGCGGTTTCCAAGTTTCCTCATATGGCTCGCCGCGATAAGTGCCCTTAAGAGTGAAACCGTCCATGTTGTGACACAGCTCCGCTTCGCCGAGTTCCTTGAAGCCGCGCGTGTTCGGCAAAGAATCGACGATTGCGCTGACTTTCAGGGAATATGTACCCTCGCGAATCTCGCGGCGCACATTCTCGCGCTCCCACTCGTACCAGTCGGGAATGTGCGAGAAGCGCGTTACGCCGTTGACGGCGGAAAGCTCCCCGTATTGCGACATGTTCCACCGCTGTCCGCACACCTGACACCACAGCTCGTCCCGCACGGAGCTCATGCGGTACTCGGCGCCGCACTCGGGGCATTGATACAGCACCTTGTGCAGACCGCGCGCGCGGTCCGTGTGCGGAATCTTAACCTGCCTGTCGCGCTGCCACGCGAAGTCGTCGTACTTAAACGCCGCTCTCAGGCGGGTGTTAATCTCGTCCACGGTGAGCGACTTGGTTTCCTCCGGCGTGAAGAGCAGGCGCAGCTCTGACTCAAGGTGGGACGCGCCGCGACCCTTTTCGCCCCAGAACGGAGCCTGTACATGGTGCCCGTGCATGATGAGCGTGACGACGGGTATACCGAGCAGGCGGATAAACTTGCCGACGGAATTGGGCAGTACGGCGGACGTTCCGCAGAGGGAATACCGCGCCTCCGGGAACATGACGACAATATCGCCGTTGTTCTTCGCGTGAATCATGTTCTTGACGAGCAGAGTGCTGTTGACGAACTTGCGGTTGCCGATTGCGCCGACGCGCCGCAGCAGCCACTCCATGTGCAGGAAGCCGTCAATGGCGACGACGTAATTCGCGCGGTGCGGGAAGATTGCCGCCGTCATAATCTTGAAGTCAAGAAACGAATTGTGGTTGCAGAGCAGGAGGTACGGCGGCTTAATGCCCGCCATTCCCGTTTTCTTAATCTTGGCGCGGCGCGCCCACTTTGACGGGAAGCTGACCGCCCACGTCACGGGCGTGAGATAACGCTTTTGCCGCTTGGGTTTTTTGACCATGTCAAACCGTTTGAAATCACCAATCATAATGCATGTCCAATCCTTACAGTAAACCGTATTTTTAGTAACAATCCGTTGCTGCTTTGCGTGCGTGGTGTAACACCACATAATGCGATTATATACGGATATGCCCCGCGCGTCAACCATAAAACTTGACATAATTGGCGGAATGTTGTATTGTTTTCAGGTGAATTTACGTCCGAATTGAGAGGTGCATTATGGAGAAGTCGGAGATTTACGCAAAAATCGACCACACGCTACTGAAACCGACGGCGACGCTCGCGCAGATTTTGACGCTGTGCGGCGAGGCGGAGCGGCTGCGCATGGCGAGCGTTTGTATTCCGCCGACTTATATTGCGCGTGCGCGTCAGGCGTTTCCGAAGCTGCGCATCGGCACGGTTGTCGGGTTCCCGCTCGGTTATCACGCGGCGGAGATTAAGGCGGCGGAAGCGCGGTTCGCGCTCGAGGACGGCGCGGACGAGGTGGACGCTGTTGTGAACGTCGGCGACGTTAAAAACGGGGACTTCGACGCTGTGAGCCGCGAGGTTGCGCTGCTGCGCGAGGTGACGCGGGGGAAAACGCTTAAGCTGATTGTTGAGACGTGTTACCTGACGGAGGACGAAAAGATTGCGCTGTGCGAGATTGTCACGGCGCGCGGCGTGGATTATATCAAGACCTCAACGGGGTTCGGAAGCGGCGTTGCCAACTCGGGCGCGACGCTTGAGGACATTGAGCTGTTTCGGCGGCATATCGGCGAAAACGTGAAGATTAAGGCTTCGGGCGGGATTCGGACGCGAGCGGCGATTGAGGCGTTTATACTCGCGGGTTGCGACAGAATCGGGTGCAGCTCCGCCGTAGTCGCGCTCGGCGACGGGAATGAGGGAGACTGAATGGAGAGTTTTTTGCCGCGGGGGTATCACATAGGCTTTACCGACGCATGCGGGGCGAAGTACGCGCTGCTGCCGGGCGACCCGGGGCGCGTTGAGAGCATCGCGCGTCTGCTTGAAAATCCGAGGTTCCACGCGCAGAATCGCGAGTATACGAGTTGGCTGGGTGAGGTCGGCGGAGAGACGGTGCTCGTGATGTCCACGGGCATGGGCGGACCCTCGACGGCGATTGCGGTTGAGGAGCTTGCCGTTGCGGGGGTTAAGACGCTGCTGCGCGTCGGCACGTGCGGCGGAATGGACTTGGGCGTTATGGGCGGCGACGTTGTGATTGCGAACGCCGCGATTCGCATGGAGGGCACGACGCGCGAATACGCGCCGCTTGAGTTCCCCGCCGTCGCGGATTTGGAGGTAACGAACGCGCTTGTTCTGGCGGCGGACGCGCTTTCGGCGCAGCGACATGTCGGCGTTGTGCATTGCAAGGACTCGTTTTACGGGCAGCATGACCCCGCGCGTATGCCGATTGCGGGCGAATTGCAGTCGAAGTGGGACGCGTGGGTTCGCGCGGGCGCGCTCGCCAGCGAGATGGAGAGCGCGGCGCTGTACATCGTCGCGGGGACGCTGCGACTGCGGGCGGGTTGC
This sequence comes from Oscillospiraceae bacterium, assembly GCA_031261325.1. Classification (GTDB taxonomy): domain Bacteria; phylum Bacillota; class Clostridia; order Oscillospirales; family Oscillospiraceae; genus JAIRRO01. Next base: position 17,082 of record JAISKH010000026.1, read on the forward strand.
GTGCTCATGGCGGTGTGGAATCAGGAGCGCGCGCGGCTCGGCTTGCCGAATACGGATAGTCACGATACAACACTTGCCTGCCGCGTCGCGGTTGAGGCGGTGAAAATATTGATTGAGAAAGAGGTATGTTGAAATGGGTAAATTTGTGGTAATGGAGCACCCGCTGATTAAGCACAAGCTGTCAATCCTGCGGGACAAGAACACGGGCGTCAAGGAATTTCGCGAGCTGGCGGAGGAAATCGCGATGCTGATTTGCTATGAAGCGACGCGCGACCTGCCGCTGACAAAGACGAAGATTGAAACGCCTGTAACGGGGGGCGAGTTTGAGACGCTGGAGAACCCGAAGATTGCGCTCGTGCCGATTCTGCGCGCGGGTATCGGCATGACGGGCGCGATGCTTGCGCTAATGCCGACGGCGAAGGTCGGGCATGTGGGCATTTACCGCGACCCCGAGACGCTTGAGCCTGTGGAATATTACTGCAAGCTGCCGAGCGAGATTGCGGAAATGGAAGTATTTGTAATTGACCCGATGCTCGCGACGGGCGGTACAGCCGCCGCTACGGTGAGCTTTTTGAAGAAGCGCGGGTGCAATAACGTAAAGTTTCTGTGCCTGATTGCCGCGCCGGAGGGAGTTGCGCGTCTGCAAAAAGAGCACCCCGACACGGATATTTTCGCGGGCGCGCTCGACCTGTACTTAAACGACCACGGTTACATTGTGCCCGGACTTGGCGACGCGGGCGACAGGTTATTCGGAACGAAGTAACGCTCGGAGACTCGATAAAATGCAAATCCTCACTTAGTGTGAGGATTTTTGCATATCATAGCGGAAATACTACGCAAGCAACATAGTGCACAAAAGGGGAGTCATATGAAGAATGCGGAAATTTCCGTGCGCGGCGCGGCGCGGCGATATGGGCGAGAGCTTGAGGCGGTACTGACTGCGGCGGAGCGGTTTGCGGGCTCGGACAGCGCGACGAACGCGGATAAATCGGGCGAGTGGTTGCTTGACAATCGATACTTGGCGGAGCGCGAGGGTAAGACCGCGCTCATGGATTTGCGCGCCGCGCGGCGGTTGCCGAGAGGTAAGATTTCGGAGCTGTACATTGCGGATTACGCGGCTGCGCTGTTGAAGTCGTGCGATTTTGCGGTTACGGAGGACGCGCTTGAGGGTTATTTGAACCAAGATTTTGAATATGAGCGTCCGCCGCGCGAATGCGAGCTGTACCTTTTGCCGACGATTTTGAAGTTGGAGTTGGTGGCGGAGCTGCGGCGCGGTTGCGACGAATTGGAGTGCGGCAGGGGCGATGCGCGGGTGTTTGAGCGCGTTTTCACGTCGCTACGGTTTCTTGCGAGCTTCGATACGTCGAGGGTGCTCGCGCGGTGCAATAGGCTGGAACGCATTCTGCTGCAAGACCCTGCGGGTGTTTACGGCGAGATGGACGACGATACTCGGGCGGACTACAGGCGCGAGGTTGCGCGGCTTGCGCGCGTGCGCGGAATGGACGAGCTTGCGGCGGCGGAAAAGGTTGCGGCTCTCGCGTCGTCGTCGGGCGAGCATGTCGGTTGTTACATTTTCGAGCGTCCGTTGGGAATGGACGCGAAGTCACGAACCGGCGTGGGTTACATTTGGGCGGTTGTCAGTGCGTCGGTGCTTTTCGCGGTGATTATTGGTGTGCTGCTGAAGCGCGTTTTTCCTGCGTTTTTGCTGCTATTGCCGATAACCGAAACGGTTAAAAATATTGCGGATAGGGTTGTTTTAAGGGTAATGCGTCCAAATCGCGTTCCGCGTTTGGAGCTTGAAAACGGGGTGCCGCATGAGGGTCGGACGCTCGCGGTGACGACGGTGCTGCTGACTTCGGAGGAGTCCGGGGTGCGCGCGGCGCGGCTTTTGGAGGAGTTTCGGCTGGCGAATCGCGACGCGGGTGCGAACCTGATGTTCGGGCTTTTGTGCGACTTCGCGGAGTCGAAGAACGCCGAGGAACCGACGGATTCGCTGTATTTACAGGCTGCGGAGCACGAAATTGCGGCGTTGAACGAGAAGTATGCCGAGTCGGGCGGCGGGTTTTTCCTGCTGTGGCGCGAGCGGGTTTTGAACGAGCGAGACGGCGTGTTTGCGGGGCATGAACGTAAGCGCGGAGCGGTGCTCGAACTGTGCAAACTGTTGCGCGGCAAGGGAAATATGCGCGGGAGCGTGCCGCGGGACGTGCGGTTTTTGATTGTGCTTGACGCAGACACGAGGTTACGCGCGGGCACGGCTAAGGCGTTGATTGGCGCAATGTTGCACCCGCTGAATCGCGTAGTTATGGATACAAACAAGCATGTCGTCGTGCGTGGTAGCGCGATTTTGCAACCGCGTGTGTCGGTGGGACTTGCGGCTTCAATTAAGACGGAGTTCGCGCGGTTGTTCGCGGGTCAGGGCGGAGTTGACCCTTACGGCGGCGCGTCGGGAGATGTGTACCAAAATATGGTGGGTAAAGGGTCGTTTACGGGTAAAGGAATTCTTGATGTTGACGCGTATTTGAGCTGTTTGGACGAGAGATTTCCTGAAAATACCATATTGTCGCACGATTTGCTCGAGGGTGCATACTTGCGGTGCGGGTTTGCGGGCGACATTGAGCTGACGGACGGGTTCCCGTCGCGTGTGCTGCCGTACTACGCGCGGTTGCACCGTTGGGTGCGGGGTGACTGGCAGACCGCGCCGTGGCTTTTACCGCGTGTGCCGGGATTTGTGACGCGCGAACGTAACCCTTTGAGTGCGATTGATAGGTGGAAAATCGCGGACAACTTAAGGCGCAGTCTCGTGCCCGTTGCGACGATTATCTCCCTGTTAGTTGGATTGACATTTATGGACGCAATACTTTTGACCGTATCGGTTATCGCTGCTGCGATGGCTGTTAGTGAGCTGCTGGTTTCGTCTGTGACGACCGCGCCGCATAGGAGAGTGCGATATATATCCTTTGTGTTGTCAGGGTTCGGGGGCAGACTAGCGCGGACGTTAACGCGATTGGTTCTGCTTCCATTCGAGGCGTGGACGTGCGCGTCGGCGATTGTAACCGCGCTGTTTCGTATGGTGTTCACAAAGCGAAAGATGCTGGAGTGGGTGACGGCGGCGGACTCAGAACTGCTGCGGCGCAACGGTTTGTGGGCGTATTTCGGCGCAATGCTCCCTGTGGTCGCAACGTCGGTAATTGTTGCGGTTTTATCGCCGCGCGCACCGACGATTGCGGTCGCGATTGTTTGGGGCTTGACGCCGATTTACGCGTGGGCAATCGGGCGCGAGCATGAGCGCGCGTCGAAGCTCGGAAACGCGGAAAAGCAGTATTTGCAGGGGTGCGCGGTGGATATTTGGCGGTATTTTGAGGACTTTTGGACGGCTGGTAATAACTGGTTGCCGCCCGACAACTTTCAGGAGCAGCCGTCAGTCGGGCTTGCAACGCGGACTTCGCCGACGAATATTGGGCTTGCGATGCTGTCCGCGTTGGCTGCATATGATTTGGGCATTTGCTCGAAAGAGGTAATAATAGGAAAAATTGGCAATACGCTGAGCGCGCTTGAACGTTTGCCGAAATGGCATGGGCACATTTATAATTGGTATGACACGGAGACGCTTGCGGTGCTCGCGCCGGCGTATGTTTCGACGGTGGACAGCGGCAACCTTGCGGCGTGCCTGATTGCCGTGCGGGAGGGGCTTATTGAGTTGGGAGAAAACGCGATAGCGGCTAGAGCTAACAGACTTATGACCGATATGGTTTTCACTCCGCTATACGACGCGGAGCGGCATTTGTTCCGCATCGGGTACGACGTTGACGCCGGAAAATTGACTGATGGGTGCTACGATTTGCTCGCTTCGGAGGCGATGCAGGCGAGTTATGTGGCGATTGCGAAAGGCGACGTGCCGCGGCGGCATTGGCGGGCATTATCGCGCGCATTAGTGTCGCGTGACGGGTATCGCGGTATGGCGAGTTGGACTGGCACGATGTTCGAGTACATGATGCCGACATTGCTGCTACCCATTGCGAGAGAGTCACTTTCGTATGAGACGATGAAGTTCTGCGTCTATGCGCACAAGCGCGAATCGCGCCCTTGGGGCATGTCCGAGAGCGCGTATTACGCGTTTGACAACGTGCTCGGCTATCAGTACAAGGCGCACGGTGTGGGGGTGCTCGCGATGAAGCGCGGAATGGAGCTTGACCGCGTAATTGCGCCTTATGCGTCATTTTTGGCGCTGCCAATGGACGCACGTGGGGCGGTTCGTAACCTTGCGGAGCTGGAAAAAATGGGAGTAAAGGGGAAATATGGGCACTACGATGCTATTGAATTTACGCAATCAAGGTTACGCGGGCGCGATTATGAGGTAGTTAAGACGTACATGGTGCACCATTTGGGAATGAGTATGGTGGCTATTGCGAACGAACTGTGCGGGTCGGTGATGCGTGAGCGGTTCGCGCGTGATAAAAGCATGGCGGCTTATGCGGAGCTGATGGAGGAGCGGATTCCTGTGGGTGGCGTTGTGCTGAAAAGTCTGCCGCGTGAAGAGTCGGAGCGTCCCGCGCGGGCGGGCGCAAATGAGTGGAGCTTTGCAACCGAGGGGTGCGACGCGTTCTTGCCGCGATGCACGCTGCTGTCGAATGGGGCTTACGGCGTAACGGTTTTCGAGACAGGGCGGACGTTTTCGGAGTGGCGGTCACTCGCGCTCACGCGCCTGGAGAGCGAAGCTTACGGACGTGGTGCGGGGGTTGCGTTTTACCTGCGAGTTGGAGAGAAAACGTACTCGCTGTTACCTGCGCCGGAGTATGACGACGCGGTGAGTTACTCGTCGCGATTGACCGGCGCGTGCGCGACGGTGACGGCGAAAGTGGGCGGAATTGAGACGGCGATGACAGTTTCGGTGCCTGACAATGATGCCGGAGAGCTTAGGGAAGTGAGCATAATGACCGATACGGTTATTGATGTTGAATTGTATTGTTGCTTTGAACCTGTACTCTCCAGAGTGGGCGATTATCGGTCGCATCCGTCATTCCAGAAATTGTCAATTGAAACGTCGATTATTGGCGACGAGTACCCGAGAATCGTGATTAGTCGCAGACCGCGGGCGCGTGGCGGGCGGGTGCACCTCGCATTCGGGTGTGACGCGCCGTTCACGTACGACACGTCGCGGGAGGTTGCGCTTGGGCGCGGGAAGATTGACGATGTCGGAGAGTCTTTGCGGCGCAAGGCGTTAGGGACGGTAGGCGCGGTGCTTGACCCGTGTGTTTGCACGCGAGTTAAGCTTTCATTGAAGGTGGGCGAGGTGCAAAAAGTGCGGTTTGCGCTTGCGCCCGGGAGGAGCGAGGACGCGGCGTTGCGCTCGCTAGAGCGTATTTTGTGCTCGCTGGAGCGTCCGCACGGGAGGCTTGACGACACGGCGCGGCGGCTAGGGTTAACGGCGGAGCAGACGGAGTTCGCGATGGCGCGGTTGTCAGAGCTTGTAAACCCGTCGCCGTACCGCGAAATTCCGTCGGAAAGGTACGGCGCAATCGGCGGAGGGCTGGCAGCTTTGTGGAGCCTTGGAGTCTCCGGTGACAACGCTCTGACCGTATCGGTTATCAAAGTTGACGAAGAAATACTATCCGCAAGAACGCTGATTCTTGAGCACGCGTTTTTAACCGAGCTGGGGGCGGCATACGACTTGCTGTTTCTCGTTGACGAGGGCGGGGAGTACATGTCGCCGCTGCGGGACGGGTTGCTGCAACTGCTGCGCGAATTGCGGCTTGAGCACCGACTTTCGGCGCGCGGCGGGGTGCACATCGCGTCGCTCTCCGCGCCTGCGGCGGCGACTGCACTTGCGGTTGCGACACGCGTTGAGGGTGAGACGGCAATGCGAGAACACATTGCGGCGCAACCGTTAGCGGCTCGTAAACCCGCGCGTGGAACGGGGGCGGAGCCGCAATTTTGCTACCGCGAGGACGGCAGCTTTGCGTTTGAGGTTGACGGTGCGCTGCCGCAAAACGCGTGGAGCCACGTGCTCGCAAATCGCGAATTTGGCTTCCTTGCGACCGACGCGGGCACGGGGCACATGTGGCACCTGAACGCGCGCGAGAACCGAATAAATGCGTGGATTAACGACAGCTTGGCGACGCGCGGACCCGAGACGTTGACGGTGAGTGTCGGCGGCGAAAATGTGTCATGTTTCGCTGACCGAGACGGTTATAAGTGTGAAATTACCAATGGTTTCGGGTTTGCTGTCTGGGAGAAACAGATTGGCGAATTGGTGGTCAAAACCATGGCGTTCGTGCCGCCGGAGGGTGCGATGCGCGTGCTGATAGTCGAGACTTCGGAGCCGTGCGAGGTCGTGTACTGCACGGACGTTGCGCTGTCGGGTTCGGAATTGCCGTCGGTGAACGTGATTACGGAGTGCGCGGACGGAGTTATTTCGGCGAAAAACCCTTACAACACGGACTATTCTAGCGTATTTAGCCTTGCAGCGTCAGAGCGCGAAACGGCGTTCACTTGCGCGAAAGCGAGCTTCATGCGCGGCGACTTCGACGTCAAGACGGGCGCGGGTTTCCCGACAGTCATCGCGGCGAAATATTTTACGCGCGGAACGCTTGTATTGGTGACAGGTTGCGAGGAAACCGAAACGGTCAAAAGCTGTGCAAATGAAGATAAAGCGCGCGAGCTGCTTGCGCAGACTAAGGATTGGTGGCGCGAGATTACGTCGCGCGTCACGGTGCGGACCCCGAGCGAGAACTTGAACCGCTACATGAACGGTTGGGCGGTTTATCAGACGCTGTGCTGCCGCGTTTTCGCGCGCACTTCGCTGTACCAGAGCGGCGGCGCGTTTGGGTTCCGCGACCAACTTCAGGACGTGTGCGCGTTGATTGCAGTCGAGCCGAAAATCGCGCAATCGCAACTGTTGCTGGCGTGCGAGCACCAATTTGAGGAGGGCGACGTGCAGCATTGGTGGCACCCGAAAGCGAGCCGCGGCACGTGCGAGCGCGGCGTGCGGACGCGGTGCAGCGACGATTTGCTGTGGCTGGTTTACGCGCTGTGCGAGTACACGGAGAAAACCGGGGACTTGAGCTTGGCGCACGAGACTGCGCGGTATATCGCGTCACCGCCGTTGGACGACGACGAACAAGAACGATATGAACAGCCTATGGCAAGCGAAATAACCGAATCGGTTTATGAGCATTGCCGCCGCGCAATCAACCTCGTGCTCGCACGCGGTGCTGGTAAGCACGGGCTGTGCCTGATTGGCGGCGGCGACTGGAACGACGGCATGAACCTCGTCGGCGCGGGCGGCGCGGGGGAGAGCGTGTGGCTCACGTGGTTTTTCGCGCACACGGCACGGCGATTCGCAAAGCTTTGCGTCGCAATGGGTGATGGCGCGTCGGCGGAGCGGTACGGCAGAGCGGCTGACGCTTACTCCGCCGCCGCGAACGCGGCTTGGGACGGCGATTGGTTCCTGCGCGGGTGGTATGACGACGGCAAACCGCTCGGTTCCGCGACCTGCGACGAGTGCCGCATTGACTCGATTGCGCAGAGCTTCGCGGTGCTCGGCGGCGGTGAGACGGATAAGGTGCGCACCGCGCTCGACAGCGCGACGCGGCTGCTGTTTGACCGCGAAAACCGCGTCGTGAAGCTGTTCGACCCACCGTTTTCGGACGGCGACAGCTCGCCCGGATATATTAAAGGTTACAGCCCCGGGTTCCGCGAGAACGGCGGGCAGTACACGCACGGCGCGGTGTGGCTCGCGATGGGGCTGCTGCTGACGGGAAAGACGGACGAGGGGTATGAAATGCTTGAAACCTTACTGCCGCAAGGGAGGAAGCACGAGGTCTACCGCGTGGAGCCTTACGTTTTGGCGGCTGATGTGTACTCAAACGCGGCGCACATGGGGCGCGGCGGCTGGACGTGGTACACGGGCGCGGCGGGGTGGTATCACCGCGTTGTGCTCGAAAATCTGCTCGGTATACGGCTGGAAAACGGCGAGCTTACGGTGAAACCGAATTTGCCAAGCTCGTGGGACGGTTACACGGTGCGCGTGGGCGAGCGCGAGGCGGAAATAACGGTTAAGAACGGCAGGGTCAGCGTTGATTGGCGAAAAACGTCAAAGATTAACGGAAATTTAATCACATTTTAATTCCATTGATTAGCGCGGCGTGTTATAATTAGGGTACTTCACAAACGAAATTTAAGCGAATTTTAGAAAGCGGAGGTGTAACATTTGCTGAAAGCGGAAAGACGGGAAATCCTGCCGCGCGTAAACCTGACGTGCGTGCACACGGACAAGTTTAAGACGAGCTTCATCACGCTGAACCTCATCAACGGTATCTCGCGCGAGAGCATTGCGAGTTACCAACTCATTTCGCGCGTTCTGCGGCGCGGCACGGCAAAGCTGCCTGACATGGAGGCAATCGCGGGCGCGCTCGACGAGCTTTACGGCGCGGACATCAATCCGAATACGCGCAAGATTGGAGAGTTGCTCGGCTCGGGACTGACGGCGAGCTTCCTGAGCGACGATTTGGTGCCAAAGGGCGAGAACCTTTTGGAGCACGTGGCGGCTCTGTTGGGCGAGATGCTGCTGAACCCGAGGACGGAAAACGGGCTGCTTTACGCCGAATACGTGGAGAGCGAGAAGCGCAACGCTATTGACGAGATTCGCGCGACAATCAACGAAAAGCGCAGCTACGCGATACGGCAGTTGACGCGTAAAATGTGCGCGGACGAGAAGTTCGGCATATTCTCCGAGGAAGAGGACATTCAGGCGATTACCACGGAAAGCCTTACGGCGCAGTACAAAAAGTGGCTTGCCGAGAGTCGGGTTGAGATACTGTACGCGGGCACCGCCGAATTTGACACGGTAGCCGCCGCGTTGGGTGCCGCGCTCGCCGAATTGCCGCGCGCGCAGGTCGGCGCGGAACCGACGACGGACATTCGGCTTGTACCCGTCACGGAGGAGCCGAGATTCTTCACCGAATCGCTGGATGTGCTGCAAGGTCAGCTCGTGTTCGGCTTCCGCTTGGGTGAGACGATGAAAAACCCAGACTACGCCGCGCTGTCGGTGTTCAACACGGTTTACGGCGGCGGCGTTACGAGCAAGCTGTTCCTCAACGTGCGCGAAAAGCTGTCGCTGGCGTATTACGCGAGCAGCGGCGTGATTGACTACAAGGGCATAATGATTGCGTTCGCGGGCGTTGAGTTCACGAAGCGCGAGCTTGCCGAGAGCGAAATTCTGGCGCAGCTTGAGGCAATGCGGCGCGGCGAGATTGAGGAATGGGAGTTCCAATTCGCAAAGCGCGCCGTCGTCAGCGGTATGGTCGCGAACCTCGACAGTCCGGGCGGCATTGAGGGTACGTATTTCGACATGATTATGAAAGGTCTGGATTGCGCGCCGGAGGAGCTTGCGCAGCGGGCGGAAGCCGTTACGCTGCAACAGGTCGTCGATATAGCGAACAGCGTGAAGCTCGATTCTGTCTACTTCTTGCAGGGAACGGAGGTCGGAAATGAACAGTAAAACTTACGAATCTGTGCGCGAACAGGTGTTTTCGGAAAAGCTGGAAAACGGACTTCAGGTATTCGTGCTGCCGAAGCGCGGGTTTAACAAGAATTTCGCGTTTTTCGCGACGGATTACGGCGGGGCGGACCGCCGCTTCAAGGTGGACGGCGAATGGATAGACACGCCGGAGGGCGTCGCGCACTTCTTGGAGCACAAGATGTTCGACACGAAGGACGGCGGCAACGCGCTGTCGCTGCTGTCCGCGACGGGTGCGCAGCCGAACGCCTTTACCTCAACGCAGATTACGGGCTATTTCTTCTCGGGTACCGAGAACTTTGAGACGAACCTGCGCGTCCTGCTCGACTTCGTTTCCGTGCCGTATTTTACGGACGAGAGCGTTAACAAGGAGCAGGGGATTATCGGGCAGGAGATTCATATGGGCGAGGATAACCCGAGCCACGCGCTGTATTACGGGCTGATGAAGCTGCTTTACGCGAACAATCCGATTCGCGACAGCGTTGCGGGGACGGTTGAGAGCATCGCGGAGATTACGCCCAAGACGCTGTACGACTGCCACAAGATTTTCTATAACCCGAGCAACATGGCGCTCGTCGTCGTGGGCGACGTTGAACCCGAGCGCGTGTGCGAAATTGCGCGCGAGGTACTGCCGAAAGAGGCGGGAGAGCAACCGCTGCGCGATTACGGCGCGCCCGAGACGGGCGTTCCGACGGAGCATGAGACAACGCGCGAGATGGAAGTTTCGCAGCCGATGTTTATGGCGGGTTGCGCCGCAAAGCCCGTGTCGGGCGGCGAAGCGTTGCAGCGGCGCGACATTGTTGGCGGGCTTGCGATTGAGATGATATTCGGCAGCTCGTCGCCGTTTGCGCTTGAGCTTTACAGCAGCGGCGCGGTCGGGCGCGACTTCGGCGGCGGATTTGAGAGCGCGGTCGGCGTTGCCTACACAATGTTCGGCGGGCAATGCCGCGACCCGCAGTCGGTTTACGACAAGGTTAAAGCCGAGATTCGCCGCGTGCAAGCCGAGGGGTTTGACGAGACGCGCTTCAACCGCGTTAAGAAAGCGACATATGGCAAGTCGATGCGCACGTTCGATTCGTTTGACGATGTTGCATACGGGATTGCGCAGTCGCACTTCCACGGGTTTGACGCTCTGCGCGGACCCGAGGTTTTGCTGGAGGTTACGAGCGACGAAGTGCTGAAGTTCGTTCGCGAGAATGTGGAGCCTGACAACATGGCGATTTCGCTCGTCCTGCCGCTGAAGCCGCAGCATGAGGGTAACGGCGAATGAGTGACCCCGCGATTTCGTTTCCGATTTTCGGCGAGGGATTTGTGCTGGAGCCGCCGCGTTCGTTCTCGGTGTTCGGCTTGCCGATTTACCTGTACGGCGTGATTATCGCGGCGGGCTTCCTGCTCGGTATGCTGTACCTGTACGCGCGGCGGGAGGACTTCGGGTTGACGCGCGACAACGTGCTCGACATGATGATTATCTCCGTGCTCGGCGGCATTGTGGGCGCGCGGCTGTACTATATCGCGTTTCGCCCCGAGGAATTTTTCGGGGCGGGAAAATGGGGCAATATCCTTAGGCTGCGCGAGGGCGGACTTGCGATTTACGGCGGGATTATCGCGGTGGTAATCGTGACGCTTGTCTACTGCCGCAAGAAAAAGCTGCCAGTCGGGCGGACGCTTGACGGCGGGATTATGGCTCTGCTGATAGGTCAGGCGGTCGGGCGGTGGGGCAACTTCGTAAACCGCGAGGTGTTCGGCTATGAGACGGAGCTGCCGTGGCGCATGGGGTTGACCTATGACCTGAACGGCGCGACGAGCACCGTTTACGTGCACCCGACGTTCCTGTATGAATCGCTGTGGAACGCGGTCGGTTTCGCGCTGCTGCACGTGTTTTCCAAACGCTTTCGCAAGCGTTACAACGGTCAGATGTTCCTGCTGTACCTCTTGTGGTACGGTATCGGCAGGTTCCTGATAGAAGGGATTAGGACGGATACGCTGTACATTCCGGGGACGACGCTCCGCGTGTCGCAATGCCTTGCGGGACTGTGCGCGGTTGTGTCTGCGGCTGTGCTAATCAAAAATGGGCTTACCCGCCGAAAAGCGGCGGAAATACATGAAATGGAGGAATAGATTATGGCAACTTTCGACGAAATTAAACGCAAAATCAAGGCGACGGCGGGTGTGATTGCCGACGCGGCAGTCGAAACCTACAAGGTGGCGGAGGAAAAATCCAAGGTTCTGGCAAAGACGACTAAGTTGAGCGCGGAAAACGCCGGCGACCGCAACGTGATTCGCAAGCTGTACGCGGACATCGGCAAGCTGTACTACGAGAAGTACTCGACCGACGCAGAGGGCGAGTTCGCCCCGCCTGTCGGGGAAATCAACGACGCGCTGGAGCGTATCGCGCTGCGCGACAAGGAGATTGCCGCGCTGAAGAGCACCGCCGACATCACGGACGAGGAAGTGTACTATGCCGACGACGCGGAAACCGCCGAGGTTGAGCCTGAAGCCGAGGCTTCGGACGACGCACCCGCGGAGTAAACGCGGCAAGGCATAAAACGCAAAATTCAAGGGGAAATTTTCAATTTCCCCTTGAATTTGTCTCCGAAGTTTGGTACAATACAGAGCGTTAACTAAACGCGGGTGTAGTTCAATGGCAGAATGTCAGCTTCCCAAGCTGAACACGAGGGTTCGATTCCCTTCACCCGCTCCAATGCGGAACCCCTTGCAAATGTAGTGTTTGCAAGGGGTTTTTGTTTGATTGCACACGCAAAGCCAGCCCGTAATAGCCGTACCAAAGCGGCGGCGCGTGTCGGCGCAATTGGCGTGCCGAGCATTGAAAAACTCGGCGAGGATGGGAAGATGTTACGCGCGCATTAAAACAGCTTGCAAAAATCGGCGAGGTGGAGTATACTATCTAAAATGCTGAAATTTCGGGAGTTGAGTTGCTCGGTTTTTGACGAGCACGAGGGCAGCATGGAGGTTATTTACGCGAGCCAACGACGCTATACAGCGCAAAACGCCGCCGCCGAGAACATTCAAACCGACAGGCAGAGCGGCGACTATACCGACGTGTAGGAGTTTATAAATTCGGCGACGACAGGCGAAATCAAGGCGCGGAAATATTCGTCTCGCGCACCAAGAGCCTTGAACGCCAGAGGAGGTGAATCTCGTCGGCTACATCACGTCGGAGGAACGAGCCTAACGGCGGTTCCGCAACCACCTGTAACACTATATAACAAAGGAGAAGATGAAAATGGCAAACGAGAATGAAAACCAAGAAAACCAAAGGGAAAACGGACAGAACAGGTTCTTTGAATTTATCTTGGAACGCGCGCAGGAAGACAAGAAGGAGACACTTGCGGAGTTCCTGAAAGAAGCCTTTAAGCCGCCGGAGGACGGTAAATTTGACCCCGACAACATGCGGAAAAGCAACGAGGTCATAATGTCCATGATGACGCCGGAGGGCGCCGATGAATTGCGTAAAATGATGAATCCTTTTGGCGACTCGGGCGATTACGACGCGACGCTGGAGGACAAAGACTGGCTGGCGCAGCCCAACAAGCTCAAATGGAAAGAGAGCACGCCCGAAGTTTCCGCCGACGAGAAGCGCGCCGCGTTCGCCTGCTCCAAAAGGGCGGACGGTATGCAATGCGAGTGTTGGAACAGCAACTGCCAATTCCATGGTAACTGTCGGAAGTGTATGGTATTCCATTTGGCGCTGAAGCAGTTCCCGACTTGCCAAAGGTCAACCGTGTTGGGCGACTTGGAAGAGCATTACATCGTATTCAGCCGCGACGCAGATAAATAACGCAGCCGTGTACATAACACCGATTATTTATATTGAAAGGAAATATGAAAATGCAAGATGATGTAAACATATTGGCACAGCCCAATAAAGAAAAATGGTTGCAAAACCCGCCCAGCGTTAAGCCGGGGGATATGCGCGCGGCGATAGCCTGCGCCAATAAGGCCGACGGACTCGAATGTGACTGTTGGAACACAAAGTGCGCGCACCACGGCGATTGCCGCAAGTGCATCGTGTACGAAATGTGTCTGAAACAGCTGCCGACATGCGCAAGGGATTTGTACGCGGAGTTGCAGGAACACCACGCCGCGTATACCGCGGGTAAGTAGGAAAGCCTGCAATTTGAGAAATTTGGCGGCGGGGCGTGTAATGCGTCCCGCCGCGCGTGATTGTGGAATTTTATATGGAAATACACACCAACAACCTGATACTGCGGCAGTTCGGCGCGGACGACATTCCCGCGCTGTTCGCGATTCTTAGTGACGAGGACGCGAACACCTTTTTGCCGTGGTTCCCCATGAAGTCGCTCGCGGAAGCGGCGGAATTTTACCGCGAACACTACGCCGAAGCGCGGTCGGACGCGCATGAGTACGCAATTTGCCTGAAAACCGATAACGTTCCGATTGGCTATGTCCATGTCGGCGGCGGCGACAGCTATGACTTCGGTTACGGCTTGAGAAGCGAATTTTGGCGTCGCGGAATCGCCACGGAAGCATGTAAAGCGGTGGTTGAGCGGCTGCGAACGACCGACATTCCGTACATCACCGCGACGCACGACGTGAACAATCCGCGTAGCGGCGGCGTGATGAAACGCGTCGGAATGACGTACCGCTACTCGTATGAGGAGCAATGGCAGCCGAAAAACATCACGGTGCTGTTCCGAATGTATCAACTAAATTTCGACGGGCAGAACGAGCGCGTCTATGGGAAATACTGGGATAATTCGAGCGTGCGTTTTATTGAGGTGATTTGACAGTCGCAAAATCAACGAATCGTTGATTTTATCTCAAAAATGCGTTTCTTGAGTTTCGACGCCGACAATGCTATAATTCACCCAAACAGCGCTGTTATTACGAAATACGGAGGGAATTATGGACATTAAAATCGGCGAAAACCTAAAACGCCTGCGCCGCGCCCGCGACCTGACGCAGGAGGAACTGGCGGCGAGCATCGGCGTTACGCCACAAGCGATTTCAAAATGGGAGAATGGCTTGGGCTACCCAGACATGACGAGTATGCCGACAATCGCAATCTTTTTCGACGTGACCGTTGACGAGATAATGGGCATGGACGCGCTGCGCTCCGACGATGCCGTGAGCGCGCTGCTGGATACGGTGAACGAAAACTCGCATTTCGGCAGAATCGCCGAGAACATCGAGCTTCTGCGGCAGGGCGTGCGCGACTATCCGCACAATTTTGAGGTGTGGCTCCGCCTTGCAAGCTCGCTCACGTTCCTGTACAATACCGACGACAGCGACCCCGAAGCAAAGCGCAAGAACACGCTTGAAGCCGTAGCGATTTATGAGCGCATACTCGAACGTTGTACCACAAGTTGGCTCCGCAACCGCTCGTCGAGCGCGCTGGCGTATGCTTACGATTACCTCGGTGAGCGCGAGAAAGCCGTCGCGATTGCGTCGGCTCTGCCGTTCCTGTGGGACAGCAAGCTCATACTGCCAGACTTCATGGAGGACGGCGACGAAAAGCGGCGCACTATTCAAAACCAACTGCTGCATACAGTAGACGCGGTGGACATGCAGTTCATGCGCCTGATTTTCCTCGAATGGGACGAACCGGAGTTGGTGATTGACCTGTGCGAGCGCAAGCTCGCGAATCTGCGAAACATTTTCGACGACGGCGAAATGCTCCAACTCGCGGTGGGCATGTGCGACACTTACCAATGGCTCGCGGTCGCGCACGCGAAGCTCGGCGAGCGCGACGCGGCTTTGTTCGCGCTTGAGCAATGCGTGCCATACGCGTATGAGTACGACCATCAGCCGGAAACGCATGTGTACACGTCGCCCGCGCTGCGCGGGAGCACGTTCAGTCGCTCAAATTCGGGTAAGGACTACACCGAGTCGTGGAGCGCGCGGCAAGCCGGGTATTTTATGACGATTCCCGTGTTTGAGCAGCTTCGCGATGAGCCGCGCTTCCGCGCGGTGGTTGCGCAAATGCAAGCGCAGTCGGCGGCTCGGGACACGAAGTAACACCCGCAAGCAGTTTAACTTCCGTTTACATTCGCGCGATATAATAGCCGCAGAGGTGAGAATTATGCCGAAAATACTTGTTGTGGACGACGACCCGAATATCCGCGAGCTTGTCTGCGCGCTGCTGAAAAACGGCGGCTTTGAGCCGTTTGAGGCTTGCGACGGACGCGACGCGCTGACGAAGATGACGGCTGTCGCGCCGGAGCTTTGCGTCGTGGATTTAATGATGCCGAACATGGACGGTTACGAGTTGACGCGCAAAATTCGCCAGTACTACGAGAACATGCCCGTGCTGATGCTCACCGCGAAAGCGGAGCTATCGGCAAAGGCGGCGGGTTTCGGCGCGGGAACGGACGACTATCTGACGAAACCGTTTGAGGACGACGAGCTGCTGATGCGCGTCCGAGCGTTGCTGCGTCGCTACAAAATCGAAGCGTCGAACACCGTGCAGGTCGGCGGCGTGACGATTGACAAGAACAGCTACACCATCGGCGGCGCAGGTGCCACAGGCGTTAAATCTATTCCGATGAAGGAGTTCGAGCTGCTCTACAAGCTCGCGGGTTCGCCGGGGCGCACATTTACGCGCGATTCGCTGATTGAGGACATCTGGGGCTACGACTTCGAGGGCAACGAACGCACGCTTGACGTTCACATCGGGCGGCTGCGCGAGCGGTTCCCCGCCGAGACGAGCGGCTTCAAGATTACCACGGTGCGCGGGCTTGGCTATCGTTTGGAGGTGGTATCGTGAAGAAACGCTATTTAATACTGCCGCTCGCGGCTGCTTGGTTCGTGGTTTTCACCCGCGCGCGGCAGCACGGCAAGTTCACCCTGTTCGACGATATTAACAAAGCTATTGACAGCATAGCGCACGGGAACTTCAACGTGCGAATTGACGGCGGCGACCATCACCCGCTTTCGGAGCTGACAGAACGGCTGAATAAAATGGCGCGTGAGCTTGGGTCGCTTGAATCAATGCGGGCGGATTTTGTCAGCAACGTTTCGCACGAGATTCAGTCGCCGCTGACGAGTATCGGCGGGTTTGCGAAGCTGCTGCGGGAGTCCGCGAACGACGAGCAGGCGCGGCATTACGCCGACGTGATTATCGCGGAAAGCAAGCGGCTTTCGAGCTTGAGCGACAATCTGCTGAAGCTCTCGACGCTTGACAACAACAAAATCCCGCTCAATCGCACGGATTTTCGGCTCGACAAGCAACTCCAACAAGTCGCGCTGACGCTTGAACCGCAATGGTCGGCGAAAAATATCGAGCTGTCGTGCGAGCTTGCGCCGACAACGGTAAACGCCGATTCCGAATTGCTCACGCAGGTGTGGCTGAACCTGCTGAACAACGCAATCAAGTTCACGCCCGAAAATGGGGCGATACAGTTGACTATTGACAATGGGCTGTTGACAATTGCCGACACGGGTTGCGGTATTTCAGATGAGGACAGGCTTCACATTTTCGAGCGGTTCTATAAGGTGGACAAGGCGCGCGACAGGAGCTTGGGCGGCAGCGGTTTGGGGCTGTCGATTGTGAAGAAAATTTTGGACTTGCACGGATATTCGATTGCCGTGGAGAGCGAAATCGGCAAGGGTACAAGGTTTGTTGTGAAGCTATAGTCGCTTTTCTTTTCACGAGAAAAGAAAAGTAAGTTTACAATCCGTTTAAGCTAAGTTTAACCTCCGTTTAATTTGGTACCTTATGATAGGGCTATCAAATCAAACGGAGGTTTTTATTATGAAAGTTATCGAAGTCAACAGCTTAGTTAAGCAATACAACGGCGCGAAGTCGCCGAGCGTGGACGGTGTGAGCTTCTCGGTGGAGCAGGGCGAGTTTTTCGCGTTCCTCGGTCCGAACGGCGCAGGCAAGACCACGACAATCTCAATCCTCACGACGACGCTCTCCAAAACGTCGGGCGAGGTCACAATCGCGGGGCTTGACGTCGGCAAGGACGCAAGAAAGGTTCGCGAGCACATCGGGATTATCTCGCAAAAGCCGAGCCTTGACAAATCGCTCACGGCGGAGGAGAATATTCGCTTCCACGCCGCGCTCTATGGGCTTTACGGCTATCGCCCGAGCTTCAAGCTGATGCCGAAAGCGTACAAGGAGCAGGTGACGCAGCTCGCGGAAATCGTCGGTATATCGGACGCGCTTTTCAAGCCGATTAAGAAGCAGTCGGGCGGAATGCAACGCAAGCTGGAGATTATCCGCAGCCTGATTCACACGCCGGAGGTGCTGTTCCTCGACGAGCCGACGCAGGGGCTTGACGCGGTATCGCGCCGTATGCTGTGGGACTACATCAATACAGTGCGTAAGACCTACGGCACAACGATTTTCCTCACGACGCACTACATCGACGAAGCGGAGAACGTCGATAAAGTTTGCCTGATAAACCACGGCAAAATCGCGTTTAACGGCTCGCCGGAGGAAATGAAGCGGCAAATCGCGTTTGACCCGACACCGCGAGTGTGTCTGCCGTCATTGGAGGACGCTTATGTAGAATTTTTGCAGCTTGATAAAACTAATTTGGAGGTAGCTTGACAATGGACAATTTACAATTGACAATTGACAATAACGCGGGGGTTGGACTGACGAAAGCGCGTAAGCCCTCAAGGTTTTTCCGCGAGGTTTCAACAATATGGGCGATAATCTGCCGCGAGATTTCCGTGGCGTTCAAGTCGCCGTCTACGCTTGCTATGTCGCTCGTGATGCCGATTGTGATGATGGGAATGGTCGGCGGCAACCTGACGCAGAATATGGCGGGCGGACTGGGCTTCGACTTCGGGCTGTTTATGCTCGTCGGCATGATGGTGAACATGCTGTTCACGGCGACAAGTCAAGGCGTTGCAACGCTCGTGGACGACCATGAGGACAACTTCAGCGAGGAAATGCTGATTGCGCCCGTGTCACGATACTCAATCGTAGTCGGCAAGATTCTCGGTTCGATGTTCAGCGCGGTCGTGACGATGCTCGGAACGCTTATCGTCGGCGCGTTTATGGGGATTACGCTGTCGGTCGGGCAATTTCTCGCGATTCTCGCGTTGTCGCCGCTGATTTGCCTGTCGGCGGGCGCGCTCGCAATGCTCTTTATCGGACTGATTAAGAATCGCAAAGCCGCGAACATCGCTGTAATGTTAATCACGATGCCGCAGATGTTCCTGTCGGGCGCGATAATTCCGATAACGAGTTCGTCGGGGATTCTGATGGTCATTTCGCGCATACTTCCGATGACGTACAGCCTTGACTTGGTGCGCTCGGTAATCTACGCGGGAACGGCGGAGTACGCCTCAATCGTGATGTTCAACCCCGCCGTCAGCGCACTTGCGACGGTCGCGATAACGGTGGTGTTCCTGCTCGTCGGCACATTCTTCTACGCGAGAAGCGAGAAGAATCGGTAAGCTCGCGCTCATACAGACGCAAAGCGGTAACAGGTGCGCCCTTTTGGAGAGCCACCCATTACCGCTTTGTTATTTATGTGTCGCTGATTAACTACGCAACCCAGACCTCGTGACTGTCGCTGAAGATGTACACATGCTCGACCGAGGCTTCAATCACGTCGTTGAACGCCCAATGCGCGGGCGTGAGGTCGTTGTACAGCTCCGCGTAGGTGTCCGCGAGATTCAACTCAAAGGCGCGGCGGTCAAGAAACGCGTTGACAATCTTGATTGCTTCCGCGCGCGTGATGTCGCTGTCGGCGCGGAACGTTCCGTCCTCGTAGCCGATAACCCAGCCCTTTTGCGCTACTGAAATGATGTAGCTTATTGCCCAATGGTTCGCGGGAACGTCGGTCAGCGAGTTAAGCTCGCCCGTCAGTTGATTGCCGTCAACGCGCTCGATTATCGCGACGAACTCCGCGCGCGTTATCTTCGCGTCGGGGCGGAAGCTGCCGTCCTCGTAGCCGTTGAGTATGCCACGCGACGCGAGGTAGTTAACCGCCTGCGCGTACCACGCGCCGTCCTCCACGTCGGGGAACGCGCTTGCGACGGGCAGCTCCTTGTTCTCGTCAGGGGACAGCCGCCAGAATATCATCGCAACCTCAGCGCGAGTGATGTCGCCGTCAGGGTGAACCGTGCCGTCCTCATAGCCGCGAATGTACGCGATGTGCTCGCGCGGGTCGCCGTCGTTGCCGTCACCGCCGCCGTTTGCGTCCGTATCGGACGAATCGTTGTCGTTGCCGTCGCCGGGGAAGTCCACGTCGTACCGCTCAATCGCGAGCGCGTACACCGAGAAACGCCGCACGTGGAACACAACGTAGTCAAGTCCGTGCTCTCTGTCAATCTGGCGGAACCACCACTCGTAATTAGTGCCGCTCTTCATCGCTTCCGCGAGGTCCTCCGCTTGGTAAAGCGTATCCACGGAATCGTCGTGGTACCTGTACGCCGCGACTATCTCGCTGTAGCCTATCTCAGACGGCGTGTTGAACGCTATCGTCAGGTAGTCGCTGCCCAAATCGGGCACTAGGTACAGTCCGTCGTCAACGCCGTCACTGTCGCTGCCCGGCAGGGGGGTTATGCCGTCTAAGTCAACCGCGACACCGCTCGTCAGCGCGTAATGCTCGTCGCGCCATTGCTTCTCGACCGCGAGATTGACGAAATACTTCGTAATCTTATGGTCGTCCTTCGCAGTATCGGTTATTGCCGAAACAGCCGCAGCAAACGCCGGATTTTCCTCCGCCTTGACGTCCTTGGAAACGTACTCGGAGATTGCGCGGAACTCGACAAGTCCGCCGTCCTTCGTCAATTCTTGGTCGTTTTTGTTATACAACGAGTCCTCGTACAGGTCGGGCAAGCCCGCCACGGAGATTTTCGGCGATTCCTCGTCGGTCACGCTGACGGTGCTCTCCGTCTTTGTGATGTGCATGACAATCGGGTCGCCGAGCAGCTTGTGGTCAACAATCCAAACGCCGAGCGTAACCTTGTACAGTCCGTTATCCGCCACAAGGTTGAACACGCCGTCGGGTACGTTGCCGAACTTGAAGTGCCCTGTTGTCTCATCTGGATGTTTATCGTCATAGGGGTCAACAGGAACGATGACAGGCGGCGAAACCACCGTGTTTCCCGCTTCAAGCGTAATCGTCAGAATAACCTTTTCGCCGGTATCGTTGATAATGTCGCCCTCAATTTCGGTTTTGTCGGGGTCGTCGATGTAGAAGCCGGAATATGTAACCGCCGTGCCGCCTATGCGGTCTGTCGCCGTCAGGCGCACCTCGTAGTACTGTCGCTCAACAACCTTGTTCGCGGGTATCACAAAGCCGTGTTCGCCGTATTCGTCAACGCCGAACGCGTAGCTGTCAATGACATAGCCGCCAACGTCGTCAGCCGTCGCCAACTCCTCAATCTTGTCGTCAAATTCCTTAATGGTGAGCCAATTCGCGCTGCCCGCCGCTCTGTATTCCAGTTTTGCCGTGTAGTCAAGCGACACGCGGACGACCTGCCCCGCAAGCGTTACATTGCCGCTTACTTTGTCAATATTCGGGCTGGACAACCGCACAGCGGGCGCGCCGTACCATATCGCGTACAGCGTGTGCACGGAACAACCGGGGTCAATTTTGGGGTCATCAACGGTCGCGACTGTATAGCCATAGGTTTTGCCCGGTATGCGGTCTACTAAGTACTCGTCGCCCGGTTGCAGCAAGCCGGAGCTGCCGTCGTGCGTCAGGCTCCAACCGAGGAATTCGCGTCCCATGTACTCCATTGGTTCGCCGTTGTTTTCAGGTTCCGCAAGCGGCACTTTGTAGTACGTGTAACCGCTAGTGGAGTTGGGCAAGTACACAGGGTCGGGCACGGTTTCGGGGAGCACCGTGCGCGCGTTCTTGTCGTACACGAGCTTGCGCACTTCCTGCGTTGTCGGTTCCGGGTCCTTCGTGTTGTCCCAACCGTCGCCGTCGTCGTCGTCGCTGTACACCACGTACAGCACCTTGCCGTCGGCAAGCGGGTAAATGTCGTTAGTGTCCGGCGTTGTGCCGAGCGTAAACGTTGCGTCGAACTCCGTAAAGTTGTCCTGCTTGTAGAATGTAGCGGGGATTTCCGTGCTGAAGTCCACAACCTTGTGGCTCTCTTCCGCGATGTACCACCCGCGTAGGGTGTACATCGGCGTTAATGCCGGACTTTGCACCGTGTCTGTCGGCGGCAAGAGCTTGCCGTTGTTCGTCTTGAAGTTCGTTGACGTGTTACCGAGTGCCGTGTCAAGCGGGACATAGAATGTGATTAACTGCGGCAACGTTTTCGCGTCTTTAACAGGGATATAGATATTAGCACCCTTTGCCGAGTCCACAATCTGCGCCTGAACCTTTTTCCACATATTCGGGTTGCGCTCATAGACTACTGTGTAGTGGTGAATGTCCGCGTCGTATATATATCCGGTACCTAAACCGTTAAAAAACGCAGAGTCAAGCACTATTGTTGTTGACGTGTTCGGCACCGCCACGCCGTCCGGAAATTCCCAGAGATAGTATGTCGAATACGGCGCGCCCTGCCTGCTGATTGGCACATTGGCATGACTGAATTTCGGATACATCAGCACCGAAACCTTATTTGGGGTTTCCGAATACCCGTCGAGGTCATACGGCACCCCTATGTTGGCAATCGGCGCGTATTCGGCGAAATTCACCGAGTCGTCCGTGTCGCGGTGGCGGACGGAGAACTCGAACGGGCGGTACAGGTAGTTCACGTCATAGTACGAAATCGAGTAAGATGTGACGCTAGCACCGCCTGTACCCTCCGTGTGCGCCGCCATGAACCAGTATCTGCCGTTCTGGTCAACTGGCACGTTAACACTCGTCGTACCCGTGCCATAGTTTTCAGTCTTTGTAACCAAACCATACGCTGTAGTAAACGCTGCATTATCAGCGTAGGTGTGCGCGGTGTTCAACGCTTCGCGGAACCAATAAACCGTGTCGCCCTCGACCTCAATCGTCTCGGGCTTATCCGTCGGGTCTTTCGGCGTCTCCGGCGGGGTCGGCACCGTCACCTCGAGCGTTGAAACCACTACGTTCGGCGTGAGGTAAATCTCTGCGGTTGGCGGAGGTGACGGCAACGTAAACACGCTGCTATTGCTCGCGGCGGAAGCGAACGAGCCGCCGTTGTTTGTTGTCCAGTCCTTAAACACGTAGTTTGTAACCGTCGTCGTGTTGCCGCTCGTTACACTCGTCGGCAAAGTAAGCGTTGCGTTAGCCGTAATCGACGCGTTACTAAGCGCAACAGCCGACGTGTCCGTTGCCAAATTCGTGCTGCCGTTCGCATTGAGGAAAGCGCCCGTTATACTAACCGCCGAGGTCGAACCCGCGGGATTGCCGTCATTCACGTTCACCGTCTGATAATCCAGCGTCACAGTCGGGCTGTTGTCAGCAACCGTCACCGACACGCCCGTATCAACGCCGTTCACCCATACATGATATGTACTGTTTGTAACCGCCGTAAACAACCGCGACGCGCCGACTGTAGCAATCCCGTCGTCACCTGAACTTAGCTTCACGGCACCCTCAAAGTTTGTCCAGTTGTTGCCATTTTTCCTGAAGTTCACCGTCACATCATTGCGCGTGTACGTCGCCGCAAGCGTCGCGGCGGTGGTGCCTACTGTGAAGTCGGGCTGTATGAAGCCCGTAGTTGTATATGTCAGACGATAACCGCTGTTCGCGGCGGGAGCGAGATTTGCAAGCGACAACTGCGTGTTCGGCAAGTGCGTCGTTGTGCCGAACGCAGGGCTATTTCCGTGTGCCGCCGCCTTTTCTGCCGCCGACATGGTACTAGGGTCAAACGTCGCCGAAGTCGTAACCGTGTAGTAATTTACAGTCGCCGTTGGGCTGTTGTTGCTTACTATCACCGACACGCCTGTGCTCACGCCGTCTACGATTACCGTATACGCGTTCTTGTTTGCTACCGCGCGGAACGTCCGCGTTTGCGAACCGGTTCCCGGTACCGTATCTGACGCCTTGCCGTCAAGTGTTACCACGCCCTTGAAATCCGTCCAATCCGCGCCATTCTTTTTGAACGTCACCGTCACATCGTTGCGCAAGAATGTTGCTTCAATCGTTGCGGCGGTAGTTACCGTGTACGGAAATGAAACATTCCACGACGACAGGAGATAACCCGCTTTTGCTGTAATACTCGGAAGCGAAAATTGTGTGCCCGGTACATATGCCTTGCTCTCGGGGAATGAACCCGTGTATACATCTGCGGCAGACGAACCGCCGGGCAGATTTGCCTTGAATGTGATGTTGACGGGAGTTGGAGAAGGAACCGAATCTGACCACTCTAGCGGGCCATTTGTGATATATGTACCGTCGCCAGTCCAGTTTGACGAATACTCGACATAGTAATGCTCCAACCCGATGTGGGCGTTAGGATAGTCGTTCCAGACCATTGAGCCGCCAATAATATAAATAACTGTTTCACAACTTTCGTTGTTATTCGGTTCACCTCCATCGAAAGCGGAAAACGCACCTGCAGGTATATAGGCAGGGTCATTACCTTTAGCTCTGGTTTTGAAAATAACGGGCGTGCCGGTTCCTCCGAGCGGTCCGCTTGCGGATTCGGGACCGTCTGCCCAGTACCATTCCGCCGCAACACCGTCACCGTTGGCATCTACCGCCATTGTATATCCCGCTTTTTTTAAGTCGCCTTCTTGCGGGTGGTCATTTTGTGCAGCACTCGGTTTCTTAGCCAGAGCTAAAGGAGCTCTGGAACCGTCAATATAGGTGCCGTAGGTGCCGTTGGGGTCTTTGGGGTCGTTAGTTAAAAATCTTATGCGCGTACCGCCGATTGTTCCCTGTAGTGAGCTAATAGCTGAATAGATATATTTTTGCTCATCTGCGCTGGTTATGGTTGTTAGATAACCCGGTAAACCTTTATATTTGCGCTTACGAGCTAAGTTGTAATGGTCAAACCAGTTCCTTTCGGTGGTTGATGTGTTTTCATCCTTAACAATTTCGTAGTAGTGGATAACGCCCGTCGGGTCAACCCATTTAGCAACGCCCGCGGAGGGTACTGATAATTCTACTATTATATTGTTGTCGGGGAATGACGGATAAACGCCCGCTGTTGTCAGGTCGAATCTCGCGCCTTCTAATATCGCCTTAACATCGTTCGCCGCAACGCCCGAGTCAGCTTTCGCGGTGAGTGAGTACGAGTTCGTTGTCGCGCCGTTTGTCAATAGTTGGTACCATATCCCTGTGCTGGGGGTAGCTGACGCAAACGACAATGTTAGCGTAGCGGGATAAGTAATATTTATCGAGCCGTAGTGTACATTGTTATCAGTTTCAAAGCTCGTAATATTCAGTTTATACGGCGGTGTAGTACCGTTTGCAAACGCTATTTCGTAATTCAACGCTTCACCACCCGCCGCGCTTGCGGGGGTAGCGGGAACCAGCGCGAGCGCGAGCACTAGTGCCAGCGCGAACGCGAGGAACCTGCGTGATAGACCTTTATGTAACATGATAGTTACCTCCATAGTATAGTATTTCAACAGTTATTTTACCACAAAATGTCGGGTTAGGCAAGAGGTAAATGAAACTTTTTTTGCGTTTTTAACCGAGAATTTTGCGGGCAAATACCCCCTTGCGAAATGGCGCGTTATGTGACATAATGTTGGTATAACCTATTGATATTCGGGGGGATTTTATGAAAAAGCCATTGGCGTTTCTTCTGGCGGTCGTCCTGCTCGCGTCGGTGCCGTGCGGCGCGGCGCGCGCGGCGAATGCGAGCGAATACAAGCAGCAGTTCAGCTATTATGTTGACGGCGCGTCCAAGGCGGGGTATATCCCGAGCTTCGGCGGCGGCTTGGACGACGCGCTGTCCGAGGGGGATTTTCTTGACTTCATGTTACTTTTCTCGAAGCTAAAGGGCGGGATTGATGTTGACGCGTACCTGTCGCGCGCGCGCCTGTCGTCGCCCACCGAGGAGCGCGCCAAGGTCGCCGCGCTGAACGAAATGTTCGGCGACGAGTTCTGGGTTATCACCCGTGACGGCGAGCTTGACACGAAGCTTGCGCTGTACGACGCAATCGGCGCGTTCAGTTACGTCGCGTATCGGGAGGTTGCGGCGTTCTCCCCGCTGCTGTACCACGACACGCAGTCAACGCATGACGTGCGGTTTAACTTCTGGAATTTGACAAGCCCCGTGTATTCGGAGGACATACTTATCGGGCTGATGGGCGAGATTGTCGGCTTAAGTCAGGGTGAGCAGCGCGGAGCGTTGTCGCCGGAGCAGACGATTACGCGGCGGCAGTTCGCGGCGTTCGTGTACATGTTCTCAACAATGAGCGTGCCGAGGGATTTGAGCGGCAAGTACCCCGGCGGCGTGACGGGCATCAAGAAAGCCGACGACTTCATTGAGAACATTCTGGACAAGTCCATAAAGGCGGGCATGACCGACAACCAAAAGGTCAAGGCGGTCTACGACTACCTTATATATAACTTCGTACATGAGGCGAGCACCGTGCCGCTCGTCGCCACGACATGGGAAAAGGCGAATCCGCTGTCGTTCTCGGTTGACTTCATGAAGCCGATTATGGAGAACGGCAAGGGCACGTGCGACGCGTTCGCGAACACGTTCAAGCTGACCGCCATTCGGCTGGGTTTTGAGTGCAACTACGTCTCCGGCTATTACGTGAACGCGAGCAGCGGCACGAAGCTGGGTCACGGTTGGAACCAGATTAAGGTTGACGGCGTGTGGTACTGGCTCGACGTGGACGTTGAGGGAACGGTTTACCGCAGGGAAAAGTACTCCGAGCCGCTGTACTTCCTGTTCATGAAAAAGGACTCCGAGTGGCTGTCGAACCACGATTGGGTAAGAGACGAGTGGCCCGCGGCGGACGGCACAAAGAACGCGGTTGACCTGTCCGCGCTGATTAACCCGAATCCGCCGCTCGTGCCCGTCAAGCCGAAAGACCCGACAGCAACGCCGACGTCCTCCGCTGTGCTGGTTAACGGCGTGCCCGTCGCGTTCGACGCTTATGAGATTAGGGACAACAATTACTTCAAGCTGCGCGACTTGGCGTATATCTTGAGCGGCACGGAGAAGCAGTTTGAGGTCGGCTTTGACGGCGCGGCGGATGCGATTGCGCTGACGAGCGGCGCGGCTTACACGGCTGTCGGCGGCGAAATGGCAAGTAAGGGCGCGGGAAATAAGACCGCAACGCCCACAACGTCGAAAATTTACCTCGACGGTCGCGAGATTAAGCTAACGGCGTACCACATCGACGGCAACAATTACTTCAAGCTGCGCGACATCGGCGCGGCGTTCGACTTCGGCGTTGACTGGGACGGAGCGCGAGACACGATTGTGATTGACACGGCAAAGGGTTACACCGCGCCGTAACCGCGCGCGGCGCGATTCTGTTGAAGAAAGGTTGGGTACATAATGGCGAAATACGGTACGGGAGTTGTAAGCAGTTACGATATGCCGCATCAGTTTGAGAAGAGCGGCGTGGCTTCCGCAAAGACGGTTGCGGAGGCAAAGCGAGAGGTTGAGGTAATCCGCGAGACGGACGTAATCGTTGTCGGCGGAGGTCCGGGCGGCATTGCCGCGGCGGTTTCGGCGGCGCGCGGCGGGGCAAGGACAATCCTCATCGAGCGATACGGGCACCTCGGCGGCATGGCAACGGGCGGGCTTGTCAACATCATTCCGAATCTGGGCAGCATCTACGGCGAACATCTTATTGGCGGCTTTTGCCAAGAGGTCATCGAAAGGCTGGCGGCGCGCGGCGCGGCTTGTTTCCCGGAAAAACAGCATTGGGGAAAGGGCGAGCCGTCGGTCGTCGAAAAATACACCAAGGCGAACATGACGCATTTTTATGTGCGGAAAAACAAGGACGGGGAATCCGTAGTGCTGTACACAGCGGTTATCGACCCCGAGGTCGCAAAGGACGAGATGAACACAATGGTTCTGGAATCGGGTTCCGAGCTGCTGCTGCATACATGGGTCACGGAGCCGATTATGGAGGGCAACGCGGTCAAGGGCGTTATCGTCGAAAGCAAGTCCGGGCGGCAAGCACTGCTCGGCAAAGTCGTAATCGACTGCACGGGCGACGGCGACCTCCTGCCGGGGACGGGAACGGAGACGACCGATTACATGGTGCCCGGCTCAAGAATCGCGCAATTCGGCTGGGTTTATTGGCTCTGCAACGTGAACCTGAAAGCGTATGACGACTTTGTCAATTCCGAGCCTGAAAAGTATAAGGCGGTCGTTGAGGAGCTGACAAAAGCGGGCGGTTCCGCGTTCTTTTCGCGCGGCTTGCTCGACCATCAGGAGGGCGTCGTGTGGGTTCACCGCCTTGTCGGTTCGCTGCACCAGACCGACATTGAGGAAATGACCTATATTGACACGACGACGCGAAAAGAATCGGTCAGGAACTGGGAGCTGCTGCGCAAGTACATGCCCGGCTTTGAAAAAAGCTTTATCATGTTAAGCTCGCCGCAGCTCGGCACCTCCGGCGGGCGCAGGATTATCGGCGAATATTACCTGACGGAAAAGGACATGGACACCGACGAGCCGTTTGAGGATACAATCGCGATTTTCGCGGACAATGACCGCGGCGATTTGTCGCTGCAATACCCGAGAACGTATATACCGTACAGGTCGCTCATTCCGAAAGGAACCGAGGGACTGCTTGTCGCGTGCCGCGCGTTTTCCTCCGACCACGAGTTTCAAGAGTTCTTTAATCTAATCCCGCATTGCATGTGCTTCGGACAGGCGGCGGGCAGCGCGGCGGCAATCGCCGTGCGTGACGGCGTGGACGTGCGCGACGTGAGCTTTGAGAAATTGAGAAACGAGCTGCTGAAATACGGCGCGATATTGCCGTAGAGTGTGCATGTATTACCGCAAAGCGTTGATATGCGGCAGAAATGTAAGATTGCCAAACGCGTTTGGCAATCTTACAAGCCGCGCGACGGCGGCACCAAAACCGATTGACAAAGGCTAAATCGCGTGATATTATAATTTTCGACTGTGATGCGACGCATTTAGCGGGTGCTAAATGTGTTTTTTATGGGAGGGATTATGTGGCAAATGAAGTGATAAGTACTGAACAGAACTTCTTGAGGGTTCGCAACCTGTGCAAGTCCTTTGACGCGCTCAAGGTGCTGGATAATGTCTCCACGGATATTCACTTGGGTGAGGTTACTTGCGTGTTGGGACCCTCGGGAGCGGGGAAGAGCACATTCCTGCGCTGCCTGAACAGACTTGAAACGCCGGAGAGCGGTGAAATTATCTGCTTCGGCAAGAACACGCTGACCCGCGACTATGACATTCGCTCATTGCGCGAGGAGGTCGGAATGGTGTTTCAGCAGTTCAATCTGTTCCCGCTGAAAACCGTTTTGAGCAACGTGATGCTCGCGCCCGTCGTCGTGAAAAAAATCAAAAAGGCGGAGGCGCGTGAGCTTGCGATGAGCGAGCTTGAAAAAGTGGGGCTTGCGGAAAAGGCGAACAGCCTGCCGGGGACGCTTTCGGGCGGACAGAAGCAGCGCGTTGCAATCGCGCGGTCGCTTGCCATGAAGCCGAAGCTCATGCTGTTCGACGAGCCGACGAGCGCGCTTGACCCCGAGCTTGTCAGCGACGTGCTGGACGTTATGAAGCAGCTCGCGCGGGACGGCATGACGATGGTCGTGGTGACGCACGAAATGGGCTTCGCGCGGGAGGTTGCGGACAGAATCCTGTTCATGGCGGACGGGAAAATTATCGAGGACGACGCGCCCGACGTGTTCTTTGACAGTCCGCGCACGGAGCGCGCCAGAGCGTTTGTTGAAAAGATGCTGTAAAAGCAGCGGCATATGATTGACGCACAATTGAATTAAAAATATAAGGAGTTGCCACAATGAAAAAAAGCAGAAAAACGACGAAAATCCTCTCCCTTGTACTGGCTCTCGCCCTCGCATTGGTGACGCTCACCGCGTGCGCCGAAAAAGCTCCCGCAAGCTCGAGCGACCCCGCGCCCTCCTCGGCGGGTTCCGCCGCGAAGCCGCTTGACGGCGTTACCCTCAACATCGGTACGTCAGGGCTTTTCGGACCGTTCTCTTACTACGCGGACGACGGCAAAACGCTAATCGGTTACGACATTGACCTTTTCGCGGCGTTGCAGGAGAAGCTGGGCTTTTCAATCAGCGGCGACGGGATTCAGGCAATGACCTACTCCGCGCTTACGACCTCGGTCGGACAGGGCAAGCTTGACCTCGCGGCGGCGGCTCTGTGCGTGACGGACGAGCGCAAGGAAGTCATGGATTTCTCCGACACATACTGCGATTCGGGTCTTACCGTCATGATAAACAAGACGGCAACCTCCGGCATTACGGGCGTTGACAGTCTCGCGGGCAAAAAGGTCGCGGTTGAAAAGGGCACGGCTTCGCACGCTTATGCCGACAAGTATCTGCAAGACGCGATAGTTGAAGTTCACGACGCGATTACGACCGCGTATGCGGCTCTGGAGCAGAACAAGGTTGACGCGGTTATCCAAGACGGTCCGGGTTGCGCGTTCTATATTAAGACGAACCCGAACACAAACGCGGAAATAGTCGGCGAGGAATTTAATCAGGGTCAGTCGCCGTATGCGGTCGCTTTCAAAAAGAATTTCGAGTACGCCGACCAGTTTAAGACCGCTCTTGCGGAGCTGCTGGCGGACGGAACGCTGGACGAGCTTTACGACAAGTGGTGCAAATAAGTATCATCTAAATTACAAACGAAACCGCGGAGGTGAATAAACGGTGTCCTCATTGACTCATACGCTCCTGCCGATGCTTTTGCAGGGCTTGCGACTTACCATACTTATCGCGGTGCTGGGCATCGTTTTCGCTTTCGCAATCGGCAGCGTCGCGGGTTACGCGCTGCAATCTAAGAGCAAAATCGCGCGGGGAGTCTCGTTCATCTACATTTGGATTATTCGCGGAACGCCGCTCGTGGTTCAGGCTCTGTACATATATTATGTGCTGCCGCTGTTTATGCCGTTTCTGGAACTAAGCAGCATGGCGGCGGGCGTGGTTGTAATTTCAATCAATTCGGGCGCGTTCATTGCGGAGATAGTGCGCGGCGCGTTGCAGGGCGTGGACGGGGGACAAAAGGAAACGGGCGCGTCTCTCGGCATGACGAACTTCCAGATACTGATTCATCTTGTAATCCCGCCCGCGTTTCGCGCGGTGATACCCGCGCTGTTCAACCAGTTTATCATCGCGCTGAAAGACACCTCGCTGCTCACGATAATCGTCGTGAATGAAATGACGCAGATGGCGATGCGCTATTCCTCGCTGAATTTCCGTTACATTGAGGCGTACACGGCGCTCGCTGTGTTCTACTTGGTGCTGATTTCGGTGCTCGTGCTGATTCAGAAATTTGTGGAACGCAAGCTCGGCGTTAACGCGCCGGTTAAGCCGAAGCTGAAGAATCTCACGGCGAAGTTGAAGTTGAAAGCCAAATAGCAAGCTTACAGTTTTCAAAACAAGAGCGGAGCGGGATTATTCCCGCTCCGCTTTATTATGTACGCCACTTTACTGTCTGCGGTATGCCGCCATGTATTGGCGCAGCTTTTCCAGCACCTCGTTAATGTCTATCGGCTTGCCGACGTGGTCGTTCATTCCCGCCGCAAGGCAGTTGTCAATATCCTCACGGAACACGTTCGCGGTCATCGCGACAATCGGAATCGTTTGCGCGCGGGGAATTTCAAGCGCGCGAATGGCGCGCGTCGCCTCATAGCCGTCCATTTCAGGCATCTGCACGTCCATGAAAATAACGTCATACTTATCGGGCGCGCCGACGAACATTTTCACGGCTTCCGCGCCGTTGACGGCGCAGTCTATGGAGATTTGCGTCGGCTCCAGCAGAGCCATTACGATTTCGCGGTTCACCTCAACGTCCTCCGCGAGCAGAACGTGCCGTCCCGAGAAATTGTCCGCCGTGCGCTTTATTGTCGGGTCGCTGCTGATTATACTGTCCAAGCCGAGATAATCGTTAATCATGTCGGTTATCATTGAGGGGAACAGCGGCTTGGGCAGGTATTCGTTGACCCCGGCGGCTTTCGCTTCGCTCTCAATCGCGCCCCACTCCGAGCCGGAAACGAGAATCACGGCGGACTCCGCGGAGCCGCCCTGCCTGATTCGACGCGTCAACTCAACGCCGTCCATCTCGGGCATGTGCCAGTCAATGAAGTACATGTTGTATGCGCCGTTTTCGCTTATGAGCTTCAGGGCTTGCTCGCCGCCCGCCGCCGTGTCGCAGACAAGCCCGAGCCGCAGCGTCAATTGCTCGAAATAATTCAGCGTGTCCTCATCGTCGTCCACGACGAGGAAGCGTATATTCTCCCAATTTGTGGCGGGGCTTAAACGCGTCGGTTGGCTCTCGTGCCCGCGCTTTACCTGAATGTTAAACGCAAAGGTTGAGCCTTTGCCAAGCTCCGACTCAATCCAGATGCTGCCGCCCATCATATCGACGATATTTTTGGAAATGGCAAGCCCAAGCCCTGTTCCGCCGAACTTACGCGTCGTGTCGCTCTCCGCCTGTTGAAAGGACTTGAAGAGCCGCGCCTGCTGCTCCGCGCTGATGCCGATGCCCGTGTCCGTGACGCGAATTTGAATCGTGCAAACGCCGTCAACCTCGCGCAATAGGCGCGTGTCAAGCGTAACTGCGCCGCGCTCCGGCGTGAACTTCACGGCGTTGCCGAGCAGGTTCGTAATGACCTGCGCGAGACGCTGGTCGTCGCTGACGATAACGGGCGGTATCGCGGGGTCAAGGTTAACTGTGAATTTCTGTTCGCGCTCGTTCAGCTTGTAGTTCACGACATTTACGACGCGCCGAAGCATTTTCTCAAAGTTAAAGCTGATGGACGATAGCTCCAATTTGCCCGCCTCAATCTTTGACATGTCCAAAATGTCGTTAATTACGCCGAGGAGGTGGTTTGAAGCGTCCTCAATTTTGTCTAAGCAGTAGTCCTTGCGGTCTGTGTCCGAGGAGTCCTTTGCGAGCTTTGTCATGCCGATAATCGCGTTCATCGGCGTGCGAATCTCGTGGCTCATGTTTGACAGGAACTGCGACTTTACAAGGCTCGCGTGCTCCGCCTGCGTGCGCGCGTCCTCAATCTCCGTAACATCATGAAACAGGAGCATCGTACCCTCACTCTTGCCGTCCTGCGTGAGCATTGAGGTGTAGGACACTTCGTATTTCCGCAGCTCCGCGCCGCTGAGACGCGCCTCACCCGTGAAGGTCAGGGACGGTTCGCCGCCCATAACAATGTCTAAGTTTTCGAGCAGTAATGCCAGAAACGCGGCGTCACAAAACGGCTCGAAAATCTCGCTTATGAGCAAGCCGCTGACGTTGTCAAAGCCCTGCGTGTCGAACTGCTTTTGCAGCGAATCCGTGCAAAAGACGACGCGCTTTGACTTGTCCAAAAACAGAATAATGCTCGGGCTGTTACTGAGCAGAAGCTGCAAATATTGGTCGCGCATTCGCTGCGCAAGCGTGCGCGCGGCGGCTTGGTTCGAGCGGGCGTTTTCGTAGATTTTCTCCTGCTCAAACTCTTTCCGCAACCGCGCTATTTCGCGGTCTTTCCTTTTCAGGACTTTTTCCAGCTCCGCCAAACGCTCGTTCAGCTCCGCGCCGTTAATTACTTCACCCATGGCATTACCCAAATATGCAAGCAGAGAAAGTATAGTTATGGAAACGGTTTACATACTTGCCGCTTTCGTCCTTAACGGGGCAGAACTCGCCGCCGGAATAACCGAGCGTGTAGGGAACCGCCGCGTTTTGTGCCATCGTGTCCGTTACAAGCTCAAGCTCCGCGCCCTTGTCGGGGCTTAACATGACGTACCGCGTGACGCACGGGAACATCAGCACGCCGCCGCTTTTCTTGCTCGCGAGTAACTGCTGCATTGCCTGCTCCGCGGACAGTTTGATACCCGCCGGGCTGATTTCGCCGATTGCAATCTGCGAGCCTTTTGTCATTTCGCCGCCGCAGAGCAGCGTGCCGTCGTCGTTCACGGTGAACACGCCGAGCGCGACGGGCTTTGTGCTGCCCTCATAATAGACCATGAACGGCGTTGTCGTCGAGGCGTTTTTCATGATTACAACGCCGATGCTGTTGAGGTAATCGAGCACGGGAACGTCGTTTATCTCTTTCATTATGCAGCCTTCTGAATCCGTAATGACCGCGCGGTTCTCGCTTATGCGCTGCTCGGGGATTGAAACCACAACAAAGTCGGGGTCAACCGCGCCGTGCATGAGTATCATCGCCATCGCGAATTGCTCCGCCTCGTCGTTCCTGATTGAGCGGCACTCGTCGTAGCTTATGTCAAGATTCGTCGCGAGTGAGCCGAAAATCGGCACGCCGCCGCTTAGTTCGTCCAGCGTGCTCGGAATAACGACGCCGCTCAACGTGCGCGGATACGGGAAGAGCGCGATTATCATGTCGGGCTTTCCCGGGAGCTTCGCAAGCGTTTCGTTGTAGCTTTCCGCCATGCGCTCGCGATAGTTCGTCTCGTCAAGCGCGCCTGTCAGCGCCGTCTCAAACTGAACGTCATCGCTCGTCAGGACGGCGAGCGACAGCCCGTACATGCCGTTGCCGTTGCGGTTCGCGCTCGCCATCGTGGTCATGCCGATTATGTCAAACGGCAATCGCGCGTGCAGCTCCCCGAGAAAATCCGAATCCACAAAGTCAAAGTGGCACGTCAGGATTCCGACGGAATTTTTCAGGAGAGCATTAAGGTCTAACTGCGACAGTATCTCGTCCACTGCGGTTTTAATTTCGTCAATCTCTTCGGTGTATGCTGTTTGCATCTTTATCATTGCCGTTCTCCTCAAATATGTAAGTTTAGGGTATATTGATTGCTTCTATTATAGAGCCTGAAGTTGCAAATATCAAGGGATTTTGTTTTATTTACGGGATATTTTATACTGGGCGGCGGGCGGGAGCGTCAGAGCGTCAGGTTGTTCGGATTGTAGAGAAATTCACTCTTGCCAACCGAAATAACACCGACAATGAAGTCAACGGTTGGACTTGCGGCTTTGGCTTGGGCGTTGAATTTGTGCGATGGGATACCGATGCCGTAATAAATCCCATTTATGTCAAAATCAGCCAACAAAGCTTCGATTGCCGCCCTGTACCGATTGTCGCGTCTTAACGATTCTATCTTCTTGAAGTCGGCGAGGACTACTCTGTCCTTGTTTTCAAAGAACAGACATGTGCCGCCCCTGACGGCGATGATGTCGGGGATAATGCCG
Organism: Oscillospiraceae bacterium; assembly: GCA_031261325.1. Classification (GTDB taxonomy): domain Bacteria; phylum Bacillota; class Clostridia; order Oscillospirales; family Oscillospiraceae; genus JAIRRO01. The sequence goes on from JAISKH010000026.1 coordinate 51,787, forward strand.
CCTTTATTCTTCTCGTCAGTTATATCGTTCGGGTGCAACAGTTTGCCCGTTCCGCTCTGCGGGAAGTCGTAGGCGACGATAGTCCAGCCGTTATCAATCAGCTCACTCAAAATCGCCTTTGTAACCTGCTCTTCCGTCACTATGCGTCCCTCCACAGAGAACCGTCTGGGAAAAGAATCGCGTCCGCGAAGTATGAATAAACGCGAACGTGCTTGACTTTTGAATACGTCGAGCCATACCGAACCTGCATGAAATAGCGAGGAATCACACTATTTTCCAATTCGGAGTAGTCTTTTGACAATAGATTGTGCTGCTCGCTGTGTTTCACGTCGCTGAAGAAGGACTCGATTGACGAGCCGTTATCGTCGGTAACGGTAATTGCTTGGTCGTCGCTATCGACCGACAGACTGCCGAACACGAGCACGAGATTATTCCTGCGCTCTTCAAACGTCTTTCCCTCACGGCAGAGCAGATAATCAAGCGCCGCGAGCGCGCCGGGATACGGGTCGCCGCGAAAGCGCGCGTTAACCTTGTAGATTATCGTTTTTTCGCGATTCCGCAGAAGCTCGCCGATTTTATAATTCGCGCCCTCATACCGCGACAGATAATTCAAAAGGCTTTGCGTTGGGACTTCAACAGTCGCCGATATGGGCGACATGGCTCCCAAATCCTGACCGCGCGCTTTCAGCGCAAATTGGCTGCTCATAAAGTCGCGCCGCTCTCGAATGACGAGGTTGCGCAGGAGCGACACGCGCCCGCTGTTTGTGCCTTTCGCTTCGGTCGCGCTTATCACTTCATTAAGCGCGTCAAACATTTTCGCCATTTCGCCGCTTGCCGAATTGGGGCAGCCGGAGTATTTAACAATGTCGCGGTCGAACTGCAAGCCCTTATTCCTGATATTCGGAGCGTCAGCGGCGTTTGGATTGGGATAATCCGTTATATCGCTCGGGAAATAATACAGCAGCGCGGGAATGTCATAAATGCTCATCACCGCGTCCAACGCTTTGAATACGGCGGGGTTTATAACGTCCCAACGCGGGCTTGAGCCTTTTCGCTTGATTATCACGCCCTCCGGGTAAATGTAAAACGCCGGGACTTCATTCTCGACCGACGCGGCGATGCGGGCGAAGCGCTGAAACGCGTTGTGCCCCGTTCCGGCTTCGGTAGTTACCTCGACCGAAAATATTGGCTCGTTGTCTTTTTCAACAATCAGGTCAGGCGCGTCTAAATACAGAATTTTCCTGATGTGGTCGGGCATGGTGTGGAACCGCGCGGGATTATTCGCGTCGCTTTCGTACAGCTTGTTTTTAACAACCTGCCGCGAGCTTAACAGAGTGTGGTCGATAATGTAGTCCGCAAAGCTCTCCGTGCTGTACCATACTCTGTACATATGTCGGCTCTCCTCATTCTTTCGCTGAATATCCTCCGCAATCGGCTTGACCAGCTCGTAAATCATCAAAGGCGGCACGGCGTTGCCCGTCAACACTCGCTCTTGAACTATCCCGCCGATAAAAACGTAAGAATCGGGGAAGCTCTGTATTCGCGCTCTCTCGCGGATAGACAAGCCGCGCGGCTGCGTTGGGTGCCCGAACTGGAATTGCGGGCGAATCCCTCCCGCCAGTTGCGTGGGACTGGGGGCGTTTGCCGCAAGACGTATGCGCTGCTTGAACTTCGGGTACATCGGCTGCCCCTGCTTCGTGCTCGCGATTTTGTCAACCGTCTCTTGCGGGTGATTCGGCGCGGTATGGTTGCTCAAGCCTTTCGGCTTTGGTATGCTGATTTCGCCCTCACCGCGCATGAGCGTTTGGTACTCCGAGCTTGGCTTTGCTGTGTACCTTGACTTGCACTCGTTGTTCCCGAGCTTCGGCAGGTCGGAGATTGCGCTCTCAACCGTCCTGTAGGATTTAGAGGAGCTGTATTTGCCGTTGGGAATGGCGTATTTTGCGCTTAGATTGCGCCCTTTTTTAACGCCGACAAACACGAGCCGCTGACGCACCTGCGGCACGCCGTATTCAGCCGCGTTGACCATTCCGACCGTAACGGTATAGCCCATGCTCTCCATGCTTGCCTTAATATCTTTCTCAAACTGACCGCCGGCGGTGCTCCGCATACCGGACACGTTTTCAAGTATGATATAATCCGGGTCAAACACATCGACAAACTTCATGTATTCCAAAAACAGGAAATTCCTGTTGTCGAGGTCGTTGTGTTTTCTGTTGGCGATAGAAAACCCCTGACATGGAACGCCGCCTGTGATTAGATTGATGTGCCCGACGCCTCTCTCCGCAAGTAGACCGCGGATAGTTTCCGCGTCTGTCAGCCGAATGTCCCCGAGACAGCAAATGGAATCGGGGTGATTGGCTTTCCAAGTCGTAATCGCCGGCTCAAGGTAGTCGATTCCGAACACGGGGAAAAAGCCCGCCCATGAGCAGCCTACCGAAAATCCGCCCGCGCCGCAGAACAAATCGAGCATTGTAAGACTGCCGTCAGGCACGCGCAACCCGTCGAGATTGAAAAATACAGGCGCGGTTTCCTGCACATACGCGCTCTTTTCGACCGGAACATGCCGGTTCCAAATGTCAGGCTGTTCCGCTGCGTCAATTTGCGCGTCGGCTATATCGGTTTTGCCCATTTGAGTCTCCCTTCGGCGGCTTGCGGCGGCGCAGTCAATTTGCGAAAAGGCGATAACCGCGCTTGCAATAATCTGTTACAAATTATAGCATTGATGGGCAAATAGCACAAGGCTTTTTTGGACTTGGCGATTTGCCGAACGGCGGATTGCGACATCAATTGACGGGTGCAATTTCAATTGAAACTTAACAGCTAGATATTGACTATTGCCGACAATTGCTGTACAATCGTCTCAAGCCGTGAGGGGAGATGCCGCCATTGGACGAGATACGCGGGGTGCCGCTGATAAAGCAGATTGACGAAGCACTTGAGCGCGAGGTCAATAATCGCGTTCGCGCGCAGGGCGTGACGCTGGCGCAGCTTCAACTCCTGCTGAAGCTGCGAGCGGCGGAGAACGGCGTGTTGCCGTTCAAAGAGCTTGAACGCCGTTGCTCGGTGTCACAGGCTACAATCACAGGGATTGTAAGGCGTTTGAAAGAGAAAAAGCTCGTCGAAGTTATCGGCGACGCGACTGACGGGCGCGTTAAGCTTGCGCAAATTACGGCGGCGGGAATTGCCGCGTGCGATGACGCGCACGAGCACATGGACGCGATTGAACGCCGTTTATTATCGGGACTGACCGACATTGAAGCGCGGCTGTTTCTGGAGCTGCTCCGCAAGGTCGGCGGCGCGATGAAGCAGCCGACTGATTGAAAAATAATTAGCTGACTATTAAAAAAGGAGGAAAAATTCAACATGGAAAATCTGCAATTGATACCGCCCACGCCGATGTTCGGCGGACCGCCGTTCCCAAACAGCGAGGAGCTGCCTGAGGGCGCAATCTCGGTGAAATGGGAGGACAAGCCGAGCGGCGCGATGCTCGACTTCAAGCCGAACGTCGTCTATCAGTCGCTCGGCGGCGAGGAGCAGCACGTGCAAGTGCTCATGCCAGCGTCGATGTTCGCGTTCCCGGGCGCGCCGAAGCCGAAGTACCCGCTAATCGCGTATGTTCCCGGCTCGGCGTGGATGCGGCAGAACGTGATGGCGTCGCTTCCGCGCATGATACAGGTCGCGCAGGCGGGCTATGTCGTCGCGATTATCGAGTACCGCCCGACGGACATTGGCGCGGCGTTCCCCGCGCAGGTTGAGGACGCGGAAGCGGCAATCCGTTTCGTGCTTGAGCACGCGGAGGAATACGGCGTTGACACGAGCAGGGTCGCCGTTTGGGGCGACAGCAGCGGCGGTCACACGGCGATTTCCGTCGGTATTCGCGGCAATGTTCACGTCAGCGTCGTCGCCGATTGGTACGCGCCCACGGAGATTGCCGTCATGAATTACTATCCGAGCGGGCAGGACCATATCGGCGCGGACAGCCCCGAGGGTAGGCTAATCGGCAACAAAAATGTGCTGGAAAACCCCGAGCTTGCCGCCGCGACAAGCCCGCTCAATTGGCTGTCCGCCGACAAGCCAACGCCGCCGATACTGATAATGCACGGCTCGGCGGACAATATTGTGCCGTTCAATCAGTCGGTGCGGCTGTATGAAAAGCTGCGCGAGCTTGGCAAGGAAACGACATTCTACAAGGTTGAGGGCGGCGGTCACGGCTCGGGCGGGTTTGGTTCGGACGAGTGCCTGAAGGTTACACTTGACTACATTGCGGCGCACATCTAGGCGGCGACGGAGTTGTGTGGTTGAATAAAAAGAACGCGCCGAGAATCCTGTGATTTTCGGCGCGCTTTGTAAATGTTGCGGGTTTGAAGTCAATTCCCCGTTTGTGTGAGGTACATTTCGGCGTATAGTCCTCCGAGGGACATAAGCTCGCCGTGATTGCCCATCTCGGCGATTTCGCCGTTTTGCAGCAGGACAATCACGTCGCTGTCACGAATGGTGCTCAATCTGTGCGCGATTATGAACGACGTGCGTCCCGCTGTCAAGCGGAGGATTGCGGCGCGGATTTTCTGCTCCGTCATCGTGTCAACGGAGCTTGTCGCTTCGTCCAGAATCAGAATGGGCGCGTCAACGAGTACGGCGCGCGCAATCGTCACGAGTTGCCGCTCGCCCTGACTGAGCGACGAACCGCCGCCGTCAAGCACAGTCTCGTATTCCTGCGGAAGTCGGGATATAAACGCGTCGGCTCCCGCCGTCACCGCAGAGGAGCGCACGGCTTCAAGCGCGGTTTCCTCGCTGCCGTAGGCGATATTCTCGCGGACGGTAACGCCGAAAAGCGAGGTGTCCTGTAACACAACGCCGAACGCGCGGCGCAGGTCGCGCAACCGATACGAGCGCAGGTCAACGCCGTCGAGCAAGATTTCGCCGCCGTCCACGTCGTAAAACCGCGTCAGTAGGTTGATTATCGTCGTTTTGCCCGCGCCCGTCGGACCGACGATTGCGACGCGCGTTCCGGCGGGGACTGTGAGCGAGACGTTTTTCAGCACGGGGTTTTCCTTGCCGTAACCAAACGTTACGTTGCGCAGCTCAATGTCGCCGCGAATACGCGTAATCGGTACCGCGTCCGCAACGTCCTCCGGCTCGGGCTGCTCGTCCAGAATCTCGAACACGCGCTCCGCGCCCGCAACCGCGCTCTGAAAATTGTTGTAGATGTTCGCAATATCGACGAACGGGCGCGAAAATTGCTTGGAATAGAGCAGAAAACTCGAAATTACGCCGACGTCTATGCCGCCGCGCGCCGCCATAATCCCGCTGACGACGGCTATCGTCAGATAGCTCAGGTTGTTGATTACGCTGGTCAGCGGCATGAGATAGCCGGAGGTTATCGCGGCGGAGGTCGCCGCCGTGCAGTATTGCTCGTTGCAGTCCTCGAACTCGCGTATCATCGCGCTCTCGCGGGAATACGCTTTCACGAGTGACAAGCCCGATATGCTCTCTTCGATTTGCCCGTTCAGCCTGCCGAGCAGACTTTGCTGCTGCTTATACAGCTTGCGCGTCCGAACCGTTATTACGCGCGTGAGAATGAAAATCAGGACGACCGTCGAGCAGGAAATGAGCGTCAAAATCACGTTGCTAATCAGCATTATCGCGAGCACGCCGACAATCGTAAAGACATAAATCATCAGCTGCGAGAGCGAGTCGGAGATTGTCGTCGAGATATTGTCCACGTCGTTCGTAAGGCGGCTCATCAGCTCGCCGTGGCGGTGACGGTCAAAGTAGGCGAGCGGGAGCGACTTCATCGCGTCGAACAGCGTTCCGCGTATGTGCAAAATCAGCCGCTGACCGATGCTCGCCATGAAATACTGCTGAATGAAGCGGACAAGCCAGTCGGAGACGTACAACCCCGCGAGCAGGGCGATTAGCCACACAGCGGACAATCCGCCGTCAATGCTGTTTATTGTCCTGCCGATTAAGAACGGCGAAAACACGGACGACGCGCTCGCCAGAGCGGAGAGCAGCATAATCCACCCAAGTCCGCGCCCGTGCCCGCGGCAGAGCGACCATAAACGGCGCAGGGTTCCGCGCATATCCTTCGGCTTTTCGACGGGCTTGCCGCGATTCGCCATACCCTCACGCACGGGCGGCAGGGAAACGTCACGCTTGTCACTCATACGGCTTCACCGCCAATCTGCGAGGCGTAAACCGCGCGATATGTCGGGCAGGAGGCAAGCAGCTCGTCGTGCGCGCCTATTCCGGCGACAAGCCCATTCTCCATGCAAAGCACTCTGTCGCAGCGCATTACCGTGCTGATTCGCTGCGATATGAGCAGGACTGTCGCGCCCTGCGCGCCGCTGCCGAGCCCGCCGAGAACGCGAGCCTCCGTCGTCGCGTCCAGCGCGCTTGTGCAGTCGTCGAGTATGAGGATTTTCGGCTTGCGAACCAGCGCGCGGGCGATGCTCAGTCGCTGCTTTTGCCCGCCAGAGAGGTTAACGCCGCCTTGCCCGAGCACGGTGTCATACCCCAGCGGGAAAGAACGCACAAAGTCGTCGGCGCAAGCCGTTTTCGCGGCGGCGTGTATTGCGGCTTCGTCTGCGTTTTCGTCGCCCCAGCGCAGGTTGTCGGCAATCGTCCCCGTGAAGAGCAGCGACTTCTGCGGCACGACGGCGATTGCACCGCGCAGATTGTCTGTCGCGAGCTTGCGCACGTCCTGCCCGTCAATTTCAACGCACCCGACCGTCGGGTCATAAAAGCGCGGAATGAGGTTCACGAGCGTTGACTTGCCGGAACCCGTCGCGCCGATAATGCCGAGTGTTTCGCCCGCCTTGACAGTAAAATCAACGCCGCTTATGGCGGGACGCGCCGCGCCCGCGTAGGTGAACGTGACGTTTGAGAACGTTATCTCGCCCGAAATGTCGGCGGTAACGGCGGTCGCCGCGCTCGGCTCGGTGAGCTTCGGCACTTCGTCGAGAATTTCACTCACGCGCGCGGCGCTTGTCGTTGCGCGGACGGCGTTATTCAGAATGTTGCTGACCATGCCGAGCGAGAAGAGCACCTGCGTCATGTAGTTCACGCTCGCCATCAGGCGACCGATTTCGGCTGAATTTTGCGCCTTGCTTAGCCACAGCAGCGCGATTATGCCAAAGTTGACCGCGAGGTTAATCAGCGGACCGAACACCGCGAGTACGCGCGCGGCGCTGACACCGGCGGAGGCAAAGCTCTCCGCCGCGTCGCCGAATTTCGCGCTCTCGCGCTCCTCCGCGTTGAACGCCTTGACCACGCGGACGTTCGACAGAAACTCGCGGCTCACCTCGTTTAACCTGTCGAGACGCTTTTGCAGTTGCCCGTATCGCGGGTACCCGAGCTTCATGTTTGCCGCAATCAGCACGCCGCTGACGAGAAGAATTACGCACATAATCGGCAGTTGGCTTGGGGTTTGGATAATCAACAGCGTCACCGCGCCGACGCACATAATCGGCACCTTCATCATAATCCGCATTAAGCCATTGACGAAGGTCTGAATCTGCGTCACATCGTTCGTGATGCGCGTGATTATCGAGGAGGTTTGCAGGCGGTCGATATTCTCGTGCGACAGGGTCTGCGTTTTCTTGTAGAGGTCGCCGCGCAGCTCTTTGCCGATTGTCTGGGAGGTGCGGCTCGCGAAGATGTTGCGCGCCACCGCGCCGACGGCTCCGACGGCGGTGATTGCGAGCATGACCGCCCCGTAACGCAGGATTGCCGCGACGTCGAGATTCGCGACGCCGTTGTCAACTATGCCCGCCATAAATGTCGGTTGCAGCAGCTCCGCAAAGGTTTCGAGGGACAGAAACAGGATACCGAGCAGGAACATTCCGATATGCCGCCGCACATATCGCACAATAAGCTTCATACTAAATCATACCTTTCAATCGTCCTTTTTTAGCGTATTGTACTACTTTTTTGAAAAATAAACAACCGCAAAACCCGCGAGCTTGCCGCGCCGACTTGTCGCGCCGCGGAGCGCAAGGGAAAATATGGGCGACGAATGTACCAATAATATACTTTTCGACAAATCTATACATCAAAATTGTGGAAAATCGTGTTAACTTGTTGAAAACACGAAAAATTCTTTCGGTTGTCGTTCGCGGAAAACTGTGGTAGAATAGACACGATGTATTTTGGAGCAAGGGCGCGCGCCCGGGGATAAGCGTAACCGCCGCCGTCTGCGCGCTACACACATATTGAAGGAGATTACATTGTGGAACAGAATTTAGCTAACCTCAGGCTCGCGGTGTTGATTGACGCGGAGAACGTGCCGCGCAACTGCATAAAGAGCGTTATGCAAGAGGTCGCGATTTACGGCACGCCGACTATCAAGCGCATTTACGGAGACTGGACGAACCCGTCAATCGCGGGGTGGAAGTACTCGCTGCTTGAAAACGCGATTACGCCGATTCAGCAGTACAGCTACACGCAGGGCAAAAACTCGTCCGACAGCGCGATGATTATCGACGCGATGGACACGCTGTACACCGAAAAGACGGACGGATTCGTCATCGTGTCCAGCGACTCCGACTTCACGCGGCTCGCGATTCGCCTGCGCGAGGCGGGGCAGCGCGTTATCGGCATCGGCGAAAAGAAAACGCCAAGCCCGTTTATCGCGGCGTGCGACAAGTTTATTTACATTGAGATTATTCGCGCGAACTTTGAGGACGAGCGGCAGGAAGCCGCCGCGCTTCAATTGGAGACGCAAAGCGTGCAGCCAAAGCAGCTTGCGCAGCGCGAACGTCAGCATACGACACGTCCGCGCGGAGTGCATGTGCCGGACGACATTATTCAGCTTATCGCAGACTCGGTTTCCGACCTTTCGGACGACGGGGACGGCGTGTTCATGGGCGAGCTTGGCAACCTGATTCTGAAGAAGAAGCCGGACTTTGACTGCCGCAACTACAATTACAACAGCCTGTCCGCGCTGATTAAATCGGTGGAGCGGTTCGATATTGACTTCCGCCAGACCTCAGACCCGAATATTAAGCACCCGTATGTAAAGGACAAAATGCGTGACAATGGGTAAGGAAAAGAAGAAAAAGCGACACCCGCTCCGCAACTTGTTCTTCTTTCTGGTCGCGGTGTGCGCGGTGCTGCTTTATGACAGCAACACGCGCATTGTTACGACGGAGTATCCGCTGCAATTCGACAATTTGCCCGCCGCGTTTGACGGGTTTCGTATTCTTGAACTTTCGGACGTGCACGCGTCGGTGTTCGGAGAGGACAACAAGAAGCTGACCGATGCGGTCAAAAGTGCCGCGCCCGATATAATCGCGGTGACGGGCGACCTTGTGGACTCAAAGGCGGACAATGAGCTTGCGGTCGTCCTGCCGCTGATGGAAAAGCTCGTCGAAATTGCACCCGTGTATTACGTGACGGGCAACCACGAGTGGGACAGCGGCATTATTCGCGAGCTTTTCACGGGGCTTGAGAGCGCGGGCGTTCACGTGCTGCGCAATCGGTCGGTAGAAATTGAGCGCGGCGGCGCGCGCATTGTGCTCATCGGGCTGGACGACCCGAACGGTCCCGCCGACATGATGAAGCCGGCGGAGGTTTTTGCGCGCGCACGGGAGCAATTCGGCGACGCGTTTACTGTGACGCTTGTGCACCGCAACAGCTTTCTGCCGCTGCTGTCCGAGCTTGGCGCGGAGGTTGTGATTTGCGGGCACGCGCACGGCGGAATTGTCCGCCTGCCGTTTACGGACGGGCTTGTCGGACCGGCGCGCGAGTGGTTCCCGACGTTCACGAGTGGGGTGTATCGCGAGGGCGGAGCGGCGATGGTCGTTTCGCGCGGCGTCGGCAATCACACGGGTATGCCGCGATTTTTGAACAACCCGCATTTGCCGGTGGTCGTGCTCGGCAAATAACGACCGAATGTCGCTTTATTGGGAGTTGATTATAATGATAGAATTTGACGGTTATAAGGTGAAAATTTTGGCGTTGAAGCCGACGCTTGAGAATTTGGGCGTTGCCCTGAAGCTCGCGGAAGCGGAGGCGGAGCTTGCGTCGCTAGAGGAAGAGAGCGCGGCGGACGGGTTTTGGAGCGACCTCGAACGCTCGCAAAAGGTCTTGCAGCGGACGAAGCAACTGCGCACAAAGCTTGACGGGTTCCGCAAGATGGCGGCGCAATGGGACGACCTGCTGACGCTCGTGCAGATGGCGCAGGAGGAGGACGACGCGTCGCTCCTGCCGGAGCTTGAGGACGAGTATTCCGGCTTTGAAAAGACGCTTGAGGAAGCGCGGCTTGCGACGTTGCTGTCGGGCGAGTACGACGGAATGAGCGCGATTTTGTCGTTCCACGCGGGCGCGGGCGGAACGGAAGCGCAGGATTGGGCGCAGATGCTGTACCGCATGTACACGCGCTGGGCGGAGCGGCACCGCATGAAGTACAAGCTGCTCGACTACCTCGACGGGGAGGAAGCGGGGCTGAAATCCGCGTCGATTGAGATTGACGGCGAGAACGCGTACGGGTACCTCAAGAGCGAGAGCGGGATTCACCGCCTTGTGCGCATTTCGCCGTTCGATTCGTCGGGGCGGCGGCACACGAGCTTCGCGGCGATTGAGGTCGCGCCGCTTATCAGCGACGATGTTGAGATTGAGATTCGCCCCGAGGACTTGAAGGTGGATACATACCGCTCAAGCGGCGCGGGCGGGCAGCACGTCAACAAGACGGAGAGCGCAATTCGCATAACGCACGTCCCGACGGGCATCGTCGTTTCGTGTCAGGTGGAGCGCAGTCAGCACCAGAACCGCGAGGTTGCGATGCGTATGCTGCGCAGTAAGCTCGTTGAGATTAAGGAGCGCGAGCACCTTGACAAAATCAGCGACATAAAGGGCGAGCAGATGAAAATCGAGTGGGGCAGCCAGATTCGCAGCTATGTGTTCATGCCGTACACGCTGGCGAAGGACCACCGCACGGGTTTTGAAAACGGCAACATCAACGCCGTGATGGACGGCGACTTGGACGGGTTCATCAACGCGTATTTGAGCGACCTTGCGGGTTCGCAGGACAAATAACCGATTCGGTTTTAGCGGTAAGCAGAGAGTAAGACAAGGTTCGCTACGTCTTACTCTTTATTTTGCGGTTACGTGGCAACGGCGGCATGGTTGAATCTGGCGACGGCTTGTGATAGAATTGTGCGCAAGGCTGTGGCTTGAACGGAGGTAAATTATGGATTACGCGGAGATTATGAGGATTTACGAGGCGCACCCAAACCCCGCCGAAGCGGAGCGAATGAGCGCGTATATGCGCAATCAGTTCCAATATTTGGGCATTAAAACGCCGCTGCGACGCGAGCTTTCAAAGGAGTTTTTGCGCGCCGCGAAGAAAGCGGAGGGCGTGGATTGGGCCTTCGTAAACGACTGTTGGGCAAACCAGTACAGGGAGCTGCAGTATTTGGCGGTTACATATCTGGACTGCGTAAAGGACAGGCTCACGCCGAACGACATTCCGCGCCTGAAAAAGCTTGTCGTAACCAAATCGTGGTGGGACACGATTGACGGGTTGGACCGAATCGTCGGGCATGTTGCGCTCGGTTACGCGGAGGTGAACACTGTGCTGCTCGAATGGAGCGTTGACGACAATATTTGGCTGCGGCGCATCGCGATTGACCATCAGTTGCTGCGAAAAGAGCGGACGGACACGGCGTTGCTGGCGGAAATTATTGGAAATAACCTCGGGCAAACGGAGTTTTTTATCAACAAGGCTATCGGGTGGAGCTTGCGCGAGTACAGCAAGACGAACCCCGACTGGGTGCGCGATTTTATCGCGAGCCACAGAGACGGGCTTGCGCCGCTGTCAGTTCGCGAAGCGAGCAAGTATATTTGAACGCGGAGGTGATTGCGGATATGGATACAAATTGCGGTATAATGGGCGATGCCGGGCGGGCGCACCGCGACGCGCTGATTGATTTCTGGCAAATCGGGCAAGGCTCCGCCGTGTTGGAAATTGGTTGCGGTCAGGGCGACACAACGGCGTCACTTGCCGTGCGCGTCGGTGCAAACGGCTTTGTGCACGCGGTTGATTGCGCCGCGCCCGATTACGGCGCGCCGGAAACGTTGGGGCAGGCGCGCGAGCGGTTGCTGAAGTCCGACGTCGGCGGGCGGATTAAGATGGATTTTCAAACCGACGTGCTGTCGCCAGAGTTTTTGCCGACGCGCGACTGCTACGACTATGCGGTGCTGTCGCATTGCGCGTGGTACCTGAAAAGCGTCCGCGAGCTTGAGCAGATTCTCGCAAAAGTGCGCGGCTTTGCGCGGGTGCTGTGCGTTGCGGAATGGGATTTGCGCATGACAGACCCGAGGCAGCAATGGCACTATAGGGCGTGCCAATTGCAGTCTGTTTGCAACGCATTTGCACCTAATGCGCAGTCAAATGTGCAGACATTGCTGCATCGGCGCGAGCTTATTAGCGCGGCAACGCGCTCCGGGTGGACGGTTGCGAACGAGACGCGGTTGCAAGCACCGCAACTCCAAGACGCGGTTTGGGAGCGCGGTAACGCTTTGGAGGTGTGTCCCGCGCAGCTTTCAGCGATGAATGTGCCCGAAAAGTTGAGGGCGCAGTTGCTCGCGGAATTGGACGAGCTGCGCGACGCGCGGGCGGAGGAAATGCTGCCGCTGCCCGTGCTCGCATTCACGGCGTTGCGGCAAGGCGCGTGATTACGGTTGCGACCTCGGCGCGTGTCGCGGTCGCGGCGGGGACGAACGCGGTCGCGGTTCGCCCGACCATCAGCCCGCTTGCGGCAGCCCACTCAACGCCGTCGCGCGCCCAATCGGAAGCGTCGCCTAAATCGGTCAGCGTTACGGGCGCGGCTTTCGGTTGCGCGGGAGTGCCCGTTAGTGCGACAAAACGCATTAACGCGACGGCGAGTTGCTCGCGCGTTACGTCGTCCTGCACGCCGAAAGTGCCGTCGCCGTAACCAATCATAATGCCGCGCGCGCTGACCCAATCAACGGCGCCCGAGTACCACGCGTCTGCCGCAACGTCGGTAAAGCTCATGCCGCCGCCGACCTCGGGTTCGCCCGCGAACCTGTAGAGCACTGTCGCGAGCATGGCACGCGTCATTGCCGCGTTGGGTTCAAAGGCGTTCGGCGCGGTGCCGAGCATCAGCCCGCGCGTAACCGCGAACTCCACCGAGCCGTAAAACCAATCGCTCGGGCTTACGTCCGGGAACGGATTTACCCAATTCGCCGCTTCCGACTTGTCGGCAAGCGGCGTTCGTTCGTCCGCGATAGTTACACCGTCGGCGATGACCGCGTAACCCGCAGTACCGTTTACGCCGTGAATTTCGACCTCGACGCTTGCGGTTGCAATCTCAGTCGTGGCTTGCGCGAACGCGCCGCTTGCGCCGACCGCGCCGTATTGCACGGTGAACCGCGCTGTGCCCTCGGCTTTTGCGACGAAGGTCAGCGTTGCCGCCGCGCCGCCTGACTTGCGCTCGCCGAAATCGGTTACAAGCACGGCGGAATCGGAGCTTGTCGCCAACGCGCCGCCACTTATCTCGCGCGGAATCGGTGCGACAAGCTCGCGGTCGTAACCGATTGCCAATTGCAAGCACGCGAAGCTGTCCGCGACGTGAACCGCAACCTCAAAGCTCTTGCCGACGGTTACATTTATTGCGTTCGACGCGATGCTCACGGCGTAACCCGTCGCTTGCGCCCGCGTTTTGAGCGCGCAGAGCGACGCGATGACGAGCAATAGTGTCGTAAGTCGGCGCAAAATCGTGTGAATCACGTAAAATTGTACAGAATTTGCGAGACTTCGGCGCGTGTCGCGACGCCTTGCGGGTCAAGCTCCGACGCGCTCTTGCCGTTGACGACCTTCGCACCGACAGCCCAACGCATCGCCTCCCGCGCCCAGTCGGAAACACGCTCCGCGTCGTCGAATTTGGCTAAGTCGCCGAATGGCGGCGCAGGTTTCATATAGCGAAAAAGCATCGTCACAAGCTGCTCGCGCGTAATTTCGCCCTCCGGGTCGAACTTGCCGCCGCCGACCCCGTTCGTCACGCCGACGCGCGCCGCCCATGACACCGCGCCGTGAAGCTCGGTGCCTTTCGGCACGTCGGTGAAATCTGCGGGAGCTTCGGTCGGCGAACCCGCGAGCCTGTAGAGCGCGGTCGCGAGCGCGGCGCGCGTCATGGGCGCGTCGGGTTCAAATTGCGACGCGGAGCCGTCAATCAGCGTCTCTGATGTCACGTATTCGACGGCTTTGCGGAACCACGCGTGCGGCGCAACGTCGCCGTAGGGGAACGCCCGAATCGTGACTGCCGCGTCGCCCGCGTGACTTGCGTATTCGCCCAGTCCGTCGGCGCGGCTGACCGTGTGTTCGCGCGTGATGAGCGTTGCGGCGCCGGGCTTTATCGGGCGCAATCGGAACGTCACGAGAGCTGCGGGCGAGGACCACATGTCGCCCTCGAACCTTGCGGCGAGCGCGCTTGCGCTTACGCTGAACCAGCCGTCCCACGCGCCGGACATCGGCGTGACGGCGCATTGCACGCCTGCGCCCGCGGTTACGCTGTCGCGCACAAGCTCGAAAAACTCACCGCTGAACGCAACCGCGTTCTCCACCGCGAACACGTTCATCGTGTCCGCGCCGCGCTCCGCGACAGTTACGGTGACTTCAAGCTCGCTGCCTGTGAACACCGTGACCGACGGTTTGCCGTTCGCGGTAACCGCGAAGTCAAAGGTTTTGTCCTCGGCGGCGAAAGCGGATATGTTTGCGGACAATAGAACCGCGATTGCGAGCAGAATCGTAACTGCACTTTTGAGCTTATTCATCGTTGCACTCCCTCCAAAAAGCGACGGAGGTTAGCACCTCCGCCGCCGAATGTTACATTATTCCGTTGTCGGGAACTCGTCATAGTGAACTTTGTACTGCACGGCGCGCGCGTCCGAAACCGTAATCTGCCCGTCACCGTTAATGTCCGCCGCCAAGCGCGACGCGATGCTCAGCGCAAAGCCGCCGTCCGCGAGATACGTGTCATTGTGCGTCGCGAGGTCGTAGGCTATCTGCGCGTCGAAGATGTTGAGCGCGCCGTTGCCGCTGACTTCGCCGTCATATGACAGCTCCGCGCGAGGTGTCGTGCCGTTCGTTATGTTCGCTTTCGCGGCGGATTCCGTAACTCCGTCAGGCACTATATACAGGAAATAATACTCGTCCGCTTCGCCGACGTTCGGCGCGTAGTACATCGCGTTGCCGTCATAATCGAACCCGAAACCGCTGTCGGGCAGGGCAACCGCCTTGTACAGCATCAGCTTGTAACCGGTCGGACAACCGTTATAATCCTCGTCAAACGTGACCGAATCCGTCGGCGGAATGAACGCCGGGACGACACGCACCGTTGCGGGCACGACGGTTGCGGGGATACTCGCGTCAACGCCCGCGGTTCCGCCGACGAGCACCGTTCCGCTGAACGCAATCGCCGCGTCGCCCTCCGCCAACGCCTCGAACGTTAGCGTTGCAACCGTCGCTTCCGTTGCGATTTCGCCGCCCGCTCGCGTTACCATGCCGCTGTTCGGACTTTTTAGCGTGACCATGACGTTCGCGTCGGTCGCCGTCGCCGTTATGAGCCGCGCGACCTCATGGTTGTATGTGAAATTCGCCTGCAACGCCGAGAATTTGCCGCTTTCGATGTCCGCCGCGACGACGACGGCAACCTCAAATATGCCGCCGACTTCGGGTGCGGTGTTGTCCGACTTGAGCGACACCGTGTAATTCGTCTCGTTCGTCGGATACAACGGGTCAACATCTGCAACCACGAGCTGCCCGTCTTGCAGCGCAACGTAGCGGTTCGAGGCCGCGAGCCTGAACATGCGCGCGTCAGCGGTCGTCAGCGTGTATGCGTCGGTTCCGACGGCGAGAACGTCGCCGATTGCGCCGCCGTGCGCGATTGACAGCGGACTTGTCAGCGCGGACTCCACCGCCACGCGCGCGTTGCCGCCCTCAATATACACCTCGCCCTGAACGCTCGTGCCGCTGCCGATGTGCACGAAGCTGTTTGTGTGGTTGAACGCGTAAACCGCTCCGCCGCGCTCGCTCGTGTTGCCGCGCAACGCTCCGCCGAACAGCTTGAGGTGCGCGTCACGCACGAACGCCGCGCCGCCCATAGTCGCCGTGTTATCCTCGACCACGCCGCCCGTCATCGTCAGCGTCGCTTTATAAAGGCTGAAAGCCCCACCGTATTGTGCGGTGTTGCCGATGATGCGCCCGCCGCTGATTTCGATTGCGGAACCCGCGCCCATCGTCGCAATCGCGCCGCCTGTCGTGAGCGATTGCACCTCCGACACGGTTTCGTTATGGTTGTTTTGCAGCACCGCGCCATCACGCACGACGAGTGTTGGTTTGCCATAGCGGTTCATCGCGATTATCGGGGCGAGCGCGCGAACCGCCGCCTTGTTGCCGTCAATCGTGATGTTCTGCAGTATCAGGCGCGAGGTCGCAGTTGACGTTCCCGTGGTCGAGTTGCCGACTGTAAGCATCGCGCCCGTGAACGCGCCGCCGCGAATGAGCCGCGCGGCGGAGCTTGCGCCCGTGAGCGTTACGGTCTTGCCGTCGGGTACAGTCGCCGTTGAGTTTACCGCGTATTCGCCCGTCAGCGTAACGGTATCCACGGCTGCCGCGGCGTTAAGCGCGAGGGCGAGCGAGGAGTAACGCTGCTCGGGTCTGCTCGCGAGCGTGAAGAATGTGTCGTCATCCGCGTATGCCGCGGGAACCGCGATTGTAAGCGCGATTACTATTGCAAGAACTATTGCCGAAAACTTACGAAATACTGCCATTTTTAACACCGATTAACCTTTCTTGTATTAAATTATTCAATATGGTGCGTTGCATTATCGCAATGCGGGATTTGTGCATGTCGAATTTTGTCGAATATTCAGTCCTGCACATAATCGCATGTGTTTTGCCAATTGTCAATACTATTTTTGAGATTATTTTATGACATTACCAATTGTGGTTATAAATTGCCACAAAGAGTTGTACTTATAACCGCTTTTAAGTAATCGATTCTAATCTATTGTGTTGCAAAATCATATAGAAATAGGCAGTCGCAATGCTTTAATTTATGTTGCATATGCAGATTAACCGAAAAAGTGCTCTTTATTGCATATGGCGCGTGCGCGTTCGGCGCAAGCGTTTGCGTTATTGACAAATCGCGCCGCGCGTGATAGCCTGATTCGATTAAGTGCTTGAGGTGATTGGAATGAAAAAGGAGCCGACAAAGGCTGAATACGCCGTTACGGAAAGCGGCGAGTTGCTGGCATTTCTGGCGGCGGCGTTACCGCAGAAGCTGCGGAGCAACGCCAAGGCTCTGCTGAAATATCGCGCGGTGCTTGTGGACGGCGCGGTGGTTACGCAGTACAATCACAAGCTCAGGCGCGGGCAAACCGTCACGATTTTGCCGCAGGGACAAGGCGGCGAGTTGGACGGCATAATTTACGAGGACGACGAGATAATCGTGCTGAACAAGCCGGAGGGGTTGTTGTCTATCGCGACGGAGCGCGACAAGCAGAACACCGCGTATCATCAGCTCACCGAATACGTGAAAAGGCGCGACCCGCGTAACCGCATATTCGTCGTGCACCGATTGGACCGCGACACCTCGGGCGTGCTGATTGCGGCGAAAACCGAGAAGATGAAGCTGCTGTTACAGGACAACTGGGCGGAGCTTGTGAAAACGCGCGGATACACCGCAATCGCGGAGGGCAAGCTCGCGGAACCGACGGGTACGCTGCGCTCGTGGCTGCGCGAAACGCAGACGCATGTCGTGTTCGAGAGCGCGACGGCGGGCGACGGGTTGGAGGCTATCACCGAGTATCGCGTCACGCGTGAGTCGGCGGCGTATTCAATGCTCGACATTCGCCTGCAAACAGGGCGCAAGAATCAAATTCGCGTACAGCTGCGCGGCTTGGGGCACCCCGTCGTCGGCGACAAGAAGTACGGCGCGGCGACGAACCCGATGCATCGACTCGGACTGCACGCGCATTTATTGGAGCTTGAGCACCCCGTCACTCGGAAGCTTATGAGCTTTTCGGCGGGGATTCCCGCCGCGTTCACGCGGTTGTTTAAGTGATGGCGCGCGTCTTGAAATTGCCGCCTTGCGGTGATAGAATACTCGCATGAAGATATTGAATCTTGGGTTTCTCGCCCACGCGGACGCGGGCAAGACAACGACCGTGGAACGCTTGCTCTACCTCGCGGGAGAGACGCGCAGTCTCGGCTCCGTTGACGCGGGCAGCGCGCGCACCGACTGGCTGTCGGTTGAGCGCGAGCGCGGCATATCGGTCAAGAGCGCGTGCACGCGGCTGAACGCGGGCGATATGACGGTGAATATTGTGGACACGCCCGGTCATGCCGACTTTGCGGGCGAGGTTGAGCGCGCCCTGTCGGTGCTCGACGCGGCGGTCATCGTCGTTTCGGCGGCGGAGGGCGTTCAGGCGCAGACCGAGCAATATTGGGCGGCGGCGCGTTCGCTCGACCTGCCGTGCATATTTTTCATCAACAAAATCGACCGCGCAGGCTGCGAACCCGAGGGCGTGTTGGACGAGCTGAGACGACTGTGCTCGCCGTTTATCGTGCCCGTCGGGCGGCGGGACGAGCTGCTGTATGACATTGATGACGCGCTTGCGGAGCAATACCTGAACGGCGACGACATTACAGCCGCAATGCTCGCGCAGGCTCTCAAGCGGCAGAGCCATGCCGCGAAAGCGTTTCCCTGCGTGTTCGGCGCGTCGATTAACGGTACGGGCGTGGACGCGCTGCTGGAGACGATTCAGACCTACCTGCCCGCGCGGGAAATTCGACCGGACGGAGAGCCGTCCGGCGTCGTCTACAAGGTCGAGCACGACGCGCGCATGGGCAAGCTCGCGCATGTGCGGCTATTCGAGGGCACTCTGCGCAACCGCGATTCGGTGAAGCTGAACGGCGAGCTTGGTGAGGACAAGATTATTCAGATTCGGCGCGTGAACGGCGCGCGGCATGAGGATATTGGCGCGTTGAGCGGCGGCGACATTGCCGCGCTGTGCGGGCTGAAGAACGCGAAAATCGGCGACATAGTTGGCGAATTGTCGGCTCGGACGCGTCCGCGGCTTGCGGCGGCGGTGTTTTCCGTGCGCGTCATGACGGAGGAGACGCGGTTGCCCGCGCTGCTGAAGGCTGTTGCGGAGCTGTCCGACGAGGACCCGCTGATGTCGCACGAATGGAACGCGGACGAGCGCGAGCTTAACGTGAGCGTGACGGGTAGGATACAGATTGAGATTCTGGAGTACCTGCTCCGTGAGCGATATAATCTGAACGCGGAGTTTTCCGAGCCGACCGTCATATACAAGGAAACGCCGATGCACACGGGCATTGGGCTTGAAGCCTACACGATGCCAAAGCCGTGTTGGGCGATTATTCAGCTGAAAGCGGAACCTCTGCCGCGCGGAACGGGCTATCAGTTCGAGTCCGTCGTCGCGCCGAGGGACATGGCTTACCGCTATCAGAGCCACGTAGAAGCGACCGTGCCGGAGGCATTGAAGCAGGGGATTTACGGTTGGGCGGTGGAGGATTTGAAGGTCACGCTTATTGGCGGGGAGCACCACCATATCCACACGCACCCGCTTGATTTCTTTCTCGCAACGCCAATCGCGGTGATGAAAGCGCTTACGGACGCGGGCTCGACGTTGCTTGAACCGATGCTGCGGCTGAAGCTCACGGCGGACGAGAGCGCGGCGGGCAAGCTTATCGGCGACATTATCGCGATGCGCGGCGAGTTCGACAGCCCCGTCGTCACGAGCGGGCGGGTGCATATCGAGGCGACCGTACCCGTCGCGTCGTCGCTTGACTACCACGCGCGGTTCATGTCGCTGACCTCCGGGCGCGGTAAGTTCAGCGCGTCGTTCAGCGGTTACGCCGAGTGCCCGATTGAGCTTGGCGCGACGGCGAAGCGGCGCGGAATTAACCCGCTGGACAGGGACAAGTGGATTTTGGCAAAGCGTGGCGCGTTGAATGGGTGAAAGAATAATCAAAAAAATTAAAATTTGTAGAGGTACAATAGATAAGTGAAAGACAAGCCGCGACGGGTTTGGTAAAATGGTGAGTGAAGAGCAAACCATAACCGAACCGAAGGGAGCGACCTGTCATGATAAGCGTAGCA
>JAISKH010000051.1 GCA_031261325.1 Oscillospiraceae bacterium
CGCTATCCTCCGCGCGGCGGCGGCGGCTTTATTCATTGCCTCGCGCGCGTTGAACAGCAACACCTCGCCGTCCTTGTAAACAATTCGCCCGTCCACGACCGTCATGCACACATCGCTCGCCTGCGCGGAGAAAACTACACTTGACAGCGCGTCATGCGTCGGCGTGAGGTGCGGCTTGTCCGTGTCCAGCACCGCGAAATCCGCGCGATACCCGACCTTAATCAGTCCCGTGTCCGCTCTCCCTTGCGCAATGGCTCCGCTGACCGTCGCGGCTCGCAGCATTTGTTCGGGCGGCGTTAATGTCGGATTCTCCGCCGCACCGCGATGTATCAGCGCGGCAAGGTGCAGCTCCTCCAGCATGTTCAGGTTGTTGTTGCTTGAAGCACCGTCTGTGCCGAGCGCGACGTTAACGCCAAGCTCCAGCATTCGCGGCACGGGCGCGATACCGCTCCCGAGCTTAAGGTTGCTCGACGGGCAATGCACCGCCGTAACCCCGTGCCGTTGCAGGATTTTCATATCCTCCTCCGTCACGTGCGTGCAATGCGCCGCGACAACGCGCGAGTCGAACAGCCCTGTGTCCTCAAAGTACTTCGCGACCGTCACGCCGCGCCGTTGCAGTCCCTCAACGTGCTCGCGCCGCGTCTCCGATAGGTGCACGTGCACGCCCACTCCACGCGACTTCGCGTATTCCGCCTGCTCGCGCACGACGCGCTCGTTCGTTGTGAACTCCGTGTGAATCGCCGTCTCCGCGATGATGCGCCCGTCGCACGCGCCGTTCCACGCGTCAATCAACCGCTCGCTCTCCGCGTGGCGCGTTGAGCCGTACAGCCCGCCGTCGCCGAACTCGACAATCCCGCGCGACATGTTAAGCTTTATGCCCGCAAGCTTTGCCGCCTCGCACACGCTCTCGCAGAACGAGTACATGTCCGAAAACGACGTAACGCCCGAGGCGAGCATTTCCGCAATGCCGACGAGCGCGCCCCAATATGTGTCCTCCGCCGTCATGCGGTCCTCAAACGGAAAAATCCGCTCGTTCAACCACTCTTGCAGCGGCAATCCCTCACCGTAGCCGCGCAGCAGCGTCATCGGCACGTGGCAATGCGCGTTGATAAATCCAGGCAGGAGTAGTCTCCCCTCACCCGCGATAACCTCACCGTAATCCCCGGTTATATGTTCGCCGATTGCCGCGATTCGCCCGTCGGCAACCGCGACATCGCCTTTTTGCGGCAAAAAATTCTCGTCAATATACGCAATATTCCGCAACAGCAAGCTTGTCACCCTCTTCCGTAATTACAAATATTCTAACCTATGCCCCATTATTTTGCAACACAAATTTGCCGCGCGTGTTGACGGCGAGCGAGCTTCGTGATAAAATCAGCTGCAAAGCAACGAAACGGAGAGCTGTTATATGAGTAAAGCGTCAAAAATCAACTTCATGGCACTAAAAGCGGCGGAGGAGCACGAGAAAAAGCTCCGTGACCTGCGCATAAAAGCAACGCAATCAATCAAGGTCGCCATATCCTACGCGGCAATTACCGCGCTCGTGATTTACCTCGGCTTAACGGGCGTTTTTGAGTGGTATTATTACGCGGCGGCGGGTCTTGCCGTGCTGATAATCCCGTACTTTTCGTATCAGGCGGTCAAGTCTCGGCGCGAGATTAAGCGGCTCACCGAAGATATTGAGCGCGTTTTGAACAATTCCACGGAATCGGACAAATAGGAAAGAAGCCCTTGCGGGCTTCTTTTTTACGTTAATAATAAGTACCGCTACTTGACTTCAAAGACCTTCAGCTCCGAAGCTTTAATGCCCGTCTCGGTCGTAACAACGTCTGTAATCTTCGCAACGTCAACTTTGGACAGCCCCGCAGCTGGCGCGGGCACCGTAACCTTAACCCCCTCGTCGCTGATAAACACAACGCAGTCGGCAAACCCTTTTGCCATAATCAGCGCTTCAAGCTCCGTCTCGCGCTGCGTGTCGGAAGCTATTTTCGTGATTTTTTCAAGCGACGCCGCGACAAGCTCATTCGTCGCGCCGTCCGTATTGTTCACGGTCGCGAGCGTTTCAACCGCCGCGTCGCGCGCCTGTTGGCGGTTAATGCGCACCGTCGCGAAATACTCGTTGCTCGTCTCGCCGCTTGCTGAGAAGTAAAGCCCGGGCACTTCGTCGCCCGCTTCCATGTCCATCTCCGTGTACTCGGGCAGCTCCGAATCGACCTCCGCGCCTACGGGCGAGCCGCTTTCCGCGCCCACCTCCGTTTCCGTCCCCGTCGTCACCTCCTGCCCATACGACCAGTTCAGCCATGCCGCCGCCGCGACAAACAGCACAACCGTAACGATAACCGCGTTCCTTTTCAAATTCCCCATTTTATGACCTCCTCATTTTTATTACAGTAATTTTGTTTGAACTCAAACCCGTCAGTCCCGACACCGCGTTTAACAGCGCGAGCCGCACGTCGGCGTTGTCCGCTCCGTCGGATAGCACGAGCGCGCCGCGAAACTCTGGGTACACGCGCCGCAGCGTCACGGGCGACTGACCGTTGCCGCCCTGCGAAACGGTCACGGTTTTCTCGCTCGTCTCGCGCTCGGACTCCGTTTTGTCGGTGGCGTAAACCGTCTCCGTGCCCGTTTTAAGCGTCAGCACGACCTCCACCCTGCCCGCGCCGTCAAGCTTGGACAGCGCATCGGCAATGCGCTTTTCCGTCTCCGCAAGCGAGAAGTCGCCGTCGCCCTCGCTCACGGGCGCGGGCGCGGGCATTTCCGTCTTGCCGCCCGTCGGGAGCGATACCAGTCCGACGCCCAAGACAATCACCGCGAGGGCGATTATAACGCCTTTCTTTTTCAGGTATTCAAAAGCTTTCATTTCAACTATCTCCCCAAATCAGCTCCTCCGGCAGAATCCCCAGTTCGTCTCGAATTGCAGTCGCAAGTTCCTCACGCGCGTAAAAATCCGCCGATGATGTGAGCGTCGCCCCCGCAGGGTACCACAGTCCGTCCTCCCCCATTGCGACCGTAACACGAACGGCGAGTTCCGTTATGCCGAGCTTCGCTCCCTTGTCCACAATATATGACGCGCATCGTTCCTCTATGATTCGTCCCGTCAGCTTTTCGTTAACATCTGAAAGCGGCTCCTCAAACCGCCGCGCCTGCTCTTGATACGCCGCGAAGCTGTCCCCGAACGACGCGTAGTCAAATTCGCGCAGCGGCTTTATTAGCGCGATTACAATCATCAGCCCGCATACGAGGGACACCGCGCGCTTCGTTTTCCCCTCCGGCGTCAGCGTCATGGCAACGGCTGTGATTACCGCCGCGCCCGCGATACCGATTATCCAACTGCCGAGAGCGTCTGTCATTTTGCGCCGCCTTTCACCCCGTAACCGTTCTGATTACCGCAATTATTGAGATATACAGCATCACCGCCGCAACCCCTGCCATGCCGAGCGCAAGCCCGAACGCCGCGCCGATTGAGTTAACGAGCTTCATAATGCGCGAATCGGCGAGCGCGCCCGCAAGTCCTCCCGCCGCCTTGAACAGCAGATAACTCGCGCCAAGCTTGATGAACGGCGCGGCGCAAATCGCCGTCACCGCGAGCATTCCGAATATACCGACGGCGTTTTTTATAATCGCCGCGCCCGACAGCACCGTGTCCGCCGCGTCCGCCAATATGCTGCCGACAACGGGCAGTACGGTCGAGATTGTGACCTTCGCGGCGCGAACCGCAACCGCGTCCGAGGCTCCCGCAATCACGCCGACGAGCGATATGTACGCGACAAACGCAACCACCATGACGGTAAGCGCGGTCTTTGCCAGCCATTTAATCAACGCCGCCGCGCCGCCCAACGCGTCGCTGCCGAGCGCGGCTTCACCGACGGACAGGGCGGAGTACGCGTAAATCAGCGGCATAATCACGCTCTTTGCGACGGACATCATGACGTTCAGGAACATCACGGTCGCGGCGTATTTGACAGCCGCCGACGTTAGCGCGCCGCTCGCCGTCGCCGCCGCGGATAAGGTCGGCAGCAGCAGCTTTGAGAACGCGCTCATCTCGTCCATAACCTGTTCGCTCATGCCGACGAACGTGCCGACGCTCGTCAGGCACACGGCGGCAATCGCGAGCACTCCCGCTAGCGTCGCGTAGTCGCCGCCCTTGCCGCCGAACGCCGCGTTTGCCGTCCCGCTGACGGCGGCAATAAGCACGATTACAGCCGCGCTTCTCATCGCGCCGCCTATGTTGCCGCCAATCGCGCCCTTTATCCCGCTCCACAGCTTTGCAAGTCCGCGCTCCGCGTCCAAGCCGTCCATAACGTCCATGTCGCCGATTATGTCGCGCGCCGAGTCGGGCAGAGTTAGCTTATCAAGCTCCAAAGCGTCCGCCTGCGCCTGCGCCGTCGATTCCGCGTCTGCGGCAAGCGCGGTTGCCGCGCACAGGAGCGTCAGCGCGGCGGCGATTATTATCACGGCAATCAGCCTTACACAGTTCTTCACGGCTACACCAACGACTCAATCATGTCGAGAGCCGTTTGCAATAGCGGCAGCGCGACGTATACCGCCGCAACCGCTCCCGCAAGCTCAACGCCCGACGCGGCGGCGGCTTGTCCCGCCTCCTTGCATATATCGGCGGTCAGCTTTGCGACGATGGAAATGCCGACGGTTTTGAGCACCGCGTCCAGCGACGCGTCGGGAATGTTCGCCGCCCGCGCCGTATTGCGCAGAAACTCAAGTATCGCCGCCAAAATGTCAAGGCACAGCATAACCGCGAGTATCGCCAGCGCGACAGACAGTAACAGCGACGTTTCGGGGCTTTTCTTCTTGACCAACAGTCCGAACGCGGAGCCGGCGATTACCGCCCCCGCGATTTTCAGCAGTACGGTCATACGCGCTAAAACCCGAACAGGTCTTTTATCAAGTCGAACATCACGCTTATTTCCTTGAGAATAATCATCAGCACGACGATAAGCCCCGCGATTGTGGTTAGCAACGCCTGCTCCTGCTTGCCCGCGCGGGACAGCAGCATGTCAAGCACGGCGACAAGGATTCCCACGGCGGCAATCTTGAAGATTAAATCCACATTCACAGCAATGCCCCTTTCATATTAGTAAAATGACGACTATCGCGCCGACGGCTATGCCGAGCGCGGAAAACAGCTTGCCGTCGCGGTCGCGCGCGTCTGACGCGGCACGCGCAAACTCCTCGAACCGCCGTTGCGCGCGCTCTATCGCGTCGCGCTGTTCGTCAACGTTGTAACGCCCCAATGTCGAGGACAGCTCGCATAGTTCGGCGCTCTCGTTCGGCGTTAACATCAGCTCCTGCGTCACGGCGACGGCTTCGCGCCACAGCTCGGGAAAGCCCGCGTCGCCCAGTCGCGGCAATCGGTCATATACGTTGCGGTACAGCGCGTTCGCGGGATACTCGCACTCGCGCGACAATCTGTTCAGCACTTCCGGCATGGGCGCGAGCCTGTCGCAAATCTCGCCACGCAGGAGCGAGAACGCGCGCAGCAGCGTCTCCAAGGCGTGCGCGCGTCGGCGCAACCGCGCAACACCGAGCAGTCCGCAAGCGGTGCAACCTCCGACGAGCAACGCCGCGCCCATAAGCTTCAATATTCCCGCCATTTCAATTCACCGGGCACGCGGCAAGGTCGGACACGGTGTATCGCCGCTCCTCGCCCTGCCGATATATGCGCACGAGCTTTTCAAACACGCCAAGCTCCAACAGCGGGCGGTAAATCGCGCGGCGACGCAGGTCGTCAAGGCTGTCCGCGTGCGCCGTCGCGATTAGGCTCACGCCGCAGTTTGCCGCGCGGGTGAGCGCGTCCACGTCCTCCGGCGCGGTTATTTCGTCGAGCGCGATAACCTGCGGATTCATCGCGCGCAGTAACATGAGCACCGCCGCCGCCTTTGGGCACGCGTCCAAAACGTCCGTGTTGCGCCCGACCTCCATTTGCGGCGCGCCGTCCAGCAGCGCGGCAATCTCGCTTCGCTCGTCCGCGAGAGCGACGCGGCTCGGCGCAAGTCCCAAAGCGCGGTCGCCGTCCGAAACCTCGCGTATTAAGTCGCGCAGCAGCGTCGTCTTACCCCCGCCCGGCGGCGAGATTATGAGCGTCGAACGCACACGCCCGCCGCGCATAAGCTGCGGCGCAATGTCGCCCGCAACGCCGCGCGCTTCATGCGGTATCCTGACCGACGCGGACGAGAGCGCGCGAAAGCCCGTAATCTCGCCGCTCTGCGCGACAGCCGTGCCGCACAGCCCGATTCTGTACCCGCCGCGCACCGTTATGTACCCCGCGCGAACGCTGTCCCGCGCCGCGTGAGCCGACGCGCCCGTCGCAATGTCGAGCAACCCGTCAAGGTCGCGTTTTGTCACAGTTTCGCCGTGCACCGCGCATTCGCCGCGTGAGGTTACAACCGTAATCGGTCTGCCGATTCGCAGACGAATTTCCTCCGCCGACGCGCGTTCGTCCCGCGTTAGCGTCCGTGCCGCGCCGCGCAGCTTGTCGGGCAGGAGCAGCACCGCGCCGTCATATCGCGCCGTGTCCGCGTCACGCGCCGCACTTGTTATGTTGTTCGTCATTCGTATCACCCGACATATTCTATTTGAGCATGTCCGCGTTTAGAACAGCGCGATTGTTTTAATACGTCGCGCGGGTTTTCTTTTGTTGACTTATCGGCTGTTATTACATATAATGATAGGCAGAATAAGTATATGCGGAGGTGGTGTTATGTCGCCGACAAAGGAAACGATTGACCGCATTGTCTCGCTCGAATGGGACATGTTTCAACTGGTGAACGAGGGCGGTCCGCGCGCGGATTGTCAGGACGACCGCGACACGTTTGACGCGATGCGGCGCGCGCAGTTTGAGGCGTGGTCCGGCAATGCCGCCGAGTGCTACCTTGAGGATTTGACCCTCGCGACGCTGACGGGGCGCAACCTTATATTCGAGAAGTACGCGCACATGATGCGGACGACCGCGCCCGAGCGTTACGCTGAGCTAACCAAGCACATCAAAATGCCGACGTCGCGTATTCGCGCGCTCGCGCGGGAGGTTTGCGCAAAGCTCGTGGCGCAGACGGAGGAACTGCACAGGCTGTTCCCCTATGTCGCGGATTCGGGGCGACCGCTGCACTCCGAAGACGACATTTACGGCACGGTAAGCGTCGAAACGTATCAGCTCGGCGAGCTGCTTACGTACTCCGACATCACGCTCGCCGCCTTGCTCGACCATATCGACAAGCTTGCCGCACAGGGCAAGTCGCTCGCGCGGGAGATATTGC
The DNA here is from genome assembly GCA_031261325.1 of Oscillospiraceae bacterium. Lineage (GTDB taxonomy): Bacteria > Bacillota > Clostridia > Oscillospirales > Oscillospiraceae > JAIRRO01. Next base: position 7,269 of record JAISKH010000051.1, read on the forward strand.
TCGGCTCCGTGCGGTATTACGGTTACGCAAGCCTTGAGGACGCGGAGAAAACAACGCGCGAGCGAATGATTGGAGGTGGCAGGGCGTGATTGAGGGCATTTTTGAAAAGCTTGACGCGCTGTACGCGGCGGGTAAGCCCGACGAGATTGAGCAATTTCTCGTCGCAACCATAAAGTCGTTTGAGCTGAACGAGGAAACGCACAAGGGCGAGTTCATCTCCGTGCTCAACGAGCTTGCGGGGTTTTACCGCGGGGTCAGCCGCTATACGGAAGCGGCGGAGCTGTTTTTGCGCGCGTTGCAATTGCTTGAGGTTGCGGGGCTTGCAACATCTCCCGCGTTCGCGACGGTGCTGATGAACCTTGCGGGGTTGTATCGTTTGACGGGGCAACTCGCGGAGACGATTACCCTGTTCCTGCGCGCGAAGGAATTGCTGGAAAACGCCGACAATCGCGACGATTACGCTTACGCGAGCGTGCTGAACAACCTGTCGCTCGCGTATCAGGGAACGGGCGAGCTTGACCTCGCGTTCCGTCTGGCGAGCGACGCGCTAACGCTATTGCGCACAGGCTCGGGCGCGGTTGCGGACGCGGCGCGGGACATGACGCACGAGATTGCGACCGCGCTGAACAATCTCGCGGCGATTGACATTCAGCGCGGCAAGTACGATGAGGCGGAGCCGTTGATTGCGGAAGCGCTCGACTTATACAACAACATGCCGGAGGAGAACGTGCACCACGCCGCCGCGCTTTCCACATGGGCGACGGTACTGTTTGCAAAGCGTGACCTTGACGGCGCGCGGGACGCGTTCACGCGCTCGCTCGCGCTGACCTACAAGTTCTTCGGGCGCAACATCGAATACGCGCAGGTTGAGCGCAACCTGTCGGCGGTGTATGAAACGCTCGGCGACATGACGAACGCGAAGCGTCACCTCGCGTCGGGTTACGAGACGATTAAGGGCATACTCGGAGACGCGCACGAGCGTGTCAGCGAATACAAAATCTCGCTCCTACGGCTGGAGTCGAAGTCGTGAAGCTGCTGCGGCTGTCGCGCGATTACTTTGAGAGCATCGCGCTGCCGTCACTAAGAGCTGAATTGCCCGAGTTGTTGCCGCACCTCGCGGCGGGGCTTGTCGGCAACGGCTCCGAGTGCTTCGGTTATGACGACGAAATATCGCGCGACCACGACTGGGGCGTTGACTTTTTCGTTTGGGTTACGGACAACGCGCAGGTTCCCGCCCTCGCGGAGTGGAAGCGCAAATTGTTTGAAAACCACCCGCCTGAATTTCCGCGCACGCGGAGCGAGTACGGCGCGCGCGTAACCGTACAGACATGCGGCGAGTTTTACGCGGACTTGCTCGGCGTTTCGGACGTGCCGCGCACGCTGACCGAGTGGCGGCGCGCGCCGGAGGAAAACTTCGCGATGGCGACGAACGGCGCGGTGTTCCTCGATAACGCGGGCGAATTCACGCGCATACGCGACGAACTTCTCGCGTACTATCCCGAGGACTTGCGGCGCAAGCGCATTTCGTATCGCTGCATGGCTCTCGCGCAGACGGGGCAATACAACCTTGACCGATGTGTGCGGCGCGGCGACTTCGTAACGGCGCGCACGGTGCTGGCGCGATTCACGGACAGCGCGATTGCAATGGCGTTCCTGCTGAACCGCCGCTATCGCCCGTACTACAAGTGGGCGTTCCGCGCAACGCGTGACTTGCCGACACTCGGCGGCGCACTCGCTCCGTTGCTGCAATCAATTGCGGCGGCGCCGAATTTCAATGGCGCGGCTTACGCCGAGCTTCAGCGCGACATTGCGGCGGTGTGTGAGCTTATCGCGGCGGAGCTACGGGCGCAGGGACTTGCGGCTTCCGACGATTGGTTTTTGACGGCGCAGGGCGAGGAGGTTCGCGCTTCGATTGAGGACGAGTTTTTGCGCGGTCTGCCCGCGCAGGTTGAGGTTTGACTTATATCCGACTTTTCTCGGAAAATTATAATTTCGGAGGTTATCTGAATGAAACGTATACTGATTATCGGCGGAAGCGCGTTCGTCGGGCGCATCTTCTCCATCAAGGCGGCGCGCACGGGCGAATACGAATTGCACGTCGTGAATCGCGGCAACCTACCGCTGGAGCTTGAGGGCGTGCGCGAATACAAGTGCAATCGGCATTCGCCGCGGCGCATGGCGCAAATGCTGCCGCAGGACATGGTGTTCGACGCGCTTGTGGACTTCTGCGCTTATGACGCGGGCGACATCGCGCCCATGGTTGCGGCAATGCGCGGGCGGATTAAACAATACATCTTCTTCTCAACCTCAAGCGTGTACGCGCCAAACAACACGCCCATGCGGTATTACAAGGAGGACGACCCGCTGATTGAGCAGGGCAGCAAGAGCGCGGTGGACACATACGTCATGGGCAAAATCGCGCTTGAAAAGGAGCTTGCGGAATCGGCGGGTAACGCGGGAATCCCCTACACGATTTTCCGCCCGACATTTATTTACGGACCGTTTAACTACGCGCCGCGCGAATCGTACTTTGTCGAGCTTATAGCGCGCAAGCACGTCGTGCCCGTTCCCGTGAACGCGGAAGCGCACTTTAACTTCGTTTACGCGCTCGACGTGTCGCGCGCCATCATGGAGTGCGTCGGCAATTCGGTGGCTTACAACGAGATTTTCAATCTCGCGGGGCGCGAAGCCGTGAATTACACAGGGCTTATCAGCGACTTTGAGCGTTACAACGGCGGCGCGTTCGAGACGCGCGAGGTTACAGTACGGCAGGTGGAGGACGAGCATATCCCGCTCCCCTTCCCGCTGTATGACGACCTGCTTTGCAGCGGCGACAAGTTCGCGCAGATGCTCGACTTCCACTACACGCCGTTTGCCGAGGGCATGGAAAACACTTTCAAGGTATTCTACTCGCTGTTTGTAAGCTGACAAAACGTCTATAATAAAGGACTGATAAATTTGCGTATTTTAATTACGGCAGGCGGCACCGCGGAACGCATTGACCCCGTTCGCGCCATCACGAACACCTCAACGGGCAAGCTCGGCACGCTTATTGCGGCGCGCTTTGCCGCGCGTGACGCGGTTGAGAAAATCTACTACATCTGCTCCAACACGGCGCAGTCTCCGCAGCTCTGCGACAAACTGGAGCTTATACGCGTGACCGACGTTGCCGAGCTTGAAGCCGCCGTGCGCGGCGTTCTGTCGCGCGATAAAATTGACGCGGCGATTCACGGCATGGCGGTTAGCGATTACCGTGTCAAAACCGTGACGACGGCGGCAATTCTCGCGGAAAACATCGCCGGCGCGGCACTCTGTGACGCGGAGGATTTAGTCGGCGACATTGAGCAAGCGATTGTTACCGCGCCCGGTCTTGATAACACCGAGAAGCTCAGTTCCAACGAGGAGAATCTCGTCGTAATGTTCGAGCGCACGCCCAAGGTCATCGCGCTGTTTCGCGAGCTTGCGCCCGAGGCTCTGCTCGTCGGTTTCAAGCTGCTCGACGGCGTATCGCGCGAGACGCTGCTTGACACGGCTTACGCGTTACTGGAGCGCAACGCCTGCGCGTTCGTGCTCGCCAATGACGCGCAGGAGATTTTCGCGGACAAGCACGTCGGCTATTTGCTCGACCGCGCGCGGCACGTGAGACGGTTTGAGACGAAGGGCACGATTGCGGACGGGATTTATGACGCAATCGCGGCGGCAAGCGGGGGTAAGCTGTGAGTGACATTATCCTCGGCGTTACGGGCAGCATCGCGGCTTACAAGGCGGCGGAGCTTGCGAATCGCTTTACGAAAGACGGGCACGCCGTTCACGTGATTATGACGCGTTCCGCGCGCGAATTTATCACGCCGATTACGTTCCAAACGCTGACAAAGCGCAAGGTGTACACCGAGCAGTTCGACGAGCTTGTGTATGAGGACGTGCGCCACATTTCGCTCGCGCAATCGGCGGAGCTTGCGATTATCGCGCCCGCGACGGCGAACATTATCGGCAAGCTCGCGTCCGGCATTGCGGACGACATGCTGACGACGGTATTCACCGCGCTCGGCGATACGCCAAAGCTAATTGCCCCCGCAATGAACACCGCGATGTACGAAAACCCGATTGTGCAGGACAATATCGCAAAGCTCGCGCGTTACGGGTACGCGTTTGTCGAACCGCGCGAAGCGCGGCTTGCCTGCGGCGACTTGGGGCGCGGCGCGCTCGCTGACGTGGAAACGATTATTGTGCGCGCCTACGCGCTGTTGGGGGTATAGTCGTGGTTGAACGCGTTGATATTTCGGCACTACGCGCTTTCCGCATCGGGCAAACCGAAAATCCGACTGCCGCGACGGGCTGCACCGTAATAATCAGCGAAGCGGGCGCGATGTGCGGCGTTGACGTGCGCGGCGGCTCACCGGGGACGCGCGACACGGACGCGCTGAACCCCGTCATGAACCGCAAAGCCGTTCACGCGGTGCTGCTCGCGGGCGGCAGCGCGTTCGGGCTTGACGCCGCCGGCGGCGTCGCGCGGTACCTTGAGGAGCGGCAAATCGGGCGCGACGTCGGGGTTACGACGGTGCCGAACGTCTGCGCCGCAATCCTTTTCGACCTAAAGTGCGGCAGCGCGGACATTCGCCCCGACGCGGCGATGGGTTACGCCGCGTGCGAAAACGCGTTCTCGGGGCAACCATTTCTGCGCGGCAATCACGGCGCGGGCGCGGGCGCGACTATCGGCAAAAGTCTCGGTCTTGACCACGCGATGAAGGGCGGCATAGGCTCCGCGGCGTTTAAGTCCGAGGAGCTGATTGTCGGCGCGATTGCCGCCGTGAACTGCGTCGGCGACGTGGTTGAGAACGGCAAAATCATCGCGGGAACGCGCGACGGGCGCGGCGGCTTCGCGGACAGCGAGAGCATAATTCTGGACGAATACCGCGCTTACAAGGACTTTTTTGCAAACACCGTGCTCGTCTGCGTGACGACAAACGCGCGGCTTGACAAGGCGGGCGCGACAAAGCTCGCGCAATGCGGGCAGAACGGCGTTGCGCGCGCCGTGCGTCCCGCGCACTCGACGTTTGACGGCGACACGGTTTTCGCGCTCTGCTCCGGCGAGTGCGACACGACGCTCGACGCGGCGTGTATCCTCGCGACGCGCGCGGTTGAAGCCGCGATTGCGGACGCGGTACGCGGCGCGGTCTCGTTCGGGGAATATGTGGGGCTTGGTTAACGTAATAATTGCATATAGTGCGGAAAGGGTGATTTATTGTGCCGATACTCGCGATTTTAGTGGTGGTCGCCATTATTGCAATCGTTGTCGCCATTACCTTTGGCACGCGCAAGGCGCGCAAAGAGCAAGAGCGCAAAGAGGCGAACTTCACGAGCTATGACAACTATCTGAATATGATTCGCAACAACAAACCACCACCCGACCCAAAGGAAAAGAACGACTCCGACGGGAAAAAGTAAAAAACAAGCCCCTCTGCTAATTACAGAGGGGCTTGTTACCGTTTGGAGGCGACACCCGGATTTGAACCGGGGCGTCAGGGTTTTGCAGACCCTTGCCTTACCACTTGGCTATGTCGCCGTTTTGTGTGTAGAATGAGGTCACAAAGTACCGCCATCGACGGTACTTTGTGACTTAGCTTCGCTGTGACTTGCTGTGATTGGAGCGGGCGACGAGGCTCGAACTCGCTACCTCCACCTTGGCAAGGTGGCGCTCTACCGGATGAGCTACGCCCGCGTATATGAACTGACAGTTGACAATTGACAGTTGACAATCTTAAGGCGAAAGCGGAAAACCCGCATTCCAAATTGTCAATTGTCAATTGTACATTGTCAATTGTCATGGTGCCTTCGGTCGGAATCGAACCAACGACACGAGGATTTTCAGTCCTCTGCTCTACCAACTGAGCTACAAAGGCAAATTGGGCGCAAGGATTGGACTTGCGCCCGTGGCGACCCAGAACGGGCTCGAACCGTCGACCTCTAGCGTGACAGGCTAGCGTTCTAACCAACTGAACTACTGGGCCACATATACAAACAACAGATATTAGCGGGGATTTATCTGCTTTGGTGGGAACAACAGGACTCGAACCTGTGACCCCCTGCTTGTAAGGCAGGTGCTCTAACCGGCTGAGCTATGCTCCCACAAGATTTGCGAACTGTCATTTGCAACGTGTGCTATTATACTAAATGCCGAAACTCTTGTCAACAGCTATTTTGATATTTTTTTCAATTCGCCTGAATTTATTCCGTTTTGCCCGCCAGCTCTTCGGGCGCGATTGAATACACCGCGTCGCAAAACTGACACGTGACCTCAATCGGCTCGCCCTTTTCGCGTATGTCGCGCAGCTCGTCCTCGCCAATGCCGGACACGACCTCAAGCACGCGTTCGCGGCTGCAATAACAGCGATATTCGATTGACTTACGCTCCAGCACGCGCGGCTCAAGTCCCGCCATAACGCGGTTGATAAGCTCCTCCGCGTCGCCGCCGTTCAGCACCGATGTGACCGCGCCCGTGTCGCGAACGTTCCGCTCCAGCACGTCCGCAAGCTCGACGGGCGCGCCCGGCAGCAGCGACACGACATATCCGCCCGCCGCCGCAACCGCGCGGTCAACGTCCACCAGCACGCCGAGCGCGCAAGCCGTCGGCGTTTGCTCGCTCTCGGCAAAGTACGCGGTGAAGTCCTCCGCAATCTCCCCGCTGACGAGCGCGACGGAGCCGACATACGGCTCTCCCGCGCCTAAGTCGCGCACGACCGTCAGCATACCGTTGCTGCCTACGGCTCCACCGACGTCAAGCTTGCCGTTCACCTTGAGCGGCAATTCAACGTCGGAGTTCTGCGCGTATCCGCGCACATTGCCCGCGCTGTCCGACACGCAGATGATGCTCCCCGCGGGACCGCCGCCGTTTATGCGCACCGTTACGGACGCGCCGTCGTCCTTCAGCGACTCGCCGATTATCGCCGTCGCCGCCAGAGCGCGACCGAGAGCCGCCGTCATAACGGGCGTTAAGTCGTGAATCTCTCTCGCGCGCTCCGTCAGCTCACGCGTGGCGACGGCTGTACAGCGCACATAACCGTCGCCGGAAATTGCCCTCAGCAGTTCATTCATCGGTTTCTCCGTCTTTATTCAGCCGCCCGAACACGATTTCATACCCGCCCGCGCCGTACAGCAGACTGCGGTTCACGCGGGAAATAGTCGCGCTCGAAGCTCCCGTTTTCTCCAGAATGGTGTTATAAATGTCGCCGTTCGCCAAATGCGTCGCGACTTGGTACCGCTGCTCAATCGCCCGCAGCTCCGTCACGGAACACAGGTCGTCAAAGAATTTCATCGCTTCTTCTACTGTTTCAAGCGTAAGCACCGCCTTATACATCTCGATAACACGCTCTTTTTTTGCGCCACCGGTATTCTTGTTCATACCCGCACTCCCCCGCCATTCATTATTACCCTACTATATTACAATATTAAAGCGTTAAAGTAAAGAGGGATTTTTGCGGCATGGCACAATGGTAGATTCGACTTTGCGGTTATTCCTCCGTCAGCGCGACAATCGAAACCTCAAACGCGACGCGCTCCGACTGTTCTCCGTTCTCGGTTTTTATGTACTTGCGGCTCTGAACGCGCCCCTCGAGCGACACCGTGTCGCCGACATCGCGCGCCGACAGCTCCTCGGCAAGCCGCCCCCAAGCGATGCACGGCAGGTAGTCGCTGCGCCCGTAGCGTCGGTTAACCGCGAGAATCAGGTCACAAATCTGCCGCCCCATAGGCGTTTTGCGCAGCGTCGGGGTTTTGCAAATCACACCCGACAGCAGCGCGGAGTTACAGTCCTCCTCGTCCGAAAAGTACAGCTTCAGCGCGAGAACCGTGATTACAAGTCGGCTGCCGCCGCCGCGCTTATTGTTGAAAGAGCGCAGCTCGCCCTCAACGCACAGTCTGCCGTCGTCGGTCAGCTCAAGCTGCTCAATGAGCGGCTCGCGCACGATTACGTTAATCTTGTCATATGTTCCGCTCAGTCGCTCAATCTCAAGCGGGAACGTGAAATAGCGGTCGGCGCCGCCGACGTGGGAAAAGCGCGGTGGCTCCGTTACCGAGCCGCACAGTCGCACATAATTATTTATGCTGTCCAAACGCAAACACCCCTGTTCTGTTTACAGCGGCAAGCCGTCGCCATGCGCCGCTTAATCGCCGTGAAATTTCGGTGTTGCATTTATATGTCGTTCGGTCTTGCGATATGACGAGCTGTCACCGCAATATGGGACAAAGCGTTCGGCTATCCCGCCGCGTCGCCGCCAATCGTCGGCGTTTCTGGCGAAATTCCGAGCAGCAGCAGCGCGCCCGATACCGCGAGTCTCCGCGTCGGCTCCCCGCCCGCAACGGCGAACTCCCCTATCTCAACGACCTCGCCCAGCGCGTTCACAATCTCGCGCCGCAGCTCAAGCATTGAGGTTCGCGCGCCGATTGACGACAGGGACAGCGTGTCGCGCGGGGAAAACCCGTAGGTCACGACGTTATTTGTCGTCGGCAATCGGATTGCCGTGTTGCCCGGGATTAGCAGCGAGCCGCATTGCGCGGCGGGAATATCGTCGCTTTCGGGCGAGACAATGAGCACGTCGGGGCTGTCAAAGCTTCCGAACACAACGTCGGGACGAGACGCGATTCGCGCCAGCGCGAGACGCAAGCCCTCGGATTCGCGCTCAAATACGGATACCTTTATCATGCGTTTACCCTCCGCGATTATTTTTCTGTAACCATATGTTTTCCAAGGCGTTATGCGATATGACAGGTTTTCGCGCGTGTAACACAGCCGTAATAAAATAAATGTGATTCATAATTGACATTTGTCGATAATTAGTGTAGAATCTCTCCAATATTTCGTGTTTGGAGTGTAAGTTTATGTTGAAAGTTAAAGGTTCGGCGATTCGCCTTTTGTGCGCTTTACTTGTTATTGTCCTCGCGGTGTCGGTTATTCCCGTGCCGTCGGCGCGCGCGGCGGCGATTGATTTCTCCGACGTGACAAGCGAAAATTTCGACTTCGCAATAGAAAAACTAAGCCGCAACGGCATACTGAACGGCTATGCCGACGGCACGTTTAAGCCCGGCAACCTCATTACCCGCGCGGAGTTTTCAGCGGTAATCATTCGCGCGCTTGACCGCGTTGACGACGCGCTTCAGGGCGAAACGCCGTTTAGCGACGTTCCCGCGGAGCATTGGGCTTCCGGCTACATACGGCTCGCTTCCGAGCTTGGCATAGTCAACGGCGTTGGCGACGGCAAGTTTGAGCCGGAGAGCAACGTCACTTACGCGCAGGTCATCAAGATGGTCGTCGGTGCAATGGGGTACACGCAGGCGGAGGCGGACGCGCTCGGCGGCTGGCCGGAGGGTTGGCTCTCGCTCGGTCAGCGCGCCAATATCGGGTTGAGTCTCCGAACATATGAGCGCGCTGTTACGGCGGATTCGATTCACAACGCGGTCACGCGCGACACGACAGCCGCGCTTGTTTTTGACGGGTTCTTCCAGCTGTACATGGACGAGCAGGACACGACAAACACGGGTTTCTACTTCGGGAATTACGAAATGTACGATTACGAAGAGTGTTACACTCAATGGGTGCTGCTCCCGACGGGCGTCACGGCGTATTACACCGTGGACGGCACGGAGCCGACCGTTGAGTCGCATAAGGTCTTGCGCGACGAAGAATACGGACTCGGCAGAATAGATTTGCTGTACAGCTGCGACCTGAAGGTCTTTGCCGTCAACGCCGACGGTAAGGTCTGCAACAGACCGGAAACTATCCACTTCTCGCTGCCGAAGGGCGACCTTATTATTGATATGATTGGTGAGTTTTTCTACGATAACATCACAGACGAGATGACGGACTACGAAAAAGTCCTTGTGATTCATGACTTTATCGTGCTGAGCGCGACGTATTCCCAGAACACCGACGTGAACGGCGATTACCCCGACATCAACTACACGATTTACGGCTTGCTCGTTGACGGCGAGGGCGTATGTCAGGCTTACGCGCGTGCAATGGAGCTAATGCTTGCCTTTGCGGACGTTGATGCCTACTTCGTCGTGGGCGAAGCCAACGGCGGCGCGGATTGGGGCAGTCACGCATGGCTCATCGTCAAAGTTGACGGCGAGTACTATCACGTTGACCCGACGTTTGACGACCCGACGCCCGATTACGGCACCGTTGACTACCACTATTTCCTCGTTTCGGATTCGACGATGCTGCGCGACCATCGGTGGGGGCTTGACATCTACCCCGCTTGCGACAGCGACTACCCCGTCGGCGCGGCAATTAAATACGGACAATCGTAAGATTGCCTATTGACAACCGCATATGTCGTGTGCTAGAATAACCAAGTAAAATAAAGCAGAACGGCAACCCCGTCCTCACCGTGCGGCTTACGCCTGCTCGGTTAATAATTGCGAGAGCCTTAGTTGCCGTTTTGGTCGCTTTGGGAATACTTGCGGTTGTTGCGTGGGTGCGGTTTGCTTCCGCGCTTTTTTGTATTTCAAACGGGTGCGGTGATTCATAGCATTGTCCTAAATAAAACGGAGGTGTATCAGCATCAGCACTACGACCTATCAAATCAACGAAGAAATCCGCGATAAAGAGGTTCGCCTCATCGGGGACGACGGAGAACAGCTCGGCATAATGACGAGTGCGGCGGCGTTTCAAATCGCCGTCGAGCGTGAGCTTGACCTCGTGAAAATCGCCCCGGGCAGCAACCCGCCCGTTTGCAAGATTATGGACTACGGGAAGTACCGCTTTGAGCAGGTCAAGCGGGATAAAGAAGCCCGCCGCAACCAACACGTGTCCGAGATTAAGGAGATTCGCATGACTCCCGGTATCGGTCTTAACGACTTCAATGTCAAGCTCAAGAGCGGCATCAAGTTCTTGCAGGACGGCAATCGCCTTAAGGTCGCCGTGCGCTTCCGCCGCGGTCGCGAAATGGCACATACGGAGCTTGGCGAGGACATACTCAAAAAGTTTGCCGACGAGTGTGCCGAGGTTGCGACGATGGACAAAAACCCAAAGCTTGAGGGGAGATATATGTCCATATTTATGTCCCCCAAAGTCAAGTCATAACGGCGTTAATTTGACGCTCTGTCGTGACTGAATTTACAGTTATTTTTGGAAGGAGTTTAACCACATGCCTAAAATCAAGACGCATAGCGGGGCAAAAAAGAGATTCAGCCTCACCAAATCGGGGAAGGTTAAGCGTGCCCACGCTAATAAGCGGCATCTGCTCAATGGACACGGAAAATCGCCGAAGCGCAAGCGCGGACTTCGCCAGGGCACATATGCCGACGTTACGAACACCGCCGCCATCAAGCGCATGATTCTGTATAAATAGGAAGGATTGACTTACAATGGCAAGAATTAAAGGCGCATTGATGACGCGCAAAAGAAGAAATAAAATACTGAAGCTCGCTAAGGGCTACTGGGGCAGCAAATCCACGCACTACAAAATGGCGAATCAGGCGGTTATGAAATCCCTGCGTTACGCCTATGTCGGGCGCAAGCGCAAAAAGCGCGAGTTCCGCCAACTGTGGATTACGCGCATCAGCGCGGCGTGCAAGCTCAACGGGCTGAATTACTCCCGCTTCATGCACGGGCTGAAGCTCGCGGGTATCGAGTTGAACCGCAAGTCGCTCTCTGAGCTTGCGATTCACAATCCTGAGACGTTCACCGCCCTCTGCGAAACCGCGAAATCCCAAATTAGTTTGTAATCACAGCGCGTAAACGGACATAATAATTCCCGTATCCGATTAGGATACGGGAATTTTGTTTTACTCGGACTTTTCGTCAACTAATTTATCGGCGGCTAACTTTTCGAGCGCAACCGCGTTTTCGCGGATACCCCGCGCTTCAATATCAAGGCCGCGACGCTCGTAGTCGTCCGCGATACGATGCCCAATTTCCGCGGCTTCGGCATATCTGCCTTGAATCGAATATAGGTTGCGCTTGTAGAAGAGGACGCGCTTGTTTCCCGCCGCGAGCACCCTGTCGTACAGCTCTTCGGCTTCGTCGAATTTCCCCTCATCAAACGCAATATCCCCCTCCTCGAACGTCAGCCCGTTCTTGTCCTTATCGGGGAAGCGCAGAACCGCCGCAGCTACTGCCGCCCGCGCCTCGTCGTAACGCCCCGCGAGCCTGTACGCGAATATCAGCCCCAAGTGCGCTTCCAAATCGTCGGGTTCCTGCGCGACGATTGCGCGGTGCTTTTCGATATTCTCCCCGTGCCGCCCGAGCCACGCCAACATCAGAATCAGCTGCGCGTGCGACTTGTAATATTGCCCGTCCTTTTTCTCTTGCCCCATCTGTATCGCTTCGTTGTAGAGTATCTCGGCTTTCTGCGCGTCGCGTCTCGCGCGGTTTTCGACTGTGTAGGCGTAGAACTGCACGTCGCGGTCCGTCGCCGTGCCCGCTTCGCGCAGCTTCTCGAACTCGCGCGTCGCTTTCTCAAAAGCCGTGTCCGACGGGAAGCTCTCGTACTCCGACATGTAGCGCATGGCGAGGTTCGGATACGCGCGCATGTTCGGCTTGAACAGCTCGTCGATAATCACGCCGAAGAACGCGGCAATCTCCGGCAGCAGCGCGATGTCCGGCATCGTCGTGCCAAGCTCCCACTTGCTGACCGCCTGAAACGACAGTCCGAGCTTTACGGCGAGCGCGTCCTGTGTTGCGCCCTGCTCCTCTCGGAGCTTTTTAATGTTCTGCCCTATGGCATGTGTCATTGGCATTACCTCCGTTTATTCGTCATAACATGTTATGGCAGTAGTATATCGCGGGTTAAGCTCCGCCGCAATAACCGCGTCGGCGATACTTATTCACCTGACGGTTGAGCCGCAACTTTATATTTATTTCTGTTTTATCCGCACATTTGGCGGCATATAGTGTATAAATCAACCCATCAGGAGGTATATACATGGAATCCAACATGCCGATTGCCGCCGGAATGCATGTGCTGCCCGCGCTGCCCTACCCCACGAACGCGCTTGAGCCGATTATTGACGCGGAGACGCTGACAATTCACCACGACAAGCACCACAAAAAGTACGTTGACGACCTGAACAGCGCGGAGCTTGCGCTTGAGTCGGCGCGCCGCCAAGGAGATTATCGGTTTATCCGCTACTGGGAGGACGCGCTCGCGTTCAACGGCTCGGGGCACATTCTGCACAGCGTTTACTGGCGGTGCATGGCTCCGCGCGGCACGGGCGGCGAACCCGGGCAATACACCGCGCGATACCTCGACTGGTATTTCGGCGGACTCGAACAGTTCAAGGCGCAGTTCGTCGCGGCGGCGAACGCCGTCGAAGGCTCGGGCTGGGCGATACTCGGTTATAACCCCGCGTTCTTCCGTCTCGAGCTGTTGCAGGCGGAGAAGCACCAAAACCTAACGCAATGGGGGCTGATGCCGATACTCGTATGCGACGTGTGGGAGCACGCGTACTACCTGAAGTACAAGAACGACCGCGCCGCCTACATAGACGCGTGGTGGACGATTATCAACTGGAACGACGTTGAGGAACGCTTCATCAAGGCGGCGCAGGGCGTTGTGAGGTTGGACTAAAAAGAAAACGCCCGCCGTATGGCGGGCACTTCTCATTCAGTTAAACGAATCTCTCCGCCCAATGCTTCTCAACCGCGGGAGCCTGAATCCCCTCGCGCCATTCGGTGTAGTCCTCGGCGCGCAGTCTGCCCTCCGAAATATAGTCGCTGTAAAGCTCGCCAACGCCCGTGAAGTAGACGATGTGATAACCAAATTCGTCGCTCTTGATAACCTCGCTGTCGCCCGTCTTGCGTCCCGCCGCGAACAGCCAGTCGTTAATGACGGCTATCATCTGCTGCTTGTAAATATGCTCGTACAGCCCGCCCTCCGTCGTGTCAACGGAGTTGTCGGGTATGAGCGCGATGAACGCATCCTCGGTTGCGCCGCCGTCTTTCCATTGCTTGTACAGCGCGTCAGCCTTTGCTTTCGCTTCCGCGTCAGCGGCGGCAACGTCCGCGTCATAAGCGTCCGTGTCCTTTGTGTCGTCGCCGTTAACGTACTTGAGGTCGTTCGCGTCAACCGCCGTCGGCTGAATCAGAATCTGGCGCATACCGACCGTGTTGTAGTCGTTCGCGTCGCGCTCAACGTAGTACATGAGGTACCACGCCGTTGTCGTGTCGCTGTCAAGCGAGAATATTGCCATATCGCCCGCCTTGCGCGATTGGTCGCGCAGCCACAGGCTGTATTCCTTTTCGCCGAGATTCTCGCCGCTCGTGCTCACAATCGTCGCGTCCGCGTCAGGGTAATCGATGGGGCTGTAGGCAAGTGCTTCGTTGATGAAGTCCTCCTCAGATGTGACGCGCTCTTGCAGCTCCTCCGCCATTGTGTGCGCCGCTTCAATCGCGGCGGAAACCGCCGCCTCGTACTCCTCGTCGGTCAGTACTGTCGGCTCTCCGCCCTCTTCCTCCGCGGCAATCTCACGCGCCGGCGTTTCGACCGCGAAGCGGATGCTGCGGAACGTGATGGTGTCAAGCGCATCCTTGTTCTCATTGTAGTACGCCGCAAGCTCTTCCGACGTGTAGGTCAGCGCGTCGCGGTGCGCTTCTGCATACGCGTCGCACGTGAACAGCGTCTCAAACAGCTGCGTGTAGATTTTCTCCGTCATGCCGCGCTTATACGGGTCATAGCGGTCGTTTAGGAACGTCTTGAAGTTCTTGCTGTCGGTGGTTTTCGCGCTCTCGCGCAGTCCCTCAATCTCCGTGTCCAATTCGGCGCGCTGCTCCGCGTTCAGCGTAAAGCCCTCCGCCTTTGCGGCGGCGATAATCTTAGCCGCGTCCGCAATCTTAACCGCAGCGTCCTCCGCGAAGTACTGCGCCCATGTCTGACCCGTTACTTGGTCCTTAACCTGGCTCGCCCACGGCTTAGAGTTGTCCGGAAGCAAGGACGCGAGCGCGCTGCTGTCCGAGAATGAGCTGAGGTTCTCATACACATACGCCTGATATTCGTAGAACGCGCTGAAATAGAAGAAGTTGTATTCGACGGGCGAAAGCTCCAGCTCACCCGCGCTGTACGCCGTTGTGCCGCGGCGTATGTAGTTGGAGTTAACGAACAGCGCCGCAACGAACAGCACAACGAGAACAGCCGCGATTATCGTCGCGGTTTTGGTTGTCTTTTTGCGGTCAAGCTGCTCCTGATGCTGCCGCGCGTCTCGGCGGCTGAAACCGTCGGTTGAAATATGCTTGTCCTTAGCCATGTTAAGTCACCCTTATCTATTATCTATTAAAATTTCGCAGGAATACCATTCGGCTATTATACCCGAATACCGTCAGCCATGCAAGTACAAATTTATGAAATATAAAATTTCTTAAATTCGGCGTTTCACAAATCCCGCGCTATCGAATTTGCCCCGAGCCGTAAACGACAAACTTCGAGCTTGTCAGCTGCTCAAGCCCCATCGGTCCGCGCGCGTGCATCTTCTGCGTCGATATTCCAATCTCCGCGCCAAGCCCGAACTCTCCGCCGTCCGTGAACCGCGTGGACGCGTTGACATACACCGCCGCCGCGTCAATCTCGTCAAGGAACCGCTGCGACGCGGCGTAATTGTTCGTAACTATCGCCTCCGAATGTCCCGAGCCGTGCTTATTGATGTGCGCAATCGCTTCGTCGAGCCCGTCCACAACCTTTACGGCGAGGATATAATCGCTGAACTCCGTGTAATAATCCTCCTGCGTCGCGAGCATTGCGTCTTGCAGAATCGCAAGCGTCTCGTGGCAGCCGCGCAGCTCCGTGCTTTTATTGTCAAGCAATGCCTTTGCCATCGGCAAAAATTCCTCCGCAATCGCGCGGTCAACTAGCAGCGTCTCCGCCGCGTTGCACACGGACGGACGCGAGCACTTGGCGTTATATATGATGTTCGCGCCCATTTCGAGGTCCGCGCTCGCTTCGACGTAGACATGGCAGTTGCCGACGCCGGTTTTGATAACAGGCACCTTTGAGTTGGCGGCGACATAGCCGATAAGCCCCGCTCCGCCGCGCGGAATCAGCACGTCAATGTAATCGGTCATGTTCATCAGGTCGCCCACGCTGTCGCGTGTCGTGTCCTGCACGAGCGAGACGCTACCCTGCGGCAGACCGACCTCCGCAAGCGCCGCGCGCATCAGCTCCGTGAACGCCTGATTTGAGTTGTAAGCTTCCTTGCCGCCGCGCAGAATCACCGCGTTGCCCGCTTTCAGGCACAGCACAGACGCGTCCACCGTGACGTTCGGGCGCGACTCGTAGATAATCGCGATAACGCCGAGCGGCACCTTTCGCCGCCCGATTACAAGCCCGTTCGGGCGCGTCGTCATGTTCTCAACCTTACCTATCGGGTCGGGCAGAGCCGCGACTTCAAGCACGCCGTCGGCAATGCCGTCAATGCGCGTCTCCGTCAGCTGCAAACGGTCGAGCAACGCCGCGCTCATACCGCCCGCGCGCGCCTTGTCCATATCGAGCGCGTTCGCCGCCAGAATCGCGGACTTGTTGTTGCGCATCGCGGCGGCGATTGCCGTCAGAGCCTTGTTCTTGATGTTTGTTCCGCAGGTCGCGAGCCGACGCGCGGCTTCCTTCGCGGCGGAGCCTTGTTTTTCGATGTCGGTCATTGTAAACCCTCCGTATTCGGCTTTTGCCGCGTGAACAGCGTGCCGTTCGGCTCACTCGATACCGCGGCGTAGATGTTACGCGCGTCCGCGCCGTTAGTTATAATCATGTCAATCCCCGCCGCCGTCGCCGTTTTCGCGGCATACAGCTTTGTAACCATTCCGCCCGTGCCGAGCGCGCTGCCCACGCCGCCCGCGAGAGCTTCAATCTTCGCGTCAATCTTCGAGACGACGCTAATCAGCTTCGCGTCAGGGCTTTTGTGCGGGTCCGCGTCGTACAAGCCCTCAATGTCCGACAGAATCACGAGCGTGTCCGCGCCCACAAGCTCCGCGACGATTGCCGACAGCGTGTCGTTGTCGCCGAACACATGGTGCTCCGACTCGATTTCATCAAAGCCCACGGAGTCGTTCTCGTTGACAATCGGGATAACGCCCATGTCAAGCAACGCCTCGAACGTGCTCTGTAAGCTGCGGCGCACGGGCACGCGGTCAACGTCGTCTTTGGTCAGCAGAATCTGCGCGACGGTCGCGCCGTATTCGCCGAAAAACTTGTCGTAGATGTGCATAAGCTCGCATTGCCCCACCGCCGCGACCGCCTGCTTGTGCTCAAGCTTTTGCGGACGCTCCGCCATGTTCAGCTTGCCCGCGCCCGCGCCGATTGCGCCCGACGAGACGAGAATTACCTCAACACCCGAGTTTTTAATGTCCGCGAGGGAGCGCGCCAGCCCGTCGATGTTGCGCAAATTCAGCCCCTTACCGCTGTGGCACAGCGTGGAGGTACCAACCTTAAAGACAATTCGTCTTGACATAACAAACCCCTTACAATCACTCAAAAAATCAGCGTCGCGAAATAGTCGTCCACAGTTTCGGGGCGGCGAATTTGTTCCACAGAGCCGTCGGCTTTCAGCAGCAGCTCGCCCGAGCGCAGCTTGCCGTTGTAGTTGTAGCCCATGGCGCGTCCGTGCGCGCCCGTGTCGTGTATCACAAGGTAGTCGCCGATGTCCACGCGCGGCAGAGCGCGGTCAACCGCGAACTTGTCGTTGTTCTCGCACAGCGAGCCTACCACGTCATATGTGTGGTCATAAACCGCCGTCTCCTTGCCCGCGACGGTTATGTGGTGATACGCGCCGTACATCGCGGGGCGCATGAGGTCGCAGGCGGAAGCGTCCACGCCGACATACTCCTTGTATGTGTGCTTCTCGCGAATCGCTTTCGTAACAAGGCAACCATATGGCGCGAGCATGAAACGCCCCATCTCCGTGTAGAGCGCGACGTCGCCCATTCCCGCCGGAACGAGTATTTCCTCGTAAACGCGCCGCACGCCCTCGCCAATGACCTTAATGTCGTTCGGCTGCTGCTCCGGCAGGTAAGGAATGCCCACTCCGCCTGACAGGTTGACGAACGAGATTTCAACCCCCGTCGCGCGCTTAATGTCGAGTATCAGGTGGAACAGCTGCGCCGCGAGCACGGGGTAATAGTCGTTGGACACGGTGTTCGATGCGAGGAACGCGTGTATGCCAAACTCCTCCGCGCCCAGCTTTTGCAGCTGCGAATACGCGGATATAATCTGCTCGCGCGTCATGCCGTACTTCGCGTCGCCCGGGTTATCCATAATCTTGTTCGCGATTTCAAACGAACCGCCGGGGTTAAATCGGCAGCAAATTTTCTTCGGTATGCCGACGAGCTTATCAAGCACGGGAATGTGCGTTATATCGTCAAGATTGATAATCGCGCCGAGCTGCGCCGCCTTTACAAATTCCTCGTCAGGAGTTTCGTTCGACGAGAACATAATTTCGTTCCCGTAAAACCCGCTCATCTCGCTCATCAGCAGCTCCGTCAGGGACGAGCAGTCCACGCCGCAGCCCTGCTCGTGCAGCAGCTTTAGTATCGCGGGAGTCGGCGTAGCCTTGACGGCGAAGTATTCGCGGAACCCGTGGTTCCAAGCGAACGCTTCGTTCAGTCGCTTCGCGTTTTCAACGATGCCGCGCTCGTCGTACAGGTGATACGGCGTTTGGTACGTCTGCTCTATCTCTTTCAGCTTATCGAGTGTTACGAATGGCTTCTTCATATTCACGGTCCCCTTATTATTGGTTGGATAATTATTTATTCTAACTGCATGAGCGGGACATGTCAACAACTTATTGCGCCGATTCCCGTCTTTCCCGAAATTCCGAAAGTCGCGCCGCGGCGCAAGCCCGCGCAAGCTAAAACCCGCCTTTCGGCGGGTCTTATTACTGCGCCTTTGACGACGATGTACGGAAGCGTGCGCGCGTCTGGCGCACTTCCTCCTGCGCGGAGGTTATCGCTTCCTCCGTGCGGCGCAGCGCGTCGTCCACATACTCGCTGGCTAGGCGACGCAACTCGGCGGAGCTTTGTTCCGCCGTCGCGAGCATGTTGTTGCTCTTCTCGCGCGCCATGTTCAGGATTTCCTGTTCGTCCACAAGCTGACGCGAGCGTTCCTCCGCCGCCTTGCGGATTGTATCCGCCTCGCGCTTGGCGTTATTGATGAACTCCGTGCGCGCTTGGACAAGTCGCTGCGCCTCCGCAAGCTCCGTCGGAAACTCACGGCGAATCTCGTCAATCAAATCGAGAGCCTTATCACGCTCAATCACGCACTTTTCCGCGCCGAGCGGTATGCCCCACGCCTCTGTAATCATTGAATTGAGCATGTCAATAAGCTCTTGAACTCGGCTTCCGCTTCCCATTATTATTACCCCCGTTCAGCAATCTTATTTACTATATCATCAAGTATCTCGCGCGGCACGAACCCGCTCAGGTCCGCGCCATACTTCGCCATTTCCTTGACGACAGTAGAGCTGAGATACGTGTATTTCTCGCTGGAGGCTAAAAACAGCGTGTCGATATTCGGGTCAATCTTCTTGTTCGCGAGTGCCATCTGGAACTCCCAGTCGAAGTCCGACACGGCGCGAAGTCCCTTGACGACGACCTTTGCGTCATTCTCCTTGCAGTACTTGACAAGCAGGTCGTCCCATGTATCGACGACGACGTTGCTGTAAGTCTTTGTGGATTTACGGATAAGCTCCATGCGCTCCTCACGCGTGAACAACGGGCGTTTGTCTGAATTAACCATCACGACGACGTGCACCTTGTCAAATATCAGCGACGCGCGCTTGATGATGTTCAGGTGCCCCAATGTAATGGGGTCAAAGCTCCCGGGATAAACCGCAGATGTCATTATTCCTCACTCCTGCCGAACAGCGCGAGCTTGACCTTCCCGTACCGATATTCACGCATCGGCACGAGAGGCGCGCTCACCTCCGGCGTTTTTCTGTCCGCTCTTGTTTCGCAAATTATTATACCATGTTCTTTTAATATGTCAAATTCTATTATTTTTTCGAGTGACCGCTCGAGAAACGGCGAATCATACGGCGGGTCAAGAAATATCAGGTCGAACCTCTCCCCGCGCGCCAAATACGACATTGCGTCCGACTGCACGACAGTCGCCGCGTCCTCCACTCCCGCAAGCTTTATGTTCTCCCGCGTAAGCGCGATGGAGTCCTTTGCCGCGTCCACGAACACGACGCTTGCCGCGCCGCGCGACAACGCCTCGATGCCTATTTGCCCCGTGCCGGAAAACAGGTCGAGCGCGCGCCTGCCCTCAATGTCAAACTGAATGATGTTGAAAATGGATTCCTTTACCATGTCGGTCGTCGGTCGAACGTCCATTCCCGTCGGTTCGCGCAGCTTTTTCCCGCGCAACGCTCCGGATATTACTCGCATTTTATGTCCTCCTAAAATGTATCGTCGTCTGTGTTCTCGTCCAAGCTCTCGTCCAAGCTCTCGTCCAAGTTCTCGTCCGAGCTTTCGCCGTCCGTGGCTTCCGCGTTATTCTCCGTCTCGTCGCTCGCGCTATCCGCCGCGTGGAAAAACGCGAACACCTTGCCCGCGACGCTCTTGCCGACTGCCGCCGCAAGCTCGTCAACCGTCGCCGCGCGAATCGCTTTCAGGCTGCCGAACGACTTCAGCAGTTGTGCCCGCCGCTTCTCTCCCACGCCCTCAATCTCGTCGAGCTTTGACTTTTTCAGATGTCCCGAGCGCAATTGGCGGTGAAAGTCAATCGCGAACCTGTGCGTTTCTTCCTGTATCGTGCCGATTAGCGCGAACACGGCGGGGTTTGCCGCAATGCCTATCTCCGCGCCGTCGGGCGATACGAGCGCGCGCGTGCGGTGCCTGTCGTCCTTAACCATGCCGTAAACGGGCAGCGTCACGCCGAGCGCGTTTAGCGCGTTGCGCGCCGCTCGCGCGTGCGTCATGCCGCCGTCGATTAAAAAAACGTCGGGCAGCGGCGCGAACTTCGCGTCTCCGTCCAAGAACCGCTGCACGCGCCGCGTTACAGTCTCCGCCATGCTCGCGTAATCGTCTGGCATATCAATCGACTTAATTTTGAACCGCTTGTAGTCGCGGCTTGACGGCTTTCCGTTCACGAACACCGTCATGCTCGACACGATGTCGGACGCGCCCGTGTTCGATATGTCGTAAGCTTCCATGCGAAGCGGCGGGTTTTCCAGTGCCATAGCCTTTTGCAGCCACTCGATTGACTTGCGCATCTTTTCCTCGCGCGTCGTCGCGCGCTCCGTCTCTTCCCGCGCGTTGATGTTCGCCGTTTCAATCAGCTTGCGCTTATCCCCGCGTTGCGGCGCGGCGACGCTTACACGGCGACCCGCGTCCTCCGTAAAGAATCGCTCAAGCTCTTCCACGTCCTGCGTCTCCGCGGGGAGGTAAATGTTCTTCGGATACGCCCCGCGATACGTGTAATACAGCCGCACAAGCCCCGACAACGCTTCGCCGTCGTCCTCAAGCGGCGTTTCCAACAGCTCAAAGTCCTTACTGAGAAGCCGCCCCTCGATAAAATGCAGTACGACGAAGCAGGACTTCGCCGCGCCACGAAAGAACCCGATAACGTCGCTGTCAGCCCGCATACCCGAGATAACGACCTGCTTCTCTCGCAAGCCCTGCACGGCGCGCAAGCGGTCGCGCTTCTCAACGGCTATCTCAAAGCGGAGAGCCTCCGCCGCTTCCTCCATCTCCTGCGTCAGCCGCGCGACGAGCTTTTCAGCTTTGCCGTCCAATATCGCGATTGCGGCGTCGATTGCCTCGCGGTGTTCCTCGGGCGACGCTTCGGGTCTGCAATACGCGCGGCACGCGCCCATGTGGAAGTTCAGGCACGGGCGTTCCTTGCCTATATCGCGCGGAAAACGCCGCGAGCACGTCGGCAGCTTTAACGCCTTGCACACCGCGTCAATCGCGCCGTGAGTGACGCTGCGGCTACCGTATGGTCCTAGGTACCGCGCGCCGTCGTTCGCCATCTTGGACGCGACCGTGAAGCGCGGGTACTGCTCGCGCGTGTCCACGCGTATGAACGGGTGCCCCTTGTCGTCGCGCAGACGAATATTGTACTTTGGCATGTGCCGCTTTATCAGTGAGTTTTCGAGCACCAACGCCTCAAACTCCGAGTTCGCGATAATCACGTCAAAGGTCGCGATGTGCGAAATCATCAACTCAACCTTTGGCGCGTGCGCCCCGTGAAAGTAACTGGACACGCGGTTTTTTAGTGCCTTAGCCTTGCCGACATAGATAACCTCGCCGGACTTATCGCTCATAATATACACCCCGGGCAGCAGCGGCAAGCCCAGAGCCTTTTCCCTTAAACTCTCCTCCGCCATGTTACCAGTACCACGGCGAGAAAATCTTCAGCGCGTCCGAATACCCCGCCGAGGTCGGCAGTCCCGACAGAAGCGGGTAATACAGCACGAACAGCAGAGCCGTCAGCGCAAGATAGCCGTAAACCACGCCTTTTGGGATAATCTTGCCCTCAAGCAGAGTCTTTATGATATAGACAATCGCGAAAATCATGAACGGCACCGACGAGAAAAAGTGGTAAATAAACGTCGCTCGCGTGATGAACATCCACGGTCCGTATTGCAGGATAATCGCCACGAACACGAGCGCCATATGCTTGTCGCGCTTGCGGTAGGCAATGAAGAACGACGCGACAAGGCAAGGTATCCCGACCCACCAAACGAGCGGGTTGCCAAACGAGGATATGCTGCCGTGCAAGCCCGACGGAAGCAACTGCGCGGCGTAATACCAAATCGGCTTCACCATCAGCGGCCATTTCCACCACGCGGACTCAAACGGGTGCGTCGCCGTTAGCTGCGAGTGATAGTTGAACATCAGCTTTTGGTTCGAGAGCATGATGCCGATTAGCCCGCGCGACTCTCCCGTGGGGAATGTGTACGGGATATACGACAGCGTGTAGATTAGCCCGGGGATAACGATAAAGAACACGACGCACCCCGCGAGCATGATGAGCAGCTTCTTGCGGTAAGCGTACTCCCCCGCCTGAACGCCGAGCGACGCGAGCCACCCGCGCGGCTTTTTAATGCTCGGCGACTTGCCGAAGTCGCGCAGCTCCCGCGCGCGCCCGAGGAACAGCACGAACGCAAGCCCCGCTCCGGCATACAACCCAATCCACTTGGAAGCCGCGCCCAGTCCGAACATCAGTCCGCACAGCAAAAGCGGCTTCAGCGTGGCGCGAACCGAGCTGTTGTACACGCTGCCCATGAACGCGTCGTACATGAAGTAGTACGAGAGGATAATCAGCAGCGTGGCGTATGAGTCGATAGTCGATATGCGCGTCTGCGCGAAGTGCATGAAGTCGAACATCATCAAAAACGCCGCGCAGAACCCGTAAAAGCTCTTGCCGAACAGCTTTTTGCCGAACATGTACATCACGGGGAGCATCGCGACCCCCGCGAGCGTTCCCATAATGCGCCAGCCGAACGGATTCATGCCGAATATCAGGATTCCGAACGCGGTAATCACCTTACCGAGCGGCGGGTGAGACGTTTCGTACACCGCGTTGCCGTGAATGAACTCATAAGCCGTGCGCGGGAAATACACCTCGTCGAAGTACGTGCCGTTCATCACATCCGGGCGGTCGGGCACAATCCCCTGCTCGTCGAGCAGGTTCGCGGGGGGCATACCCGCAACCGCCGTCGTGTTGTCCTCCGCAATCGTCACGGGCAGCACGTTCGCGTGCCCCGAGCCGTCGAGCGTCATTACAACGTCCGTCGGCGCGACGAACGCAAGCTCCGTCATCGTCATGCCCGCCTTTATCGCCGTCAGGCGTATGCGCGTCGTCGTCGTCGAAACCGAGACGCTTTTCCAAGCGTAGAACGACTTGTCGCTTAACGTCACAAGCTCGTTGTACGCGCCGTACTCGTCCATGTATTCGACCTTATAGCTGCTGTCGCTCACGCTTGTCAAGCCGCAATGATACATCAGCCGCTCGATTGTGACGGGTTCGGAGCCGAAGTCGAACACGAGCGACTCGCCCTCCGCCGCCGATTTCCAGTACGTCTCGGGAGTCGTCGTCCCGCCGAGCCGCACAAGCGCGAGCGCAAGGTAAACGGCGGTCATCGCGATTATTACAATCCTGTCGCGCTTAGTCAGCAGACGCTTTTTAACGCGCGTGGTTTCAATCGCGCCGTCCGTCACGTTGCCCGGGGCTTTCATGACGAAGCGCACGCACAGCGCAAGCAGTGCCGCGAGAATCAGTATAAACAACGCTCTCATGCTTTTCGTCAGTACGTTCGGCGCGGAGGTTTGGCTCGGTTGGTCATTGCTCGCGGGCGCGTTGAACAAATCCTGCACGTTAACGCCGTGCGGCGCGCTGTCAAGCCGTTCGACGGACACGTCGTCAAACCACGCGGTACCGACGGCGATATTTCCGTACCCGCCCAGTCCGAACGAGATTTCGACGGTTTTCTGCCCCTTGCCCGTCTTGCCGTACATCACAAGCTCAACGTATTCGCCGTTCGTGTCGCGCACATCCTCGCTGCACGCGAACATTCCCATGACGGAGATATTCGCGCCCTTGCCGCCGTCGCCGACGCCCTCCGCCTTTGCGTAGGCGGTGAACTTATACAGCGTTTCCGAGTCCACCTTGACCTTTTGGTAAACGCGCACGTCGTTCGCCAGCACGTTTTGCAGCTTGATTGCGGCGGCGGAGCCGTTCCGCCCCACGTCATACGAGATTATAGACGCGGCGGAGTTGTCCTCGTACTGCTCCGAGTAGTCGAAAACCACCCAACCGGGCACGGAGCCGACCTTATCGCCCGCGGGACGCGCGCTGTCCTCAAACCCCGCGTTCGTGAACTTCACGTCGCGCGCGGCAAACGCCGTTGCGCTCCCGCCCGTCAGCGACGGCGCAAGCGTCAGCAATACGACAAGCGCAAGCGCGGCGGCAACCTTGGGCGCGCGCCGCGAACGCGGCTTTTTCGTCGTGTTAATCTGATTGAACGCATCCCACCACAGGAAGAGCGCGACGAGCACATTCGCGGCGGAGATAAAATATATTGTGTTGCTGTAATAAAAATTCGTGAATACATCGCGCGAGTGCTCGGCGAGTACGCGCGAGACGTTGAGGAATCCCGACGCGCTCAACCACACGAACCCGATAAGCGTGCTAAACCTGCGGTTCATGAGGTATGACGCGAGCAACAGCAGCAGCGTCGGGAAGAAATACCGCTCGTGCATGTTGTGCCCGAACGTTACGACCGTGAGGTTAAGCAGCGCGGTCGCCGTCAGCAATATCGGCGCGAACTTGGACAACGTGCCGTCGCCCTTAATGCGCGCGAGCTTGCCTTTCGGCTTGTCCGCCGCTTCAATTTCATTCTCCTCCGCAACCTCCGCGTCGCTCTCCGTCGGCGCGGCGTTCTGCCACTTCAAGCCCTTGCCGCAGGCGAGGAACACGAAAGCCGCCGTCACGGCTACGGCAAGCACCATTGCCGCCGCGCCCCACGCCTTGTAGGACAATGGTCCGAGCATCGTCGTATTTTTCACCCAGTTGCCGCCGACGAGCGCGAAAAAGTTAAACGCGTTGACCGTGCCGTATTCGTAACCGGTGAGCGTACCCGCGTACAGGTTGAATATCCACAGCGGACCGTTTTTCAGCGCGAACGGGAACACGACGACAAGCACGGTAATCGCCGCCCCCGCGAGAGCTTTACCCGCCGCCTTTGCCGATTCCCAATTATACGAACGCTTTGCCCCCGCCGCTTTCGCGTCGTCCCAAGTCCCGTCGCCGAAGATGAAGCGATACAGCATCACGAGGAAAATGCCCGGCAGGAAAATAATTCCTTGCGGCTTACACAAAATCGCGAGCGCGTAAAACACGCCCGTGCTCCAATACTTGCCCTGAAAATACCTGAACATTCCGATAATAACCAACAGCGCGAGCACGGGGTCAACCTGCCCCCAAAGCTCGGACGACACGATAACCGCCGGGTTGAACAGGTACAGCGACACGATGAACAACCGCATCGGCTCGCTTATGCGCTCACTTAACTTCACGCCGCCAAGCTCCATGCGCGACGCGCGGTAGAGTATCAGCGCGGAAGCGAGCTGCGCCAACACCGTCGGCAGCTTCAGCAGCAGCGTGTAGTTCTTGCTGTCAAAGTCCATCTTAAACAGGTTGCCGATTCGCGCGATAACGCCGAGCACGCCGAGATACAGCGGCGGATAATCGACAAATACGCCCTTGTTGTACATGCCGAATAAATCCTCTGCCGCCATGCGCGACCAATAACGAAACAGTCCCATGTCCGTCCTATGCCCGCCGAATTGCGCCGACAGGACGGATTTCAAGATGAACGCGACGAGAATCACCGCAAGCAGGTCGAGCCGCCGTTTGCGCTCGTCCGTCGGCAGAAGTCCCTCCCTTTCGCGTATGCGGAGCCACCTGTAAATGAGCGCGCCCACCGCCGCAATGGTGAGCAGCAAAAGTGAAAATACGATATTCATATCTGTTGTTGTCATATTCGCAAACCTTTCCGTTGACATTTCTTAGATTATTGTAATACATCGCCGCCAAAGAAACAAGAGAAAATATTCCAACGCCCGTCAGTTCACCGCTCGCGGTTGGTACTTGGTTACTAAAAAACTGAATTTCGGCGGTCATTTTTAGTTTTTTTATGAAATTTGAAAATTTTCTTAAAAATGTATTTGAATTTCCGAAATCTTTTGGTATACTGGTGATACGATGTGTCGCAACAGTATTTGTAACAAATTGTAACAAATCGGCTGTGTTTGCACGGGAGATTACATTGTTAAGGAGTAGGTGCTATGTCGAATCAGTACATTGACCTTGAAAGCGGACTCAAGCGTGTCGGCAACAGCAAGGCTTTATTTAAGAGATTACTCGGAAAATATCTTGACGAGGACTATTACGGTAAGGTTCGCACATTGTTAGACGCGGGCAACGAGCTTGAGGCTTCTAACGCCGCGCACACGATTAAGGGCGTCGCCGCTAACCTGTCGCTGACGGCGGTCAACACCGCCGCGCTGAATCTTGAGCAGGCGCTGAAGCATGGCGAGGGCGATTACGAGGCGCTTGCGGCGGAGCTTAAAACGGCAATGGACGAAACAGCGACGGCTATAGGCGGGCTTGACCTCTCGTAACGCGCAATTTATCTAAACGACGCCCGCACGCGTATATTCAGCATTATTTGGAAAGGCTGTAAACTACTATGAAGAAAGAACTTGTTTTAATTGTAGATGACGAGGAAATAAACCGCATAATGCTCAACGCGATGCTGGAGGAGGAGTACGACCTCATCGAAGCTACCGACGGCGAGGGTGCTCTTGACATTCTCTTCAATCAAAAGATTATCCCCTCGGCTATACTTCTCGACATTATCATGCCCGGCATTGACGGGTTTCAGGTGCTTGAGGAGTTAAAGAATCACCCCGAGACGGAAAAACTGCCCGTGCTGTTCATCTCCGCTTCCGACCCGAGCATGAACAATGAGTCGCGCGGACTTAAAGCCGGCGCGGCGGACTACGTTCCGAAGCCGTTCAACGCCGACGTTATCAAGGCTCGTCTTGAGAGTCATATCAGTCTGACCGACTATCAGGCTCACCTTGAGGAGATGGTTGAGATTAAGACGAGCGAGCTGACCCGTACATACGAGCAGACGTTGGAGGTTCTCGCGACGTTTGTCGAATACCGCAGTCTGGAGTCGGGCGAACACATTAAGCGCACAAGTAAGCTTAGCGAGATACTTATCAACCAAATGATGTCCTCACCCAAGTACGGCTCGTATCAGACGGTGCTTTCGACGGAGATTGCGCACGCGATTGTCCGCGCGACCGCGCTGCACGACATCGGCAAGATTGGCATCACCGACCTTATCCTCTGCAAAAAGGGTCGATTGACGGACGATGAGTTCGAGATTATGAAGCAGCATACCGTTATCGGCAGCCAGATTGTTGACATGATTACCGAATGTCTGGGCAACAACGCCGACTACCTGACCTATTGCCGCGAAATTTGCTATTACCACCATGAGCGGTGGGACGGACGCGGCTACCCGTCGGGCATCGCGGGGGACGAAATTCCCCTCTCCGCGCGTATCCTGTCAATCGTGGACGTGTACGACGCGCTCGTGAACCAACGCGTTTACAAGCCGGCGTTTTCTCATGACGAAGCCGTGAATATCATTGTCGAAGGCAAGGGTACTCAGTTCGACCCCGTTCTGGTCGAGGTTTTCCTCGACGTGGTTAACGAGATACACGAGCTGGAGTTGAGTCTGCAAGACTGAATCAATCCCGCCGAAAGGCGGGTTTTTGCTATGAGCATTTTGCGTCACGGTATCGCGCGCTTAGGAAAGACGGTGAGATAAGATTGAAGAAGCAAAAATCCCCGCGGCAGAGGATTCATCGCTCGGTGGGCAGATGGCTGACGGCTTTAATCATCATTATGATAGTCGCGTTAAGCGGCGTCATGATGGTAATCGGTTACCTCAGGCTAAAGGATTCGACGGACGATTATTATTACAGAATGGGCGAGACGACCGCCGGCATCATTGCGCTCAATGTTAACGCCGATTCGCTTGACAGGTACCTCGCCACGCTTGACGAGGACGCGGAATACAACAACACCATGGAAATGCTGCGCAACGCGAAAGCGGAATGCGACGCAAAGGTCTTGTATGTGTTCACGCTGACGGACGACGGCGTGTATTACGTGTTCGACACCGACACGGATATGCAGGTGGAACGCGGCGATTTCGACCCGTGGGTTTATATCGACCCCGACACAAACGAAATTTCGCGGCTCTACCCCGAGGAAACGGAGCGGCAACTGCGAAACGGCGAGCACGTTGACACCATTCGCGGTCTTACCCAATACGGCTGGACAATAACGGTTAACACGCCGCTGTTCGGCAGCGACGGGACTTGCAAGGGTTACGTCGGCATTGATTTTGACGTGAACCAAGTGGTTGCGGAGCGCGCGGCGTACATCTGGCAGCTCGCGGCGGTCATTCTGTCCGTCACCGCAATTTTTGCGGTAATCTATCTGCGGCTCATTCGCAGAACGGTCATTCGCCCGATAAATATCATGGCAAAGGCGGCGGACCACTTCATTCTCAACGGCTTGGAAAGCGGCGAGTCGCTCGGCGATTCCGAGATACTGTCCATGCAAATCAACACGGGCGACGAATTTCAAAGTCTCGCCGAGGCGCTTAAGTCCATGGTGCGGAAGATTGACGAGCACCTTACGAATCTGAACATCGCCACCCTGAAGTCGGAAACCGACTCCCTAACCGCGATATGCAACAGAGCCGCCTTTGAGCAGCAGGTGACGGCAATCCAGCGTCTCCGTCCCGAGGACGGGCAGCTCAACGCGTTCATGATGATAGACGTTGATTTCTTCAAGGACGTGAACGATAATTACGGGCACGCCGCGGGCGACGAGGTGCTTATTGCGTGCGCGCAAACCCTGCGCAAGCTTATGCGCGAGTCTGACGTAATAGGACGGCTCGGCGGAGACGAATTTGCCGTATTCTGCAAGAGCATCGGCTCGGTCGCCATTGCGGAAGAAAAGGCGCGGCAAATACATAAGGAATGGCTGAAGATTATTCCTCCCGGCGGGCGGGAGGGCATTACCGCAAGCATCGGCATAGCCTTTGCCCCGCAGGACGGGCAGGTGTACAAGGACCTGTTCGCGCGGGCGGACGAGGCTCTGTATGAAGCGAAAAAATCAGGTCGCAACAGCTATGCCATTGCGCACATGTAACAGCCGCTCGGTTTGATTTTGAGCGTTAGTTACGCTTAAACTTTTCGGCGCGCTAATTTAGTGGTTGTTTTTTTGCGGCAAATGGTATAGAATATGTACGAGAAACTATTCTGGGCGTAACGTGTCGGTTCAAGCCGCCGTCGCACCGTAAATCAGGAGGAATTACAAGTGAAAGTCAGCAAGCTTATTCTCGCGCTGGTAGGAGCGGTGCTCGCCATTGCGGCTGCCGTCTCGCTTATCGTCGTGTTCCACGCGGAAATCGCGGCGTATATCCAAAACATCAAGGACAAGGCTCTTTTGAAAAAGGACACGATTCTCCACGCCGACGAGTTCACCGACTACGCGGACGTTTAAGTCCAACAGTTAACGGAGAATTACAGATGGAATTCAGACTTAATACGCACGGAGCCGACAAGCTCCGTACTTTGACGTGCATTTCGACGGAACGGGGGCAGGAGGTCGCCTCCGTTCTCGTCATGGGCAAAAACGAAGCTGTTCTGATTGACGCGCAATGGACGCTGGCAAACGCGCTGCGCGTAACGGCGGAGATTCTCGAAACGGGGCTTGACCTCACGGCGATTTACACGACGCACGCGCACCCCGACCATTACTTCGGCATGGGGCACATCGCGGAATACTTCCCCAAGGCAAAGCTGCTCGCCTTGCCGGAGGTCGCGCGCGTGATTAACAACCAGTTCTCCGACAAGATGGACTATTGGGGTCCGAAAATCGGGCGCAACAACATCTGCACCAAAGAGGTTCAGCTTGAGTCGCTGACCGAAAACGTTATATGGCTTGAGGGCGAGCGCATCGAGATTATCCCGCATGTCATGGGCGACCTCAAGTATAACAGCGCGGTGTATATCCCGTCGATTAAGACGCTGTACGGCAGCGACGTGCTGTTTAATGACGCGCACATGTTCACGTGCGAGATTACCGAGGACGGCAAACAGGAGTGGCTGCGCGACATTGAGCGATTGCGCGCGCTCGGCGCGGAGACGGTGATTCCGGGTCACGCAAGACCGGGAATGCCGTTTGACGACTCGTGCTTCACGTTTACGCGCGACTACCTGCTCGCGACGGAGGAAGCAATCCGCGCGACGCATTCCGCCGCCGAGTTCTATTACTTCATGTGGCAGCGCTTCCCCAAGGCGAACTATCTCGACAGCAACGAGATGAACGCGGAGGTTTACAAGGGCGGTCGCGTCTGGGACTGGGACGACGAGTCGGATAACAAATAATAGATAATAAATACGGTTTACAATATTTTTTGCAAAATATTTCGGAACATTTGCGCAAACTCCCTCGTCTAATGGGCACAAACCAAAACAGGGAGGATACATAAATGAAAAAGACTATAGCTCTCGTTCTGTCCGTCGCGCTCGCGGTCGCGCTGCTCACATCGTGCGCCGCGTCCAACAAGTCCTACGCGCCCTTAATCGGCTCGTCACCCGAGAACGGCAAGTACGACGGTAGCTACGCCGACTCCCCCGCCGCCGGTTACTATGACGATTCCTACGAGTCCTACGACTACGCGGTTGCAGAATCCGCGAATGCGGAACCGCCGATGGCTCCGTCAGCCACGTCAATTCCGAAAGACATGGGCGGCGTCGGCTACACGTCCAACACGTCGAGCGGCACACTAATCACGGCTTCGAGCTTTGCGGAAAAGATTATCTATTCCGCGTCGGCAAACGTTGAGACGGTCGAGTTCGACAAGACGGTCGCGGACGTGGACGCAATGATTGCGCAGTACGCGGGTTTCATTGAGAACTCATACATCGGCGGGCGCGACTACTACGACACGTATTACGGCTACAACTCATACCGCAGCGCGAGCTACACGATTCGCGTACCCGTCGCGAGCTATGAGGAAATGACGAACTCCCTGTCGTCGCTCGGCAACGTCACATATCTGCGCAACGACGCGCAAAACATCACGGCGCAGTATACCGACACGGAGTCGCGCGTTAAAACCTACCGCATTGAGGAAGAGCGTCTGCTCTCAATGCTGGAAAAAGCCGATACGGTCACGGACATGATTACGATTGAAGCGCGCCTGTCGGACGTGCGCTACAACCTCGAAAACTACGAAGCGCAGATGCGCAACATGCAAAACCAAGTGGATTACAGCGCGGTTTACCTGAACATCTCCGAGGTCGAGAAGCTCTCGCCCAAGGAAGAGATTCATCGCACATACTGGCAGCAAGTCGGCGACGGCTTGAAGCAGACGTTCGTCAACATCGGCGACTTCTTCAAGGATTTGCTGAAGGGCATAATCGTCTACATTCCGATTATCGTGATTTGTGTGATTGTCGCGGTCGTCATAATCGTCGCGGTGAAAAAGCGCGTCAAGAGCGCCGTTAAACCTGCAATTACAGACAAAACTGAAGATAAATAAACCGTATAAAGGAGATTTCATGGAGGATTCTAACGTCAATCTGGAGCTGCTGCCCAAGGACGGGGAGCGTTTACTCGCCGAACTGAAAGCGGGCAAGATGGTAATCGCGCGTTCGGGCAACGACTTCCTGTACGTCATGGAGTTTGACGGCGCGTTCCACATGTTTTCGCACACGCCGGGCGCGTCGGGCGGCGGGCAAAAGCAGTTCCCGCGCAACGAAAAGTACGTCGCGGTGATTCGCAAGGTCGCGGAGCTTTCCGACATGTGCTACATGGCGGACTTTGACCGCACGCTGAACCTGTACTCCGCGATGGCGACGGCGGAGGTTGGGATTCTCTCCATGTTCCCGGGAACCGAGCGCGACGCGGACGCGGACGTGGACTTCGCGCCGTGGGACCGCGACGCGGACAACGACGAGCAGGAGGCGGCGCAAGAACCGAGCTTCAGCGGCGACATTCCGTCGGGCTTCCCCGCCGGCTTCAATTCCGACTTCCCCGGCAACTGACTTATACGACAAATACGGCGCGGTTTTCCGCGCCGTATTGCTGTGTAAATACATACCGAAAGGACAATTCCAAATGCGAGACTTGACCTTCAAGACGCCCGACGGCAGCTTCAACTACCGCGTCGGCGCGATAATCCTGCACGGCGGCAAGCTTCTCATGGTAAAGAACCCCGAAACGTATTACTGGTCTGTCGGCGGTCGCGTCGCGCTGCACGAGACGGCGGAGCAAGCCGTCGTGCGCGAGGTGTTTGAGGAGACGGGTATCGCGTTCGAGGTGGAGCGGCTCGCGTTTGTCCATGAGAATTTCTTCGACGACGACGGCGGGCGGTTCCATGAGTTGTCGTTTTTCTTCCTTATGGAACCGAACGCCGCCGTCGGCACAATACAAAACCGC
Source organism: Oscillospiraceae bacterium (assembly GCA_031261325.1). Classification (GTDB taxonomy): domain Bacteria; phylum Bacillota; class Clostridia; order Oscillospirales; family Oscillospiraceae; genus JAIRRO01. Next base: position 40,295 of record JAISKH010000051.1, read on the forward strand.
TCTGCCGTTAGAGACGCGCCGAATAACTACTTGGTGTGGCTGCCGCTGGACAGTCTCGGTGAGTTTGAACTGTACCCGAAGTTTTTTAAGACGAAGCTGCAAAACCTCAGCGGTGGCATTGAACATATCGTCACGCACGAATAACAACAGCCGCAGGACTAAACCCCTGCGGCTGCTTTAATTTTCGCGTATACATCAGGCAAGTTTTCCTCGACATTGTAAGCCTTCTCGTCGGGGCCCGTCCACACGTGGAACGTCTCGGCGGTGCTGATAACCGCGCCCGCCGCGTTCTTCAGCTCGTAGCGCAGCTTCAGTTTGCGCGGCGCGAACTCGGCAATCTCTGTTGTGACCGTCAGCGTCTCGGGGTACCCCGCAGGCGACTTGTACTGCACGTGCAGGTCAACCATCGCGGGGTTCACGCCGAGCGACTGCATGTCCGTAAACGAAAAGCCAATCGCCGCGAAGAACTCCATGCGCGCCATCTCGTACCAAACTGGATAAACCGCGTGATGCACAATCCCCATCTTGTCGCACTCCGGATACCGCACCTCAATTGTTGTTGTCGTTGTCATCTCCGCACCCCCGTCCTAATTGTCCATTGTCAATTGTCCCTTGTCAATTGTCAACCGGTATCCACACCTCGAAATACCCCGTCGGCACGCCGTTTTCAATCACGCTGCACGCGAGGTTGCCGAACGCGCCTTGCGTCAGCGTGTAGCCGTTTTCGCGCGCGTAATCGAGCATGAAGCCGAGGTGGTGCGCTGAAAACTTGTCCTTGCCCACGCTCGTAAACGCGGAGTGAATGCACATCTGTGACGGCTTTTCCCGAATCGGCGGGTTCAGCGTAATCCCAAATTCATCGACATACTGTTTGCCGAGCGAGAAGCCCCAACCGTATTCCTCCCCGCCCGAGCTTAAAACCTCGTCCGTCACCTCAAAATATCGGCGCGTGAACGGCATGTATTTCAGCCAGCGGCGCGACAGAGCCTGCGTGTCCGTCAGGTTCAGGTACTCGTTGTTGCGGCGGTTGATGTAATACACGAACTCCGCGCTGCGGCGCATGTCGCACACGCCGACGTAGCCCTTTGTCTTGGTCAGGCGCGCCTGATACTTTTGTGTGCGCTCAAGCAGCAGCTCCTGCCGCCGAATTTCGTCGCGAATCTCGTCGGCGCGCGCTTCAAACGTGTCAATCAGGTCGTCATACGTATAGCTCGACACCATCTGCGCAACCTTGTCAAGCCCGAAGCCGAAGTTCTTATACCACAGGCAGTCGATAAGGTAATTGATGTCCCACGTGTCATAGTTGCGATAGTTGTTCAGGGGGTCTTTCTCCGGCGAGACGACGCCCTTTTCCTCATAGTAACGAATAAGGTCGGGCGAGATACCGAGAATACGCGCCACGTCACCGATTTTATACCGCACAGGAGCAACCCCTTTCATCTGCAAGTATGTAGAATTATACCATATAAAATGAGAAATGCCAAGATTTATTTAGGAAATGTTGACGTTTGAAACGCGCGTATTCGGTTAAAAATCCTTGTGGCGCAATTTGTTAAAAAAATATTAAAAAACCGCTTGACATTGGGATTGTTCCAAGGTTTAGAATAGACGCAGGCAATGAAAGTTCAAAATATTTTTACAGTAGGAGGGCACATATTATGGCATACATGCCGCTTGACAAGAGCAAATTCTACCTCGACAAGTCGAAGATGGTGAAGATTCACGACCTGTCCAACCCGTGGGGCGTAGACACGCCTCTGTGGCCGTTCCCCGGCGCGCGTCAGGACCTGCAGTTCCCGCGCGGGCAGTATCTCGGTCGCTTCCACAAGCGCACAATGACCTACACGGGCACGCTGCACGCCGGCACGCACATGGACGCGCCGAACCACGTTCTGCATGAGGAAGAGGTTGACCGCGAGCGTTATGGCTACAGCTTTGACGAAATCCCGCTTGAGCATTGCATCGGCACGGGCGTTATCCTCGACATGACGCACCTGTTCGACGAGTTCAACGCGAAGTGGGACGCCGCCGGCGGCGACCCCAAGAAGTTCGGCAACATCTGGAAAGAGCTTCAGCCCGAGGACTTTGAGAAAGCCGCCGCAAAGGACGGTCTTGAGATTCGCGAGAACGACTGGGTCGTCGTCAACACAGGGTTCCAGCGTCTGTGGCGCAAGAATAACGACAAGTACTACAACTACTACCCCGGCATGGGTCCCACAGTCGCGAAGTGGCTCATTCACGAAAAGCACATTAAGGGCATCTCCGGCACATGGGGCGCAACTGACGCGCCGCTGTGGCACCACCCGCTCAAGGAGCAAATGCCGTGGCTCGGCGAAGCGTACCAAGCGGCAAACGGCGTTTCCGCGTTCGACGCGGGCTTTAACGACTACGAGCCTTGCCATCGTCTGTTCATGCAGCACGGCGTGTGTACCGTCGAAAACGCGGGCGGCAACATCGACGAAATCAGCGGCAAGCGCATGATTATCGCCGCGTTCCCGTTCCGTTGCGAAATGGCGGACGGCGGCTTTGTCCGTCTCGTCGCGTGGGAAGAAGGCTCTTTCTAAGCAAATCACAGCGTTTTTGTTGAAATCCAAACACAGTCCTGCCCCACAAACATATTGTGGGGCAGGTTATTGAAAAAGAGGAAGATTTATCATGAATTTAAGCGATATTAAAAAAATTGCCGTGCTCGGCGCGGGAACAATGGGACCCGGGATTGCACAGATATTTTCGATGGGCGGCTATGAAGTCACCATGTGGACGCGCAGCGAGGAAACGCGCGAAAAGGCAAAGGCAACGCTGCTGAAAAGCCTTGTAACGTTCGCGGAGGAGGATTTACTCCCCGTTGACCAAATTGACGAGACGTTCGGTCGCGTCAGCTTCGCGCTTACCATTGAGGAAGCGATTAAGGGCGCGGACTTCATTATGGAGACGATTGTCGAGAATAAGGACGCGAAGCTTGAGCTTTTCAAAGAGGTTGACAGAACCGCCTCACGCGATTGCATCATCGCGTCGAACACCTCGGGGCTTAACGTGTTCGACCTCATTCCCGCGGGTCGCCTGAACCAAGCGGTCATCGCGCATTGGTACGCGCCGCCGCAGCTTATTCCGCTCGTAGAGGTCGTAAAGGGCGAGCTTGCTCCGCAGGACTTCGCGGAGACAACCGTCGCGCTGCTCGAAAAGTGCGGTAAAACCGCCGTGCTCATGAAGAAATTCATTCAGGGTTATATCGCGAATCGTATGCAAATGGTGCTGAACACAGAGCTGTTCTATCTGCTTGACAACGGCTATTGCTCGCCCGAGGACATTGACAAGGCTGTCAAGGCGAGCTTTATCCCCCGCGCCGTCGTTCTCGGTCTGTGCAAGCGCGCCGACTTCGGCGGACTTGACATGACGGCGAACAACTACAGAAACAAGAGCTACACCCCGCCCGAACCCGTGGACATGCCCGCGACGCTCGCGGCGCACGTTGAAGCGGGAGAGCTGGGACTGAAGTCCGGCAAGGGCTTCTACGACTACACGGGCGTTGACAAGCAGGAACTGCTCGCAAAGCGCGACAAGCAACTGTTCGAGGTATTTAAGCTCGCGCAGAAATTCATGTCCGACCCCGTGTAATGTCAATTAACAATTAAAAATTAACAATTCAATAAGTGGACAATTAAGGAGAGATTTTATGTCTAAAACAAATAAGGTTATTATTCAGGTCTGCCTGTGCGGCGCGGGAACCAAGAAGGATAAAGCCCCCACGGTGCCTTACACCGCGGACGAGCTTGCGGAGCAAATCGTCGCCTGCGCCAAGGCGGGCGCGTCAATCGCGCATATCCATGTGCGTGAGGACAAGGAAGTCAACGGCAAGCTCGAAATCGGCTACAAGTCGATGAGCCTGCAAAAGTTCACGGAAGCCGTCGAAAAGACGCGCGAGGCTTGCAAGGCTGCGGGCGTTGATATTCTCATCAACCTCACGACCTCCGGCGGCGAATACGAGGACCAGAAGCGCATTCAGCACCTCGCCGCGCTGCTGCCCGAGATGTGCTCGTTTGACCCGAACTCGATTAACTGGGACAACAGCTATATCTTTGAGAACAGCCCGCGTTTCCTCAACTACCTCGGCGCGGAAGTCGTAAAGACAGACGTTAAGCCGGAGTTTGAGGTATTCGACACAGGTCACATCGACAGCGTCAACTACTACGTCAAGAAGCACAACATTCCCGAGCCGCCCCACATTCAGTTCATCATGGGCGTCGGCGGTTCAATGCCCGCAACGACGGAAAACCTCGCGTTCCTCGCGGGTAAGCTGCCCGCCGGCGCGACATGGAGCGTTTCCGGTATCGGGCGCGCGCACCTGCCGATGATGCTCGCGGGTCTTGCGCTCGGCTGCGACGGATTGCGCGTCGGTCTTGAGGATAACATCTATTTTTCGCGCGGCGTAATCGCAACGAATGTGCAACTCGTGGAGCGCGCGGTCGAGCTTTCAAAGCTCGCGGGACGCGACATTGCGACGGCGGACGACGCGCGCGAAATCCTCGGCATCACGCGCCACACCCTGCGCGATGAGACGACGCACGAAGCGACATGGAAGGCGGAATAGAACATGGCGAAAACTAAAGTAGTCTCGCTTGAAACGGCGATGGAGAAGCTGCATGACGGTCTGACCGTTCTGATTCCCGGCTTTGTCAATGTCGGCGTGCCCGAAAACTTGATTAAGGGCATGATTGCAAAGGACGTTAAGGACCTCAACGTCATATCGAACAACACCTCCGTCAAGGGGCAGGGCATCGGTCTGCTCGTCCACGACGGACGCATTAAGCACATCACCTGCTCGCACATCGGCTCCAACACAGAAACGGTCGAAAAAGTCGTCGCGGGCGAGCTGAACGTCACGTTCGTGCCGCAGGGCACGCTTTGCGAGCGCGTTCGCGCGGGCGGCGCGGGTATCGGCGGTATCCTGACCCCGACGGGTCTGGGCACTCCGATTGCCGAGGGTAAGCCCGTGATTGAAGTGGACGGCAAGGAATACCTGCTTGAAAAGCCGCTCCGCGCTGACGTTGCGCTTATCCACGCTTGGAAAGCCGATAAGATGGGCAACGTCGTCTATCACCGCACGGCGCGCAACTTCAACCAGATTTGGGCGACAGCCGCCGACTGGGTTATCGTCGAGGCGGAGGAAATTGTCGAGGTTGGCGAGCTTGACCCCGACCAGATTATGACGCCCGGCGCGCTCGTTGACCAGATTGTCGATTTGAGAGGTATAAAATAATGGCTGACAACACAAATTCAATTTCGGGACGCGATTTAATCGCGTACAGAACCGCCCAATTCTTTGAGGACGGCGACCTTGTTAACCTCGGCATCGGTATGCCGACAAAGTGCCTTGACTTCCTGCCCGACGGCGTTGACGTGTGGATTGACACCGAAAACGGCGCAATCGGTCTTGCGGGCGCACCCGAAGAGGGCGAATGGACCGACCCCGACGTTGTTGACGCGGCGGGCGCGGTATCGAAGCTCCGCGCGGGCGGTTGCTGCTTTGACAGCTTTACGTCGTTCGGTTACATTCGCGGCGGGCACGTCGCAATTTCGGTGCTCGGCGCGTATGAGGTCGATGAAAACGGCAACCTCGCCAACTGGATGGTGCCCGGTCGCACAGCCGCGGGCATGGGCGGCGCGATGGACCTCGTCGCCGGCGCGAAAAAGGTCATCATCATGACCGAGCATTGCGACAAAAAAGGCAACCCCAAGATTCTCAAAAAGTGCACCCTGCCGCTCACGGCGGTTAACGAAGTGGACTACATCGTCTCTGAGCTTGCGCTTATTCACAAGACGGACGCGGGGCTCGTGCTCGAAGAGCTTGCCCCC
>JAISKH010000030.1 GCA_031261325.1 Oscillospiraceae bacterium
GTCGAGAATGAGGATTTTCGTGTTCTTGAGTATGGCGCGCGCGATTGAAACGCGCTGACGCTCGCCGCCCGACAGCTTTATGCCGCGGTTGCCGATTTCGGTTTCGTAGCCGTTCGGCAAGCCCTCAATAAAGGCGTGGATATTCGCGTCCTTGCACGCCTGAATTATTTGCTCGTCCGTGCTCTTGTCGTTGGCATAGAGCAAGTTCTCGCGGATTGTACCGTTGAACAGGTACGTGTCCTGATTGACGACGCCGACGTTACGGCGCAGGAATTGCAGGTCGAGCTTGCGAACGTCGTTGCCGTCTATCGTGATTGAGCCGTCAATTACGTCGTACAGGCGCGGTATCAGGCTGATAATCGTGGATTTGCCCGCGCCCGAAGGTCCGACGATTGCGACGGACTTCCCTGCGGGAACCGTGAACGACACGTCCTTCAGGATTTCCTTGTCGGGGTCGTAGTGGAACGACACGTGGTTGAACGCGATGTCGCCCGTTACGCTGTCGGGTGTGAGCGCGTCGGGTGCGTTGTCGATTTCAATCGGCATGTCGAAGTAGGAGAACAGACGGGTGAAGTTCGCCATTGAACGCGTGAGGTCAACCTGAATGTTCAGCAGCGAGTTGACGGGGCCGTACAGACGACCGAGCAGGGCGACCATAACGGTAATCTCGCCGGGCGTAAGCGTTGAGCCGTACTTCATCATCAGCAGACCGCCGACGAGGTAGATTAGCATAGGTCCGATTTGCGTGAACGTTCCGATTGCGAGCATGAACCAGCGTCCCACCATGCTCTCGCGAATGTTGAGCGCGACGCGCGCCTTGTTCGTCTCGTAGTATTTGTTGTATTCCTTGTCCTCCGTCGTGAACAGCTTGACGAGCTGCTGACCCGAAACGGACAGGGTTTCGTTCAGTATCTGGTTAATCTCGTCGTTCTTCTCCTGCGAAAGGCGCGTCAGCTCCCACCGCTTCGTGCCGACGACCTTTGTCGGAATGATGAAGAACGGGACGAGCACGATGCCCAGAATCGCGAGCCGCCAGTCCATGCTGAACATCAGCGCGAGCGCGATTACAAGCGTCGCGGCGTTTTGAATGATATTCAGCAGCGTGCCCGTGATGGTCTGCTGAACGCCGTCGATGTCGGAGGTCATGCGGGTGATTATATCGCCCTGCTTGCTCGTTGAATAAAAGCGGTGCGACATTTTTTGCAGGTGCGCGTACAGCTTGTTCTTCATGTCAAACGTGATGTGCTGACCGACCCATGTGTTCAGGTAGCTCTCGCCGACGTTTATGAGCTGCGACACGATGAACACCGCGAACGAAAGCAATATCAGTCTTACGAGTAAGCCGAGCGCTTCGTCAACGGGTTGCCCCGCGTTGACCGCGTTGAAGCCGCCGATTAGTCCCTTGTCCATAATCTGTCCCGTAAGGACAGAGGGCAGAGTCGCGAGTCCGCTGGAGATTAGAATTGCGACGATGATGAGAACCATATGCATCCAATATGGCGCGAGATACGAGAAGATTCGCTTAAGCAACGCTCCCGTAATCTTCGGTGCTGCGGCTTTTTCTTCGGGGGTCATCGGTCCGAATCGACCTCCGCGTCCTCCCGGCATTCCTGGTGGTGGCATAAAAATCAACCTCTCTTTAATTATTACTGTTTAATATAGCAAAACCGCTGTGATGTTACGTCTTATCTCGCGTTCCGCCATGCTAAGGGTAGCTGCTTCGTGACGTTTTCATCGCTACTCCTCCTTTTTGTCGCTGTCGTTGTTGTTATTGTCGCCGTGCGGATTGTGCGGCGGCGGTGGCGGCGGAAAACCGCCCGCAAAGTTCGGCGCGCCGAATGGCATCATGCCCGCGGGGTCAAAGCCGCCGCCGAACGGGTTTTCGCGCTGTCCGTCGAATTTGCCTTGGTGACTGAGCATTTCCTCCCGCAGCTTCTCTTCCTCCGGCTGCATCTGCGCCTCGATATTCGCGCAGACACGCTCCAGATAGTCGCCGAAGTTTCGTTGCTCCTCCTCCGTCAAGCAATCGAGCAGGGCGCGGAACCCGACCTTTTTGTCCTCAACGGAGTTCGCCGCCGCCAAACCCTCCGGCGTGAGCTTAACCGTTGACGTGCGGCGGTCCTCTTCGGACGGGGTGCGGACGATGTAACCCGCGCGCTCAAGCTTGTTGAGAAATTCGCCGAGTGATTGGTTGCGCATGTCCAGCAGCAAACCGAGTTCTTTTTGGCTGATTTCCGGCTTCGACTTCAGGACTGTAAGTATCCAGCCCTGCCCTCGGTGCGGGTTGCCGAACTGCTGACTGCGCAGCTTATGGAACTGGTATCTGTGCAGCAGCGCGTCGAACCGCATTACGCGCTCCGCAAGTCTCCCGCTGTCGCTCACGTTACCCACCTCCATAATCAGTTATCGCCCGTTCGTCATACCGCCTCGATTTTATTCAGGTGCCTTAAAAAAATGTTAAGGTACCCTGTATAACCGAATTATACAGGGTACCTTGGTTTTTGTCAATAGCTAATTTACAACATTTTTGAATATCTTTTTTCGCGCAATGTTATGCCGTGTTTTCCGCGCGCTATTCCGTCCTGAGCGCGACGACGGGGTCCTTGTTCGCCGCGACGCGCGACGGGATAAGCCCCGCGACGAACGTCAGCACCATGCTTATGATTACGAGCGCAATCGCGCCGTCCACCGGGAGGATTGCGACGTTGGGAATGTCCGTCAACGCCTTGATTATCGCGTTCGCGGGTATGCAGAAGAGCGCCGTAACGATTATGCCGAGCGCGCCCGCCGCGAAGCCGATGATAAGCGTTTCGGCGTTGAACACGCGGGAGATGTCGCGTTTGCGCGCGCCTATGCTGCGTAGCACGCCGATTTCGCGTGTGCGCTCCAGCACGGAGATATAGGTGATGATGCCAATCATGATGGACGACACGACGAGCGAGATTGAGACGAAAGCTATCAGTATATAGCTGATTGCGTTGATAACCGTTGAGACGGAGGACATGAGCAGCCCGATATAGTCCGTGTAGGTTATCTTGTGCGCTTCGTCCGCGCCGTCGTTGTATTCCTTGATGAACGCGGCTATCGCGTCCTTGTTGTCAAAGCTGGAGGGATAGATGTTAATCGCGCTCGGGCGCGTCAGGTCGGCGACGCCCAGCTTGGTCAGGTTGCCGTCATATGTCGCGTCCGTCTGTTGCTGCTGCTGCTTCAGGGAGGTGTTTACCATGGAGACGATTTGCGTCTCCTGCATACCCGCGTCCACCATTTGCTCAACCGCGTTTGCAAACTGCTCGCGCATCGGGTCGGGCAGGGAGTTGATATAGGACAGCACCTCGTCCATCGTCTTGAACTCCGTCGTTTCCGTCGGCTCAAACGCTATGCCCGTGAACACGTCCTTGTCCGCTTGCTCCCTCTGCTGCTTGACGACCGCGGAATCGTTTATGCTGTTAACGATATATTCCGTAAGCTGCTCCGTGTAGCCAACGTAAATGTTCGATGAGACAGCCGCCGCATCCTCAGACGGGCGCGCCACGCCGACGATTTTCACCTTAGGCGCGGTCATTGCGAGCTGCTGCATGAAGAACGCGTCGCCCGAGCGGTCAACCCAACCGTCGCCCGTCTTTTCATACGTGTCGGTCGGGAGAATGAGCGAGTAGTACAGCCCGAGGATTTCTTCATAGGTGAACTCCTGCTCGTCCTCGTTTATGGGCGTGCCGCTCATGATTCCCTTTTGCAGCTCCGCGAAGTCGTCCTGCGTTTTCAACCCGAGTGAGTAGAGCATAATATCGGGTATTCGGTTTTGCCCGCTGACGACGAGCACCGCTTCATCATACGCCGTCGGCATGTGCCCCGCAAGGACTTCGTACTGGTCGGCGACGAATTGTTCGTTCGGGATAAGCTCGCGCCACATTTCGGTGTTTGACATCATCGGCGACTGCATTGAGGACGCGAAGCCCCCGCCGGAGCTTGCTCCGCCCATCATGCCGCCGAACATTTCGTTCGGGCTGACCTTTATAAGTCCCGCCTCGGGGTGCTCGTAATACAGCGGCACGTCCACGTCATAGGTGTAGGAGATTGCGGTGACGAGCGGCTTTACAACCGTCTCGTAGTTATCCTCTATATGCTGCTTGAACTCCGCGAGGTCGTTCGTCTGAACCTTTGCCATTGCGGTGTTCATGAGCTTTGCCATCATGTTGTTTGTATACACGCGGTCGAGCGGGCGTTCTCTGCCCTCAGGCGCGTCGCCCGACAGCGACGTGATTAGCCCGCCGAGGTCCATGGCTTCTTGCTGAATCGTCAGCGGGTAGGACGAGAGCGTGTCGCGCTCAACATTATCGATATAGGTTTGCAGTCCGTTGGAGAGCGACATTATAAGCGCGATGCCGATTATGCCGATACTGCCGGCGAACGCCGTGAGCAAGGTGCGCGCCTTTTTCGTCATTAGGTTGTTCAGCGAGAGGGCGAGAGCCGTGAAGAACGACATGGACGGCTTTTTGCCGCCGTCGGGCTTCGGCTGTTCCTCCGCGTCCGCGACGGGGTCCGTGTCGCTGAGGACGCGCCCGTCTAGCAGCTTGATAATGCGCGTCGAGTACTTGTCGGCAAGCTCTGGGTTGTGCGTCACCATGATGACGAGCTTTCCGCGCGCGATTTCCTTCAGCAAGTCCATGACCTGAACGCTCGTCTCGCTGTCCAGCGCGCCCGTCGGCTCGTCGGCAAGGAGAATGTCGGGGTCGTTAATCAAGGCGCGCGCGATGGCGACGCGTTGCATTTGCCCGCCGGAGAGCTGGTTCGGCCGCTTCGTGATGTGGTCGGCAAGACCGACCTGCTCGATAACCTTGCGCGCTCGCTCGCGCCGCTCCGCCTTGGACACGCCCGACAGCGTGAGTGCAAGCTCAACATTCGCGAGAACTGTCTGGTGCGGTATGAGGTTGTACGTCTGGAACACAAATCCGACGGAGTGGTTGCGGTATGAATCCCAATCCGCGTCGCGGTAATCCTTGGTCGTGCGTCCGTTGATAACGAGGTCGCCCGAGGTGTAGCGGTCCAGCCCGCCGACGATGTTCAGCAGCGTGGTCTTTCCGCAGCCGGAGGGACCGAGGATTGAGACAAACTCCGACTCGCGGAAGTTTATGCTCACGCCGCGCAACGCGGGTACGGTGGTTCCGCCCACCTCATAGCTCTTTACAATGTCCTTTAGTTGTAACATTCCGCAACTCCCAACTTTCTTCTTCAATAAACGGCATTGTAACAGAAATATCCTACGGAGTTGTTAATTACTTGTAAACTCAATGTGAATACATTATTCTCTGCGTCTTGCCGCAGCAACGCTTCCTGTTCTCGTCCCGCCGCGCGGCGCACCTGTTGCGTGTTGCACACGCCTGCTGTTTAGGTTTCTTGTTATTTTTTCAATCTCAAAGGAGATTCGCTTGCGCTCCCCGCGCGGGGCCCCCTTTCTTATGCGAGAAAGGGGGGAAAGCGCATTTAAGAGGGGGCAAGCCCCCTCTTAAAAATCACCCCCACAGCTAGGCGCAAACCGATTGCGGCGTTACGGGCAGTAGGTTAACGCTTGGGTTGCAAGCTGCCACTTGGCAAGGACATGTGCGTTGCAACGCTGTCAGCTTTCGCGCGAGCGAGCTTGCACTTGAGTTTTAACTTGTTCCGCGCTGTAGAACATAACATTTGCGATAGCGACTGGAGACTTGAGTGCTCTGAGAAGCAGGGGATTCTTAAGGGGGCGCAGCCCCCTTAAGTGCGCTTCCCCCCTTTCCCGCATTGGAAAGGGGGCGCCGCCCGCGCAGGGCAAGCGAATCTCCTTTGAGATTGAAAAACAGTCAAACGACTAAAGAAGTAGGTGCGGCGTTACGCGCAAAAAGTGCCGCGCGGCGGGACGATGAGAATAATGTTAAATTATTCTCGTTGACTTATGTTCGCCGGTGATGGCGAACACCACCCACTCGGCGATGTTCACCGCGTGGTCGCCTATGCGCTCAAAGTACTTGGCAATCATGAGAAAATCCATCGCCTGTTCGCCGTTCGCGGGGTCGGCGCGAATAAGGTCGAGCAGCTCGCCGCGCGTCGTGGTGAACAGCGCGTCCACTACGTCGTCGTGGCGAATGACCGCCTGCGCCTTTTCGCGGTCAAGCCCGACATACGCGTCAATCGCGTCGCTGACCATTTTTATAGTCTCCGCCGCCATTTGCGGAATCGTGTCCGCCGTCTTAATGTACACCGCGTCCGCCAGCAGGAGCGTGATTTCGGAGATGTCCTGCGCGTGGTCGCCTATGCGCTCCATGTCCGTAATCATCTTAAGCGCCGTGCTAATCTGGCGCAGGTCGCGCGCTATCGGCTGTTGGTGGAGTATGAGCTTCAGGCACATGCTCTCCACTTGTTTTTCCATGTCGTCTATCTCGTCGTCCGCGTCAATCGCGCTCTTCGCAAGCTCCGCGTCCTGCGTCATGAGCGCCTTAACCGCCTTGGCTATCGCGGTTTCTATCAGCGCGCCCATGCGAATCAGGCTGCTCTGCATTTGGGCGAGTTGCTCGTCAAATCTGGAACGTGCCATGTTTTTTCGTCTCCTCTCGGTTAACCGAACCTGCCGGTTATGTAATCCTCCGTGCGCTTGTCGCGCGGCGCGGAGAACAGGTTTTCCGTCTCGTCAAACTCAACGACCTCGCCGAGCAGGAAAAACGCCGTCTTGTCGCTGATTCGCGTCGCCTGCTGCATGTTATGCGTGACGATTACAATGCTGTAACGTCGCTTGAGGTCGAGTATCAGCTCCTCAATCTTGCCCGTCGATATGGGGTCGAGCGCGGAGGTCGGTTCGTCCATAAGCAGCACCTCGGGCTGCACGGCGAGCGCGCGGGCAATGCACAATCGCTGCTGCTGACCGCCCGACAGCGCGATTGCGGACTTCTTCAGGCGGTCTTTCAGCTCGTCCCATATCGCCGCGTTTTTCAACGTGGTTTCGACGATTTCGTCCAGCTTGTGCTTCTGCGTTATGCCGTGCGTGCGCGGTCCGAACGCGATGTTGTCGTACACGCTCATGGGAAACGGGTTCGGTTTTTGGAACACCATGCCGACGCGTCGGCGCAGCTCCGTAACGTCGAGCGCACCGTATATATCCTCGCCGTCGAGCAGAACCTTGCCCACGACGCGGCAGCCCTCCACTAGGTCATTCATGCGGTTCAGGCTCTTCAGCAGCGTGGACTTGCCGCAACCGCTGGGACCGATGAACGCCGTAATCTCGCGCTCCTCAATCGCCAGGTCGATGCCCTTTAACGCCTGATAGTCGCCGTAATAGAGCTTTAGGTTTTGAATGTCGAACTTAATCATACGCTATGCCCTCGTTAGTTTCTTCGCGGAGAACGCCGCGAGCGCGTTTATGCCGACGACGAGCACGAGCAGGATTACCGCCGTCGCGTAAGCCTCGCCCGTGTGCAACCCCTCGCTTGACAGCGTGTACATGTGGACGGCGAGCGTGCGGGCGGAGCCTGTCAGTGTCGGCATTTCGGCGGCTGTTCCCGCCGTGTAAATCAGCGCCGCCGTCTCGCCGACGATGCGCCCAATCGCGAGTATCACGCCGGACAGTATGCCCGGCACGGCGGCGGGCAGGACTATGCGGAACACGGTGCGCAATCTGCCCGCGCCAAGCCCGAACGAACCCTCCCGATAGCTGTCCGGCACGGAGAGCAATGCCTCCTCCGTCGTGCGCATGATTAGCGGCAAAATCATAATTGCGAGCGTGAGCGCGCCGGCAATCAGCGAAAAGCCCCAACCGAGCGCGGTAACGAAAAACAGCATTCCGAACAGCCCGTAAACGATTGAGGGTATGCCCGACAGCGTTTCGGCGGTTATTCGGATAAGCCCGACGACGCGGTTGCCGCGCCGCGCGTACTCCGTGAGGTAAATCGCCGTGCACACGCCGAGCGGCACCGCGATTATGAGCGACAGCAACGTAAGCTCCACCGTCGTGACGATTGCGGGAAAGGCGGAGACATTTTCGCTCGTATAACGCGGCGAGAACATTGATAGCTTGAGGTTCGGCACGCCTTGGATTACGACGTAACCGATAAGCAGCAGCAATATCGCGACGGTCAGTCCCGCCGCGATATACGTCACGGCGGCAAGCGCGAGGTCGAGCGGCTTGCGCTTCGTTCTTTGCCTGCTTTTCATTGCTTCGACCTCCGTTTCACGAGTGAGAACGACACGTTGATGATTAGAATGAACACAAAGAGCACTACGCCCGTTGCAATCAGGGCTTCGCGGTGCAACCCCTCGGAATAACCCATTTCCATGACGATGTTCGCGGTCAGCGTGCGCACGCCCTTGAACACACCGGTCGGCGCGCGCGCCTGATTGCCCGCGACCATGATAACCGCCATAGTCTCCCCTATCGCGCGCCCAATGCCGAGAATTACGCCCGCGAATATGCCCGACTTCGCGGCGGGCAGCACCGTGAAATACACGGCGCGCGTATGGCTTGCGCCCAGAGCTAGCGCGCCCTCGTAATACGACTGCGGCACGGAGCGGAGCGCGCTCTCCGACACGCCGATAATCGTCGGCAGAATCATAATGCCGAGCAGGAGCGACGCGGTGAATATGCTCTTGCCCGTGCCGCCGAAAATTTCGCGCGTGAGCGGGACGAGCACCATAAGCCCGAAAAAGCCGTAAACAATCGACGGTATCCCCGCGAGCAGGTCAAGCGCGGGCTTTATGACACGATACAATCGCGGGCGGCACATGCGCGCCATGAACACGCTTGTCAGCACGCCGACGGGTACGCCGAACAGAATCGCGCCCGCCGTGACGTACAGGCTGCCGAGAATCATCGGCAGTATGCCGAACACGGGCGGCACGTCGGTCGGCGACCACTCGCGCCCGAGCAGGAAGCGGAACACGCCGATTTCGCCCACGGCGGGTATGCCGCTCGCGAATAGGAACACGCATATGAGCGCGACGGCGGCAACCGACGTGAGCGCGACGGCGAGGAATACCGCGCTGACCAGTTTTTCGCGCGTTGCTGTTTTCATCGCGTCACCTCCGCCCATGTCGCCGCTTCGCCCGTGTAGATGCGGCGTATGTCCTCGCGCGTCAGCTCCGACACGGGATTTTCGGGGCTGACAATTAACGCGATGCCGTCGAGCGCGATAACCGTATCGGTCAGAACGCCGCTTTCTGTAAGCTTTAAGTCGCGGCTTACCATGCCGACGTCATACGCACCCTCGATTGTTTTGGAAACGCCCATGGTGCTGTCCGTCGTTTGCAGCTGCACATTCGCGTTTGGGTTCGCGGCTTCGTATGCCTCAATCAGCTTTTCCATGAGTGGCGAAACGGAGCTTGAGCCGCCGACGACGAGCTTGCCCGCGGGCGCGTCGCCCGAATACGGCGGGGCTTGCGGCGCAACTGCTATGTACGACTTTGCGGCGATGGCTTGCCCGTCGCGGGAGAGGATAAAGGCGATAAAATCCTCCGCCAATGCGGAAGGGTTCGCCGCCGTTACGACGATGAACGGGCGCGACACGGTGTAATCGCCGCTTACGACGTTTTCTGTCGTTGCTGCAACGCCGTCAATGGCGAGAGCCTTGACCTTGCCGTCCAGCGCGCCCATCGAGATATAGCCGATTGCGGACTCGTCGCCGCGCACGGTCGTGAGTATCGTATTCGTGTTATTCTCTACGCCCGCCTCTTTTGTGACCAAATCGGTTCGCGTACCGTCCTCACCTTTTTGAAGCAGTCCGAACAGCTCCACAAACGCGCCGCGAGTGCCGCTCCCCTCCTCGCGAGTTATCACATCAATCTCCCGCGACACGTCAAACCCGCGCCCCGAGCAACCCGAAAGCACGAGCAGCAATATAAAACAAAAAGCAAAAACCCGCCGCATAACTCGTCCCCCGTCCTAATTATCAATTGTCAATTGTTAATTGTTAATTGTCTGCGCCCATTCCACAATATCCGCGAGCATGTCCGCGCATATCGCGCTCTTCGGCACGTAGCGGTGCGCGGGATTGCCGTTCAGGAGAAAGGCGGCGTAGCCGTTGGCGTTGCGCGTCACGTGCCAGCAGCCGATTTCGGCGGGCTCGCCCGTCGCGGACGGCGCAAGGTCCTGCGCGTCGGAGCTTCCCTCGTCCTCCAGCAGCGCGTTTACGACGGCGACCCACTCGCTCTCGGGCGTGGACGAGCCTTTGGACAGGACGATTGTGCCGCTGTGCGCGTCGCGGAATATGGTGTAGCCCAGTCCGTTGTTGTTGGTCTGGAGATAGCGGTTTATCGCGCCCGGCGCGGCGACGGTTTCGTCCGCGTCGAAGTCTATAATCCACGACTCGCCCGTCATCGAAACGCCGTCCGCAATCGGTATCTCGGCGGGGAGACAGCGGATAAGCGTTACGCGTCCGACCTCGGTTTGCAGCTCCTCGTAACCCGCGCCCGTGGGCTTTGCGTCACGCGTGAGCGCGCGGCTTACGCGCGTGTGCGCCATTTCGCGCGCAATGCGCGTGTGCCAAAACGGAGCGAGAATCAGCTCGCCAAGCTCCGCGCCCCAGTATCGCTGCACCGCCGCCGCGATGTACGGCATGAGCATAATCTGCGCGGTCGTCCTGCCGCTTTTGGACTTGCGCGGGACGCGCCGCCCCTGCTCGTCGGCGTAAGTCAAGAGCGTCGCGCCCTTGCTGATTTCCTTATCAAACGTCGTCAGGAATAGGTTGCGCACCTTGCTGTAAGCGTCGGCAAACAGCGGGTCGGACTTGAGCGGCGAGCGGTTGCGGTAATTATCCAGCGTCGCGCGGACGGCGGGGAGCCACACGCGTCGGTCGGAAAGCGGCACGTCGTCGCGCAATGCCATGAGCAGCGCGGAGAGCGCGCCGTCGCAGACCGCGGTTTTCCAAGTGGGGTCCATGTACGCGCCGTCGCTCGTTATCGGCGTGTTTTGCAGGTTTTTGATGTAGCTTGCGAGGTTTTTCGGGTGCGCGCCGCCGGAGGAGTCGATGCAGTCAACCTCGTTCAGCAGCGTGTACAGCGCGGGCGGGACGGCTTGCGAGCCGAACATGCGGCGTTTTAGCAGCATCGTCAGCGAGTCGCTGTCGCGGCTCTCGCCGTCGGGCACGTGCTCGTCAAATCCGAGCAGGGCTGTAGCGCCGCCGTTCGCCGTGCCGCCGATGCCGAATACCGCCGAGCGCGCCCATAACGCCTTAGCCTCCGCGTCGTCGCGCAGAGAAAACAGCGTGGTTTCGCGCGTTTCAAGATTGCGATATTCCTCCGGCAGACACGCGCGGAACATTAACATCGCAAGGTATTCGTCCAAGTGCGGCGCGCGGTGCGGCGTTAGGTATTTAAGCTGCGCGAGCTTGTCCGTCTCCTGCGGCGGGATTTCGAGCGCGGAGACGGTTTCGCGCAGGATTTGCGCGGCTTTTAGCGTAATCGCCGCCGATAGTCCGCCCGCGGCGGTGATTTCCTCGGCTGTGACTTGGGCTGTGCCGCCCGTGAGTAAGCCGCCGCAGCCCAGAGCTTCGGCGTAGGCGATAAATTCGGGTGAATCGGCGTGTGGCATGGCGTACCTCGCTTATGAGTTTTATCAGCTGAATTATAGCAGACTTTCGGCGATTGGGCAACAGTTTCCGTATACGGGCAAAAGTGGACGGGCGCGGAGAAATGTGATATGATGGGTGAAATTTTTCCGCGCTGCTGAGGAGCTGACATTTGATGCCCAATCCGCATGAACTGCTTAAAACAATATACGGCTACGACGAGTTCCGTCCCGGGCAGGAGGCGGCGATTGACGCCGTGCTTTCGGGACGCGACGTGCTGTCCGTCATGCCGACGGGCGCTGGCAAGTCCGTTTGCTTTCAAATTCCCGCGCTGCTGCTGCCCGGGATTACGGTCGTCATCTCGCCGCTCATTTCGCTGATGAAGGACCAAGTGGACACGCTGCGCGAGATGGGCATTGCGACCGCCGTTATCAACTCCGCGCAGGACCGCATGGAAGAGCTTGAAACATGGGACTTACTGCGCGGCGGCGACTGCAAGCTGCTGTATGTCGCGCCCGAGCGGTTGATGCTGCCGAGCTTTTTGGAGCTGATAACGCGGCTTAACTGCTCGTTCGTCGCGGTGGACGAGTCGCATTGCGTGTCGCAATGGGGACACGATTTCCGCACGAGCTATCTGGACATCAAGGCGTTTATTGAGAGCTTTCCGAAGCGTCCCGTCGTCGGGTGTTACACCGCGACGGCGACAAGCCGTATCCGTGAGGATATTATTGACAAAACCGCGCTGCAAAATCCGCTCGTGTCGGTGCTTTCGTTTGACCGCGAAAACCTGTTTTTCAGCGTCGAAACGCCCTCCGACAAGAGCGGGCACGTCTTGCAATACATACGCGAGCGCGCGGGCGATTGCGGCATTATCTACGCCTCAACACGCAAAAACGTTGACGAGCTGTCCGAGTTCCTGCGGCAAAACAACGTTTCGGCGGTGCGTTACCACGCGGGAGTTTCGCCCGCGGAGCGCAAGCGCAATCAGGACTTGTTCATTGACGACAACGCTGACGTTATCGTCGCGACGAACGCGTTCGGCATGGGGATTGACAAGTCCAACGTGCGTTATGTGCTGCACTACAACATGCCGAAAAACATGGAGTCGTACTATCAGGAGGCGGGGCGCGCGGGACGCGACGGGTTGCGCTCCGAATGCGTAATCCTCTTCTCGGCGCAGGATATTTACACAAATAAATTCCTCATTTCGCAGAGCGACAACGAGGAAAGCAAGGCGAACGATTACGCGTTGCTGCAAAAGATGGTCGATTACTGCAAGACGGAGAACTGTTTGCGGCAATATATCCTCAATTATTTCGGGGAGGACGCGCCCGACGAGTGCGGCAATTGCGGAAGCTGCGCGGCCGACGGCGAGAAGCTTGATATTACCGTGCCGGCGCAGAAAATCATCTCGTGCGTCAAGCGCATGGGGGAGCGATTCGGGCGCGGACTTGTCATCAACGTTCTGCGCGGCTCAATGGAGCGGCGCGTTACGGATAACGGGTTTGACAGGCTGTCAACTCACGGCATCATGAAGGACGTGCACGAGCGCGACATTCGGCATTACATCGACCTGCTAATCGGCAAGGGCTTGCTGAAAACCACCGACGACGAGTTCCCGCTGCTCATGGTGACGGCGGCGGGCATGTCCTTCGCGAAAAGCGGAGAGCCGCTGTTCACGCGCAAGCCGCCGGTCAAGCGCAAAGAGCGCGTCAGGGCGAGCGAGCTGCCGCAAATTCGTCCCGAATTGTTTGAGCAACTGAAAGCGTTGCGGCGCGAGGTTGCGAATGACGAGGGCGTGCCGCCGTTTGTCGTGTTCTCGGATTCCAGCCTGTGGGACATGTGCCGCAGGGTTCCGCGCGACGAGACGGAGTTTCTCGCCGTGTCGGGCGTCGGGCGCAACAAGTTCGCCAAGTACGGCGAGCGGTTTATTGAGGTTACGGCGCGTTATCGCGCGTCAGGCGACTATGTTGAGGCGGAGTACGCGCCGCAAACGCCCGCCGCGCCGCCCGTGAGAAAGCCGCGAGCCGTCAAGCCGAAAGCCGAGCGCGCCAACAAGGGCGCGACGTATACCGAGACGCTGAACATGCTGAAAAACGGTATGCGCCCCGACGAAATCGCCGAGGCGCGCGGATTGAATATGTCAACGGTCGAGAGCCATATTTGCAAGCTGTGTCAAGCGGGTTCGCTGTCCGAGAGCGATTACCTGCGCGCGGAGCACGTTGGGCTGATTGAAGCCGCGTTCAGGGCGAACGACGACGGGCGGCTTTCGACGGTCAAGGCGGCTCTGCCCGAAGAGATTGGGTATCTGGAGATTAAGCTCGTGCAGGCGCGGCTGACGGCGGAGAGCGAGTGAGCGGTTACGGCTTGTAGCTGTTCTGCGCCGTCTCTTCCTCCGTGCCCGCCGTGGCTCGCTTGTCGTAGCCACCGCCGTTGCCGCCCGAAAAGTGGATTATCGGGCGCGACAGCTCGGGCACGAGCAGCGGACCGTGCTTCACGCCGCGCGGGATATGGAACAGGCTGCTTTTCGTAACGGTAACAGGCTCGTCGTCAATATAGAGCTGTACGGTTGCGCCAAGCTCGTCGGGGTGCTCGGGGTCCGTGCCGAGAAAGCCGATAAATTCATCTATATCATCGTGCACGTGCGGCGTCGGTCCCGTGTCGTTCGCGGTGTTGAACCACATAATTTCCATGTACGGCGCGCCCTTTATGCGCTCCGAGCTTAGGTACAGCAGCAGCGTGAGGAATCCCTCCGGCGCGGCGGGAATAACTCCCGACGGCGGGGCGTAACGCTCCGCGACGTTGTTCGCGTAGGCGCCTTTCGGCGCGGTCGGCACGGCGGGCGTTGACTCGTAGGTGTCGGCGTTCACGTGGCACGTCACGCAGAGGACGGGCTTTGTCAGGCTCTTTATGCGGAAATTGCCGCGCGCCGCGCCGCCGGGCACGAACACGGCGCAGGTGTGCGTCAGCGTCAGCGTGTCGTTCTCGATTTGCAGCTCCATTTCGGCGTTCAGGCTTTCGGGGTTCGCTTCGTCTGAGCCGACAAGGATAAACATCTCGTCGGAGTCGCGGTGGCTCATTCCCAAGTCCTCCGACGGCGCGGTGAACCACTCCGCGCTGACGAATATGCAACCGGGGAAAACTTCGCGGCTCATCGTGACGACGGGTTGTGCGCCCGATTGCGCCGTTGCAAGGTATTTACTGTTCATATCAGCTTCTCCTATCCGTTATATGCGACCGATTGCCGTCGCGGCAAAGTACGCGGACTTGGTTGCGGCGCGAATGTTCTTCGGCGCGGTGCAGTCGCCGACCTCGTAAAACTCGGGTGCGCAATCGCGCAGCGCGTCCGTCGCGTCCCACAGCGGGCGTTGCCCGACGGCGTAAATTACGGTATCGACGTGATATATAGTAGCGTCGCCTGTCTGCTCGCATATCACGTCGGTCACGTCAAATTCCGCGTTCTTCTGTATTTTCAGCACTTTCGTGCTCGTTGAAACAATAATCGGCAACTCGCGCAGCTGCACGTCGAGCGCAAGCCCGTGCAACTGGTTGCCGCCGTCGGACAGCTCGGGCAGTTGCTCGATTAGCACGACATGCCCGGATTCGCCGTTCTGCTTTTTCCTTGACGCGAGGTAAATCGCAAGTTCCGTGCCGACAAGTCCGCCGCCGAGTATCGCGACGCGCTCACCCGCAAGCTCGGGGTTCAGGTACACTTCCTCCGCGCCGATTGCGAGGCTGATGCCCTCAATCTGCGGCTTCACGGGCGTTGCGCCGAGCGCGGCTATTATTGCGTCGGGCGCAAGCTCACGCGCAAGCTCCGTCGTTACGGGCGTGTTCAGGCGAATGTCAACGCCCGCTTCCGCGACGCGACGCGCCTGCAGGTCGAGATATTGCGACAGCTTTGCCTTAAAAGGAACGTTCGTCTCACAGCGCAGCGCGCCGCCGAGCTGCGACGACTTTTCGCAGAGGATTACGCGGTGCCCGCGCTCCGCCGCCGTCAGCGCGGCTTCCATTCCCGCAACGCCGCCGCCCGCGACGAGTACGGTTCTGCTGAACTTCGCGTCGGGAATTTGCGTGACCGCAAGCTCCGCGCCGATTTCGGGGTTGACGGCGCAGGAGAACTGCTTCGTGTTCAGCAGGTTTGAAAAACACGTGAAGCAGCGCATACATTTGGTGATGTCGCCGTCGCGTCCCATGCGCGCCTTAATCGGCATGTCGGGGTCGGCGATAAGCTCGCGCGCAAGCTCGATTACGTCCGCGCCGCCGCTCGCGAGTACCTCCTCCATGTGCGCGGGGTCGGTGAACGCGCCGACCGTCGCGACGGGGGTCTTGACATGCTTTTTGACCTCGGCGGCGAGATAGGCGTTCGCGCCGTCGGGCAGGAACATCGACGGGTGGGTCACGACGAACGCGTCGCGCACCTCGTGGTGCCCCGCCGAGCAATGGAGCAGGTCAACGTGCCCATCGAGCGCGATTGCGATTTTAACGCCCTCGTCCAGTCCGTAGCCGTTCGGGTTCGCCTCTGTCGCGGACATGCGGAACTCAATCGGGAAGCCGCGCCCGCACTTTTCGCGTATGCGCTTCGCGATTGCGATTGGCAGTCGGACGCGATTTTCCAGCGAGCCGCCCCACATGTCGTCGCGCGTGTTTAATTGCGGCGACAGGAATTGCGACAGGAGCCAGCCGTGCCCCCCGTGAATCAGCACCATGCCGAACCCGCTCTGCTTTGCGCGGAGCGCGGCGTCGGCATATGCTTCTATCGTCTCATAAATAACCGATTCGGTCATTGCGAGAGCCTGCGTTCCCCCGCCGTCAACGTGCGCCACCTGACCGACGACGCTCTGCACGGCGACGGGTCCGTAAATGGCGTTGCCGCGCCGCGCGGACTCCTCGGCGTACATACCCGCGTGTTGCAGCTCCGCGACGGCGACCGCGCCATGACGCGAAATGCCGTCAGCAAGCAGCGTGAGCGAACCGAGAACGCCGGGGTTATCGAGCGGTATGTGGTCCGCGCTGCCCTTGCCGCGCAAGGAGTCCACGACGCACTCCCCCACCGCGACGGTCGCCGCGCCGCCGCTCGCCTTGCGCGCGTAGTACGCGACGGCTTCAGGCGGCGGGAATTTCTCCGCCGTCAGGTCTTGGTACCCCGTCGGCGCGCCGAAAATGCGGTTGCGGAACACGGTGTTGCCCAGTCGAATCGGCGCGAAAAGGTGCGGATATTTCAGCTCAAACATGGGTCTAACCTCCTAATTATATATCGAGCGCGGCGTGATAGCCGCGAAATGTGGCTTCTCGAATGTTGCGCGGGCTAACGCAGTCGCCGACGAGCGAGACGACGGGTGCGCTGCCGCGCAGGGAGTCCGCGAGTTCGGAGCGCGACTTTTGCCCCGCCGCGACGATTACGGTGTCGGCTTCAATCAGCCGCTCAACGCCGTCCGCGCCCCGAACGAGCAATCCCCGCTCCGTAACGGCGACGGCGCGCGTTGAGACGAGCGTCGCGGCAAGCTCCGACAGGAGCTTCATGAGAATCGGGCGGTGACGCGGGTTCGCGTCGGGCGCGAGCTTTTCGCCCATTTCGACGACGGTGACGCTGCGCCCCGTTTGCGCAAGATGCACCGCGCTTTCGCAGCCGACAAGCCCTCCGCCGAGAATCGCGACGCTGTGACCGACTCGGTTTATTTCGTTGTGCAGGTTGTTCGCGACGACTACGTTCGCGCCGTCGATGCCCGCAATCGGGGGAACAGCCGCCGTTGCGCCGACGGCGACAATCAGCGCGTCCGGCGCGTATTCGTCCACGAACGCGCGGTTAACGGGCGTGCACAGTCGAACCTGAACGCCAGCGTTTTTAAGCTGCAACGCCCGCGTCGTCACGAAGTCGAGCGACGCTTTTTTGAACGGGATACCGCGCTCGCACAGCAGCGCGCCGCCAAGCTCGGGTGACGCTTCGCACAGGGTGACGGCGTGCCCGCGCCCTGCCGCCGTGAGCGCGGCGGTTATGCCGCCCGGTCCGCCGCCGACTACTAGGACGCGCTTCGGCGCGCTCGCGGGCAGGGCAAAGCGGCTCTCGTATTCGCGCCCGATTACGGGATTGATTGCGCAAACGCGCGTCTGCGTGAGCATTCGTTCCGCGTGGCACGTGAAGCAGCGGAGACAGCGCAGAATTTCGTCGTCGCGGTTCCGCTCGACCTTGCGCGGCAGCTCCGGGTCGGCGAGCAGGGCGCGCGCCATGCACACAACGTCGGCTTCGCCCGACGCGATGATGCGCTCCATTTCGGCGGGCTCGTTCAGCGCGCCGACGGTCGCGACGGGGACGGATACGTGGCGTTTAATCTCCGCCGCGAGGTGGACGTTTACGCCGTGCGGCGCGAACATCGGCGGGTGCGTCATGGCGAAATTGTCCTCGCCAAAGCCCGCAGATACATGTAG
This sequence comes from Oscillospiraceae bacterium, assembly GCA_031261325.1. GTDB lineage: Bacteria > Bacillota > Clostridia > Oscillospirales > Oscillospiraceae > JAIRRO01. Next base: position 17,946 of record JAISKH010000030.1, read on the forward strand.
CAGGTCAATCTTCGACTCGATGAGCCGCGCGAACTCGACCGCTCCCGCGAGGTCGTAGCCGCCGTCGATGTTTTCAACGCCGCTCATGCGGAACTCAATCGGGAAGCTCGCGCCGACGGCTCCTCGCACGGCGTCGATGATTTCAAGCGCGAGACGCGCCCGATTTTCAAGCGAGACGCCGTAACTGTCGGTGCGGCGATTCGTCGCGGGCGAGAGGAATTGCTCAATCAGCCAGCCGTGCCCGCCGTGGAGCATCACCATGTCGAACCCCGCGCGCTTTGCCAGCTTCGCGCCGTCGCGGTACGCGTCAATGATGGTGCGAATAAGCTCAAGCGGCATTTCGCGGACGCGCTTGCCGTCGGGCAACACCATGTCGCTCGCGCCGTACTTGAATATCTCGCTGTCGCGCGACTCGTTCAGCACGTCCATTTCGGAGTACATGCCGCCGTGGTTCAGCTCGATGCTCGCGACCGCGCCGTGCCGCCGTATCGCGCGCGCCGCGTCGGTCAGGCTTTGGATTGCGAACGGATTTTCAAGGTTTATCAGCCGACCGTGGCTCTTGCCGGTGTGGTGCGTCGTCGCTTCGCTGACGGTTACGATTGCCGCGCCGCCGCGCGCGCGCTCCTCATAAAACGCAATCATGTCGCGCGTCATTAGTCCGTCCTCGGTTAGATACGGGAAGCCCATTGGCGCGGAAGCCATGCGATTGCGCAACGTTAAGCCGCCTATGCGGAGCGGGGCGCACAGACTCGGGAACTTTTGCTGCCATGCTGCCATTTTTCAACCTCCGATTGTAACTTGTGTACCTTTTTTCTCGCAATTACGTAGCATTATCTTGATTTTACACTATATGTAGTGTAAAATCAAGTCGGGAGGGGTGTCTATAATGTTTTACGAATATCCGATTAAAACTAAAGCAGACGAAAATCACGACATCACGCTGTCCGCGCGCGAAGCCGTGCGAAAAAGCGGGGTCAGGAGCGGGCTTTGCGTGGTCTTTTCGCCGCACACGACCGCCGGCATTGCAATTTCCGACGCGGCGGAGCGCGTAAGTCCGTTGTCCGTCGGCTCGTCCGTCACCGTTTTTGTTGAGAGCGGGCAACTCGTACTTGACGACAGGCAGAGCATACTGTTCCGCGAGTTCGACGTGCCGCAGGACAGGGTTTATCTGATTAAGGTCGTCTCGGGATAGCCCGCGCGTGCGTAAAAGCGATAATAACCGAATCGGTTCTTCGACAAACCGACTCGGTTATTTTTGTTGCAGAACGCCGTTTATGTCAAACGCGCAGTTCACGTTATTCGCGTTCCAGTCGGCGAGCATCGTCGCGGCGGCATTTGCGGCGGCGGGAGCCGTCAGCGTTCCGCTGATGCGACAGGGCACGACGGAGAGCTTGACCGCACCGTTCTCCAGCTCGAGGAACGCGGCGACAGTCTCGGGCTTTTGCGAGTTGAAGAGGAAGTTGCCGAGGCTGTAGGCGATGGGCTTGCCCTTGTAGTACTCGAACGTTTGGACGACGTGCGCGTGCGCGCCGATAACCGCGTCAACGCCCGCGTCAATCAGCGCGTGGGCGAAGCTCGTCTGGCGTTGATTCGGCTTTGAGTCAAGCTCCACGCCCCAATGCATGTAGACGATTACATAATCGCACGATTCGCGCGCGGACTTGATTGCCGTGCCGAACGCGCCGAGGTTTGTGGGTTCGCGCGCGATTAGCAGCCCGGGTTTACTGTCCGTCGCGGGCCAGTCGAGGTAGGAGAGGATTTGGCTCGCGCCGAAGATTGCGACGCGCTGCCCGCCGACCTCCGCAATATACGGCTCCAGCGCTTCCTTTAGGTTGCGCCCCGCGCCGACAGTCGCAACGCCGACCGCGCGCACGTTGTCAACCGTGTCAGTCAGCGCGTCCCACCCGTAATCGGGCGTGTGGTTATTTGCGAGCGTCACAACGTCCGCGCCCAGCCAATCGGTCAGCAGCGTTAGGTTTTCGGGCGGCGCGCGGAAAGTGTACTGCTTTTCGGGAATAGGCGTGCCGCGAGTTGACACCGAGGTTTCGAGGTTTACGAGCGAAATGTCCGCGTCGCGGAAACGCTCCGCAAGCTTCGTGTCAAGTATGCCCGCAAAGTCGCCCGCCTTAATCTTGTTGCCAATCTGCCCGTCGGGCAAAACGTCTCCGCCGACCGCGAGCGTCACCTTTCGTTGCGGCTCGGGCGCGGTTTCGGGTTTGGATTCTGATTCGGATTCATCTTCGGGCGCAGGTTCCCTGTCCGTCACGGAAGCCGTCGTGTCAAGCTCGCCGCGCTCGCGCGTGCCGACTATGTACTCGCCCAGAACCGTCGGGTGAAACGCCGAGGTTTCGTCCAAATACAGCATACGGAAGCCGCGCAGAACAAGCTCGCGCGCTGTCTCGGGCATAAGCTCCGCCGTTACGCTTGAGCGGAAGATATATATCGCGCTCTCGCCGACGGCTCCGCCGATTTCGTTGCGCCAACGCTCCGCGTCCGCCGCGAACTGCTCCGGTCGCGTCATATCGGGTATGCCGAGACACGCAAAGGCGTACCCGCGGTTTTGCATGTCCGCCGCGGTTTGGGCGAAAAAGTCATAGTTGTGCAAGCCGACGGCGATAACCGCGCGCGCGTCGCACGTGGCAAAGTCGGGGTTTTCGTCGATGAATCGGTCGAGCAACTCAACGGGCGAGCCTTCTTCGACTTCGAGTTTGTCATGCGTAACGCCGTCCGTCTGCTCGTCAAAGCCGAGAATCAGCGGCGTTTTCCCCTCCGGCACAGGCAGCGCGGGCGCAACCGTCTCCCCCGTGTCCGTCAGGGCAAAGGTGTCGCGTATGTCAACAAGCACGTATCCCGCCTCATACAGCGATTGCAGCGTCGCCGTGAACGCCTCCGCGTCAATCCCGGCGGTCAGCGGAAAATGAATGTAGCGCGCCGAAACTGTGTTGTACGCGTCCTCCGATATGGTCGCCGTGTTCGGGAACGGCGCGAGCGGCACTCCCGCGTCCGATATGGATACGTCGGGCGGACTTGACGGGTCGCTGTCTCCGCCGGGGTTAAACGCGAAAAATTCATACCCCGCAATAAACACAATCAGCACAAACAATACAGCAAGTATACGAGACAATACTTTCAACTGTTCATTCCCCTTTCCTACCCCGTTCAACGCTTGAACTTTATCTTTATAATCGTAACTACGGTAACTATTATAAGGAAATTTTCCAATTTTGCAAGATATTTCTTGAAGTTCGTTCGATTTTTAGTTATTGCATAGTTTCGTGCGAAATGTGACGCTTTTTGGCTCTTGTGCGGCGGGGGTTTTGTGTGCTACAATCATTACTATGATTATTAACACGGAGGTTTACCATGTTTATCGGGCTTGATATTGGCGGCACGGGCATCGACGCGGGACTTGTCACGCGGCAGGGCGAGCTTGTTACGCGCGCTTACGCGCCTGTTTCCCCGTCCGACGGGCAGGACGAGCTTATCGGAAAGCTGCGCCGTCTCGCGCTTGAGGTTGCGCGCGGCTGCGACGAGATTGAGGGTATCGGCGTCGGCGTACCCGGCGCGGTGGACGGCGCGGCGGGGCGCGTGCTGTTTACGAGCAACCTGCCGCTCGGCGGCGCGGACTTGGGCGCGGCGTTCAAGAAGGATTTCGGCAACGACATGCCCGTGTATCTGGACAATGACGCGAACTGCGCGGCTCTGGGTGAGGCGCGCGCTCCCGGGCGCGAAGCCGTTCGCCACATGGTGTTCGTGACTATCGGCACGGGGCTTGGCGGCGGCATTATAATCGACGGCAAGCCTTACGGCGGCTTTAACGGCGCGGCGGGCGAGATTGGGCACGTTGCGATTGCTCGCGGCGGGCGCGAGTGCCCCTGCGGGCGGCGCGGCTGCTGGGAGCAATACGCTTCCGCGACGGGCATTGTGCTCTCGGCGCGCGAAGCGATGGAGGCTGACCGCTCGAGCGCGATGTGGAAGCTTGTCGGCGGCGACCTCTCGCGGCTGTCGGCTAAAACCCCGTTCGACGCGGCGCGGGCGGGTGACGCGACCGCAACGGCGGTTGTGCGCGAGTTTCTTGACGTGCTGGCGTTCGGGCTGACGAACCTCGTGAACACGTTTCAGCCGGAGCTGCTCGTGCTCGGCGGCGGCGTATCGCGCGAGGGCGACGACCTGTATCTAAACCCGCTGCGCGAGCTTGTGGCGCGCGATGAGTTCCGTCACGGCGGCGCGCGGTGCCGACTTGAAAAAGCCGTGCTCGGCGCGGACGCCGGCGTCATCGGCGCAGCCCTGTTGGGGAGATAAGGGAACCGCCTTTCGGCGGTCTCCTTATTCTCCCGTCCCGCCGCGCGGTGCTTGTTGCGCGTAACGCCGCGCTTGCTTTTTTAGTCGTTTGAATGTTTTTCAATCTCAAAGGAGATTCGCTTCGCCTGTCCGGCGGGGACCCCCTTTCTTATGCGAGAAAGGGGGGAAAGCGCATTTAAGAGGGGGTGAACCCCCTCTTAAAAATCTCCCCCAATGCTAGGCGCAAACTAATTGCGGCGTTACGGGCAGTAAGTTAACGCTTGGGTTGCAAGCTGCCACTTGGCAAGGATATGTGCGGAGCAACAGGGTAAGCTTTCGCGGAGCGAGCTTGCACTAATCTTTTAACTTGTGCCGCGCTGTAGAACATAACATTTGCGATAGCGTCACTAAGCCCAAGTGCTTTGAGAGCGGGGAGCTTCTTAAGAGGGGCGGCAGCCCCTCTTAAGCGCTCTTTCCCCCCTTTCTTGCGTAAGAAAGGGGGCGCCGTCCGCGTAGGACACGGAACTCGCCCGCG
>JAISKH010000094.1 GCA_031261325.1 Oscillospiraceae bacterium
GTCACGCGACGCGTTTGAGAATTGTCGGCGATAACCGCCTCGTGGCCCGCCTTTTGCAGCTCCACCGCAATGTGAGAGCCGACGAATCCGGCGCCTCCGGTAACTAGAATAGTCATGTCTTACCTCCGGTTTTCTTTAGTATTTTGAACAAACGACCGCCAAGGGCACGAATGCCCGAGTACGCGCCGATGAACACAATGAAAATCTCCAATCGCCCGAGCAACATGCCGACCATTTCGACAATCAGCGTGCCCGCGCCGGAATGCGGACCCGTAATCGCGTTCGGCAAACCAACGGTCACGAACGCGGACATAAACGCAAACATCGCGTCAAACAGCGAGCAGCCCGCCGTGAGTGTCAGTAGCAGCGTACCGACGACGAGTATCCCGAAGAACGCGGCGATAAACTCCACGGTGTCGAGAATCAGCTCGTTGTCAAGCGGCGCGTCACCCTGCGGGCGCGTATACCGCGCGACCGTAACCGTGTGAGCGGGGGAGAGCCGCTTCTTGAAATTATCCCGCGTCACGCGGAAGAGAATATACGCCCGCAGGAGCTTAATCCCCCCGCCTGTGGAGCCTGTCGAACCGCCGATAATCATCAGCGGGAGCAACAGCCCGAGCGCGAAAGCCGGAAGCGCGGCGTAATCCATCGCCGAGTAACCGGTCGTTGAAAGCATTGCGACGACGCTGAAAGCCGCGTGTCGTATAGCTTGCCCGACGGAAAGTCCGGACTGCGCCGCGAGAGACAAGGCGACAAGCGGCACAAAAATCGCAAGCAGCACAAGCATCGTCCGCACCTCGGCGGTTTTCAGCACGCGCTTAAACCTGCGCTTAACGAGCAGTAGCAACACGGCGAAGTTGGACGCGCCTATTAGCATCAGCGCAATCGTCACAAGCTCAATCGGCAGGCTGTCAAACGCGCCTATACTGCCCGCGCGCGTCGTAAAGCCGGCGGTCGAAATCGCGCTCATGGCGTGGCAAATCGCGTCAAACGGCGGCATTCCGAACAAGACATACAGAATTGAGCCGAGCGCGAGACAGCTGTTGTAAATGAAGAAAATCGTGCGCGACGTGCGCTTCAGGTTCGGCATAAGCCCGTCGGGGTGCCCCTCCGCGTTATACAGCGTCGCCATTTGCCGCCCGTGGACTATAATGCCGATAATGATGATGAAACCCAAGCCGCCGCTGTACTGCATGAACGCGCGATGAAACAGGAAGATATTCGGCACGTTTGTAACGTCCATAATCGTCAGTCCCGTCGTGCTCCACCCGCTGACGGACTCAAAAAGCGCGTGAAGTACGTTGAGCTGCCCCGACAGCACGAAAGGAATCGCCCCCGCAAGGATTGATACCGTCCAAGCAAACATCACGGGCGCGCTCCCGCGCAGAAGCGGAGCCTGCCACTCGGCAGTCGCCTTGGTGCGCGCTTTCCAAACGGGCAACGCCGTAACTATACCGAGCGCGAACAGCAGCGCCGACGGCGCGATAAACGACGGCGCGTATTGCGCGTCCTCGGGACAAAACGGCAAAACAAGCAACGGAACCGCAATCAGCACGCCGATTACCATAAGCAGCCGCGAAAAGTACCCGCCGCGCGGCAAATATCGTTTAATCAGCCCAAACACAGCGTCACCGCCCCGTCAGCATGTGAACCGCCGCGCCCTCGTGCTGCTTCGCGGAGATGAGAACAAGCACGTCGCCCGCGAGTATGCGCGTATCGCCGCGCGGAATCATGCCCTTTTCGCCGCGCATTATACAACCGATGATAACGTGCCGCGGCAGATTCAGCTCCATGAGCGTCTTGTCCACAGCGGGCGCACCGACGGGAATCGGTACCTGCGAAATCATAATCTGTCCGTCTCCGACGGGCATAAGCATAGAAATATCGTCCATGAACGCCTGCTGCTGAATAATACCCGCAACGCTCGTAACGACGCAAATCACGGAGTCGATACCCATGCGGTAGAAGAAATCCGTCTTTTTCGGGTCGGTAATAACGGCGGCGGTCTTTTTAACGCTGAATCGCTTCTTACAAAGCTCGCAAACCACAAGGTTGTCCGCGTCGCTGTCCGTCAGCGCGATGGCAATGTCCGCGCCGAACGTGTTCGCGTCCTCCAATACGGACGGCTTAGTGCCGTCGCCGAAATAAACGAGCAGCTTTTCAATCTCCGCCAGCTCTTCGCAATGCGACCTGTCGTTGTTGATAACCGACACGTGATAGCCGCGGTCAATAAGCGAACGCGCGAGCGTCTTAGCCTTGGAAAAGCCGCCCACCAACACAACGCGTGTTTTCATTCCGCGCCCTCCGACTTCGAGAATCCGAGCATCTTGTTAACCTCCTGCATTGACAGCAGGATAGGCGAAATCGTCTGAATCCCGAACTCGCTGTAAACAGTCTCGCGCTCGGGGTCATACAGCCGCGCGATAACGCGCTCCACGCCGTACAGCTCTTTCGCCATTTGCGCGACCATGATGTTAATGTTGTCGTTGTTCGTCACGACGATAACCGAGTCCGCGTCGCGCAATTGCGCTTCCTCAAGCGCGGAAAGCTCCGTCGCGTCGCGCGTCATAATCCCGCCCGCGAACGAATTGGACAGCAGCCGCGCGGAGTTCTTGTCAATATCAATCACAAGAACGCTCGCGCCCGCGTCCGACAGCGAATTTGCGATGTTCGCGCCGAGCCGCCCGCAGCCCACGACAACCGTGTATTCCGAATCCGCGCGCTTATTTGACGCCATTAAAAATTCGCCTCCACAATCCGGACTGCCGTAAAATATGCGACTTTTCCCATTATAGAGCAATTCACTAAAATGTGCAAGTGGCAGTTACCCGCAAATCTATAAATTCAACATTTCGACCGTCCGCTTAAGCACCGCGCCGATTGGAGCGTGTATCACAATGTCCGCCGAGCTGTCCACGGGAGTTACGGACTTGTTTATCAGCACAAGCGCGCGCCCCTTGAAATACCGCAAAAGCCCCGCCGCGGGGTAAACCGCGAGCGACGTACCGCCGACGATAAGCACCTCCGCGCGCGCAATCGCGTCCGTAGAGCGGCGCACAACGTCGTCGTCCAGCCCCTCCTCGTACAGCACGACCTCGGGACGAATAACGCCGCCGCAACGTGAGCAATGCGGCACAGTCTCCGCGCTGTCCATAACGTCGCCAAGCGTATACCGCGCCCCGCAGGTGACGCAATACTGCCGCCAGTTTGAACCGTGCAGCTCAAGCACGTTGCGACTCCCCGCGAGCTGATGCAGCCCGTCGATATTCTGCGTCACAACGGCGGAGAGCATACCCGCGCTTTCAAGCTTCGCCAGAGCCAAGTGCGCCTCGTTCGGCAGCGCGTCACGACTGACCAAATTCTCCTTGTAATAACGGAAGAACAACTCCTGATTGCGCACGAAAAATGTGTGACTGAGCAATTCCTCGGGCGAGTGCCCGTAAACCTGTTGCGCGGCATACAGTCCCGACTCCGAACGAAAATCGGGTATTCCGCTCTCGGTGGAAACTCCCGCCCCGCCGAAAAACACGGTGTTGCGGCTTGCCCTCAGTAATTCCGCCAGCTTTGTCACATCGTCCATCATTGCACCCACTATCTTCTCAAAATCTCCGAGCCCGGCTCAATCGTTCTCCCGCCGAGCAATTCTGACACCGTAACGAGCTGATAACCCATGTCAATCAGCCCGGGAATCGCGCGCTCCATCGCTTCAACCGTCGAGCCGTAAATGTCGTGGCAAATGATTATGCCGCCGTCACGCGCTTTGTCGTTAATTATCGCGCAAATTTCGTCCGCGTTGCGCGACTGCCAGTCGCGCGGGTCAATCGACCAGAGCAGCATCGAGAGGTTAAGCTCGATTGTAACCTCGCGCACCGCATCGTTCATCGCCCCGTAAGGCGGGCGGTAATACGGCGGCCAGTAACCCGTCGCGTCGTAGAGTGCCTGATTGGTGGAGGTCAGCTCCTCGCGAATACCGTCGGGCGTGAGCTTCGTCAGGTACTTATGGTCCCATGAGTGCCCGACAACCTCGCAACCCATCTCGGCGGCGCGCTTAATCGTTTCGGCGTAGCGGTCAACGCGGTTGCCGAGCACGCAAAACGTTGCGCGCGAATTGTATTGCTCCAGCAAGTCGAGAATCTTCTCCGTGTGCTCGCTCGGTCCGTCGTCAAATGTCAGCGCAATCATCGGCTTGTCGGGGTCAAG
>JAISKH010000008.1 GCA_031261325.1 Oscillospiraceae bacterium
GCGTAACTGTCGCGCACAAGGTCGCGGTAGAGCTTCGCGGCGGCGGGTTCGAGTTCGACGTAGCGCACAATATCCGTCGTCGCGGGTAGGTCAAGACACTCCGCCTTCGTCGCGCGGAACGCGATGCTGTGCAGTTTCTCCGTCAGTTCCGGCTCGCGGTCGCGCTTCAGCACGGGCGTGTACGAGCCGTAGCCCGTCATATCGAAGTAACGGTTGCGGAACGCAATGAACGACGTACCGAACACGGCGGGGTTGAGGAATTTGTACTGCGAGAACACGTCCAAAGCCTTGTTCGTGATGACCGTACCCGTCAGCAGCAACCGATACCGCGCTTTCGCGCCGAGACGGTGCAGAGCTTTCGCGGCGTTAGTGCTGTGCGACTTGATTTTGTGTCCCTCGTCTGCTATGATGAGTTCGGGTTTCCACTTCGCGAGTTCCGCTTCGAGCCGCCACGCGGATTCGTAGTTCACGACGGCGATTTGGAGCGGCGCGGGGTCGTCGCGCAGAGGGTACCATTCGAGTTCGCGGAGTTGCTCCGCCTTTTTCGCCGATGTGCCTGTCAGCACCGCGAGCGAGTAATTGAAGTCCGCGAATTTCTCAAATTCCTCCCGCCACACGCCGACGATACTCAGCGGCGCGACGACGAGGACGCGGCGGATGCGGCGTTCGAGGTACAGGGTTCCGGCGATTGCGACGGCGGTGAGACTCTTGCCACACCCCATTTCAAACAGCAGACCATAACCACGAGATTTTCCGCTGTCGAATGTGTCAAGGGCGGCGGCGTAGGCGGCGGACTGATGTTTGAACGGTGCGGCGCGGATTGGCATTGAGGTGTCATTCATTGCTCAAGGCTCCTTTCGATTCGTTCTTTGTTGCGAATAGAACCGTGAACAATCAGCAACTCTTTCAACGGAACAGCTTGTGCCTTGTCCAACGTAGCGATTAGTTCGAGCAAAGTCTCCTGCTGCTCAACCGTGATATCGTTGCGATATGTACCGTCGCGTTTTCCGAGCCGAACGCCGCCGCCGTTGCCGCGAGTAACTTCAAGCGGGTGAAAAGGCGTGAGCGAGTCAAGGTCATAGCTGATTGTCCGCGGCGACGCTCCGAAGTAGCGCGCAAGACTTGCGACTGTTTCCAACCGCCCGCTCTCAAGCAAGCGCACGATTTCTTCTCGGCGTTCGAGTGTTGTCCATTTTCCGGTCACGACTTTTCACCCCCTTCCTGTCAGGTTCTGAATCTATAATGCAATGCAAATATGCAAGCCCATTGCTTATTTGAAAATAATTTGAGAAAATTTTGTCGCTTATTATATGTAACTATATGCGTATAGTTGTCGAATGTACTACTATATAAGCCGAACACAGTCGCATTTCGGATAAACAAAAAACACCCGAAGCCGATGACAGCGCCTCCGTCGAAACGGAAACTCCAAATCATGCGGCTTCGGGTGTATGCACTCCTTTTCAGGAATGTCCCCAATGCTCTGAGACCATGAATATTAAATTGTCACGCGCGGGTCTGTGTTATCTCGCGCGCCGCCAACTGAACAGGTCTACTACAAACTCCTCTCCGCACTTCGTGCATTTGCAGTCGATATGACCTTTCGCGTCCGAGTATTTCTTCATAAGAACGTGTCTGCATTTCGGGCAGCGGATTATGTTCGCTTCCTCGCCCTCAACGGCTTTTCGCCCGTTGCGTATCCGCTCCAAAACTTCAGGCGGGAGCGGCGTCGTTAACTTCATCTGCTTCATAGTTCCAAATCTCCGTCGGGTCGTAATATTCCGCGGCGGGTCGCTCCTCCAGTAATCCGAGTTCCCGCAAACGTATCAGCATCGCCGCCCGCGACACGCCGAATTCACTCATCAGGCGGTAAAGCGCGAGGTCGTCCGGGCGGTTTATCCGTCTGCCGTATCGCGTGAGCGGTAGTCGCTGTATCTTCCGTACCGCGGCTGACGGCATCAGCAACGCGGCAGCGAGGGCGTTTGCCTGCCACTCGCTCCAATCATCGCGCGATTTTAGTTCCCGCGCCGAATACGGACGGTCGTCGAGCCGTCGTAGCGAACTCTGCCGCGCGTCAGGCTCCATGCGAAACAAAATCTGGTGCGCACACTCGTGCGCAATCGTGAACCGCAACCGCCCGCGCTCCTTGTATTCGCGCCGCGCCGCGTTGTAGAGCCGACTGTCAATCGCGAGCGTGCTCGCAGTAAAATGCGCAATCTGCCCGTAACCCCAACTGCTAATGCGCACGTCCACCTCCGTGTACGTCGTGATACCGAGGATACTGCCCTCGTCCGACAACCACAGGCTTCGCAGTTCCAAGCCGAGGTAGTCCGATGCGAGGCTGAACACGTCGAGCGGCGATTTGCCGCCGAAGTCGCGGAGTATTGCGTCCGCGCGGGAATCAATATCGTCGCGTGATAGAATCATTGTAACCTCCCAATCTACGCCGTCTCCCAAACGAGCCGCGCCGCGTCAAACTCCGCGACACCGCCCGCGAACCAAGCATCAGCATCGCCCCACGGCACCATCACGGGCATTCGGTCGTGTATCGTCTCCGCGCCGCCCACCGCGTCGCGCGTGAGTATCACGAACGATGCGCCGCAAGTAGCACCAGCGTCCTCGCGCCAGCAACCCGCAAGCAGCAACGGAGCGTCCGGCGTGTAGAACCGATACTTCACCTTGCGACTGCCCGACTTCTGCCACTCGAAGTAACCGCTGGCGGGAATCAGGCACCGCCGCCGCGCCATCGAATCGCGGAACATCGGCTTCTCGCGCGCCGTCTCGCTCCGCGCGTTGATTACGGGCTTGCCGTCGAACCCCGAAAATCCCCACTTCATCGGCGAGAACCCGCGCTCCGTGCGCACCGCCGCAATGTCGGTCGGGAAAATCTCGCCGTGCGCCTTGACGGGCGCGTCGAAGCGGCTCATCTCCGTGAGCATTTCCGCAAACGACGGCGCGTCAGGCTCGATGTAAAAACGTCCGCACATAAAATCATCCTCTCTTCTCGCCCGGCAAGCGATAGTACGCGTTGTATTCTTCTCGGCTTACGGGCTTCAGCCGGAACCACTTGCGCGGTTGCAGCAGCCCGTAATACAAATACTCCGTGCGCCCCTCAATCTCGCATTCGTAGCGGTCGCCGACCGTACCGCTTTTCTGCTCCGCGAGCGACACGACGGCGCGGACGCGCTCAATCTCGACGCGCAGGGTGTCGCCCGCGTCGTCCTCCCAGTCGAACGCGAGCGGGTACGCCTTGCCGTCGCGCTCGGTAAGCTGAATCATGCGAATCGGCACACGAATCATAAAATCCGCAGTTTCTATGCCATTATCCGCGTTGTGTATCCGCCCCAATTTACGCTCACACCTCCCGTGAACACGCCGACCGGGTGTATCGTGTGGTCGCGCTTTGCGTCCACGCCCGACAGTTCCGGCGCAAGTAACATCACTCCGCGCTGAATAATCTTGTTGCCGAACCGCTCGCGCAGTCGGTTGACAGACCGCTCCAGCGCAAACGATTTGTCCGTCTT
>JAISKH010000015.1 GCA_031261325.1 Oscillospiraceae bacterium
ATCCGCCGCGCCGATTTCGACATTTTCCGTTATTTCCTTAAAGCTCGCGCAGACTACCTTTGCCGCCGTCGGGAACAATTCTTCACGCGCGAAGTCGGGGCGGTCGTCGTAGATTACGCAGCTGAATCCGACCTTTGTCAGCGCGGGGGCTATCTCCTGCCCCACGTGTCCCGCGCCGAAGATAAACACATGCCCCTCCCGCGCGAGCGGCACCGTGTACCAGCGCGGAATGAGTTTGTTTTTCTGCTCGTCCTCCTCATCCGTCACGAACGGCTTGCGCTTTAGGTACGGCAGCACCTCCGATTCGGTTATTCCGCTGCCGAAGTCCGATAGTCCGTCCGCGTAAACGGCGAGCCGCGTCGGTTCGCCCTCGACGATGCGCGCGACGAGCCAACTGTCCTCGTCTAGCTCCGTCGCTTCCTCGACGGCTTGGAACAGCGCGACGGATTCCCGCGTCGGCTCGACCGTGTGGTAATGCACATACACATCGCCGCCGCAAATCATGCATACGTCGCCCGTCTCTGTGGACGCGAGACTGTAACCGACGGTTTGGGAGCCGACGTCCATCGTCAGCATACCCTCCGCGACTATCTGCGTTTCAAATTCAATTGCGCCGCCGCCGATTGTTCCCTCGGTATGGCGGTCGGCAAACATCACCATGAAAGAGCCTGCCTTGCGCGGCGTTGAGCCGCTGCTGTCGATAACGGTTACAAGCACGACCTTTTCGCCGCGAGCAAGTGCGGCGACTATGGACTTTGCTACTTTTTTCATGTTCTCACCCCAAGCTATTGTACAACTTGTTGCCGCGTTTCGCAAGACCAATGTTAAATTTTATCTAATCCTACTATTCCGATATATTTTCAAATATATGCTTGAAATTCGCAAAAAATGATGATATACTTTGCCTATAAAATCTATATGTTTAGTTAAGAAGGTGCCTGAAATGAAAATATCGACGAAGGGTAGGTACTCGCTGCGTATGCTGCTTGACCTTGCCGAGCACAAGAACGACGGGTTTGTCGCATTGCGCGACGTTGCCGAGCGGCAGGGAATCTCAAAGAAGTATTTGGAGCAAATCGTCACGCTGTTTAACAACACGGATTATCTGCGCACGAATCGCGGGTATCAGGGCGGGTACATGCTCGCCAAGGAACCGAGCAAGTACACAGTCGGCGAAATCCTGCGCATTACGGAAGGCGGACTTGCCCCAATCGACTGCGTGGACAAGGTTCAGAACACGTGCGAGCGGCGCGGCTCCTGTAAAACCCTGCCCGTGTGGGAGGGGCTGAACAAGGTGATGAGCGAGTATCTGGACGCTATTTCGCTGCAAACTATCATTGACGATTACAGCGACATCGGCGCGGACGAGTACTACATCTGATTGGACTTTTACGCGCGGTTGGTGTACAATTGCGGCAGAACAATTTTTGGAGGGTTAAGTTATGGAAATTATCACAACGGACAAAGCTCCCGCGGCAATCGGACCGTATTCGCAGGCTATCGCGGTCGGCAACCTCGTGTTTACGTCGGGTCAAATCCCGCTCTCGCCCGAGACGGGCGACGTGGTGGGCGACGCGATTGAAGCTCAAGCGGAGCAGGTTATCGCGAATCTCACGGCGGTTCTGGCGCAAGCGGGCAGCGACCTGACGCGCGTCGTTAAGACGACGTGCTTCTTGCAGGACGTCGCGGACTTTGCGGCGTTCAACGCTGTGTACGCGAAGTATTTCACGAACAATCCCGCGCGTTCCTGCGTCGCCGTGCGCGCGCTGCCCAAGGGCGTGCTCGTTGAGATTGAGGCTGTCGCGGAACGCGGCTAAGGCTTGCGGTTAAGTGCAAAAAAAGAGCGGGGTATCTCCCCCGCTCATTTTATTTTGCGGCTTTCGCATACGGCTTGTACTTTTCTATAATCGCTTTGTACCCCGCCGATTCACCGAACGGCTTGCCGCCGTAGCGCGTCTCTTGCTCCGATATGCGGAGCGACATGGCGTTGCCCTCGTAGAGATGCCAGATTTTGCGCATGTCGGTTTCATATCCGCGCACGAGGTACGACGTGTGTCGCGCCGTCTCGGGCAATTCGTCATACGCGCGCGCGGCGGCGAAACCGCGCTCGATATAAGGTAGCGCAGCGTCAAATTCGCCGAGCTGCACGTGGTAGTACGCGATTATGAAGTTGAAGTTCGCGACGGACGAATCGAGCAAGAACCCGTAATCGCCATCCTCGAAAATCATCGCGAGTAAATCAAGCGCCTTTTGGATTAGGCGGATTTTCTCGCGCGTCGGCTCTGTGCCGAGGTTCGCCGCCGACACGATTTCAAACCCCAATTTCTCGACATGCCGCCAAAGGTTAGCGCGGTGGTGCTTGAAATACTCGTCGGAGCCAAGCGGGTAAATGCTCTCCAGTATTTCGTTTTTATTGAAATACAACGGTTCAGGGAAGCGAGCCGCAATCTCAATCGCCCTGTCGTAGTTCCCCTCATGCGCGTACAATAGCGCGAGCGTGTGCATCGCCCGATAGCGCGGCGAATCGAGCGTGCACTCGTCCAAAATGCGGTTGCAGATTTGCACAAGCTCTTCCCTGTGCCGCTCTCCCGGGACGAGCGTGTCAAAATTCGGGTCGTATAGCAGGCACCAGATGTACTCCTCCATAACGCGCCAGTCGTTCGGGAACTCGGCGTGCGCGCGCTTCAGCAGCTCGAACTGCTCCGCGTTCTTGCCCTGATTCGCGAGCCGCGTGTTTTCCGCGAGATACTCCAGAATTTTCGTCTCATTCTTAGTCTTGTCAATCCCGAGCACCGCGTCCGTCGTCACGCCGAAGTAGTCGGCGAGCGGCGAAATCATCGTCACGTCGGGCAAACTGTCGCCGCGTTCCCACTTGGACACAGCTTGCGCGGAGACGTTCAGCCGCTCCGCCAGGTATTCCTGCGAGATATTTCTGCCGCGCCGCAATGCCTTAATCGCTTCGCCTATGTTGTTCATTGTGAATCACTCCGTTCGTTTGTTGTGCGTCAACGCAACACCAATATAGCGGAAAATCCCGCGCGACACAAGGTCCGCGCGGGACATATGGGTAAACCGTCGGTTGAGGGCGCGGCGTCATTCCGCGGAGGTTTTCAGCCGCTCCCATGCCGCGCGGAACCTGGGCGTGTCGCGTATCGTGTTGAAATACTCGCCCTCCTCGAACCATTCGAGCGCAACGTCGCGCGCGGTACGGGGCGGACTCGACTCTATGACGACGCGGTTTTCTCCGTCCGGTTCGACGTGCGCACCGACTCCGCCGCTGAAAATCGCGCCGAGAGCCTTTTCCGCCGCAAACGCTATGGTGACGATTTTTTCCGCGCAGTCGAACAGCTCTTCCGTGTCGCCCAGCTCGGCATACAGCTCGGCGAGGTTCGTGTAGCTCATCGCCGAACTCCAGTCGCCGTCGCGGTGCGCGGCTTCGGGATAGAAAATCCAGCCAATCTCGTCAGCCTGCATACGCTTTTTGATTAGCGCAATCAGCTGCTCCGTACTCACAACGTCTTTCGCGTTTTTCAGCGAACGCGACCAACTGAACAGTTGCCCAATCGCGTTACGGAACATCATATTAAACCGTATGAGGTCGTCACGCAGCTGCGTAATCGCCCTCTCGTCGTTAGCGGTGAGCAGAATGTTCTCAATTACAACTTCGCGGCAGTTAGTAATACTCGTCAGCGAGTTTGCGCGGTCGAGTGCCTTTTGCGTATCGCCCGCCTGCGCGTATGCGTTGCAAATCAAGGATATTGCGTGGTGACGCTCGTCGCCGTCCAAGCTGCCGATGATTCTCTCCAGAATTTCGACGCCCTCATATTGGCTCTCGTTTTTCTTTGTGAACACCGCGTACTGAAACAACGCTTGCGCGAGATGAAACTGCACGGAGATGTTGTGTGGGAAGTCGCGCGCCATTTCACGCCACATCACAACAACGTCGTCGGCTTTGCCGGGAGTTGTGTACATCTCGAACTGACGATTTTGCGCTTCGGCTATGCGTGCCTCGTCGCGAATTTTGTCCATACCGAGCAGGTCGTCCACCGTTACGTTGAAGTAACCCGCGAGTAACGGCAGCATCGTGATGTCGGGGTAACAGTCGCCGCGCTCCCATTTGGAAACGGTTTGAAACGACACTCCGAGGAATTTCGCCAGTTCCTCCTGTGTGATGTCGCGGTCGCGGCGAAGCTGCTTCAGCTTCACGGAAACGCTAATATCCATTGTATCAAGCCCCCTGTCGTAAAGTAAGCCGCGCGGCTTCTGTCAGTATTGTACCGCATATCGCGGGAATAACAATAACGCAGTTTGTGAATGAATTTCAACCCGAGGGCGAATCATTCGCGTTCAGCGCACAAAATCCAGCAGCGCGTCGCGGATTAACGCGCGCTCCTCCGCCGCGAAGCGTGCGTGCATTGAGGTTTCGAGCGTGAGTGAGGTTGTTTTGGCGTTCGTCAGTCCGCGCTCCAGAATTTTCGCGCTGCGGAACGCAACGACTTCGTCGCCGCGCGAGCATACGATTACGACGGGAACGCGCACGCGGTCAAGGCATTTGCGCGCCTTGCCCGCGGCGGTCAGGTAACCGATAGCGGGTCGCAGGAGCAGCGGGACATTCCACGAGCGCAGCGAGTTGAGCGGCAACGAGTCGCGGTAAGCCGTGCGCAGAGTATCGTCGCGCATGACGCGAACGCGCGCAGCGAATGCCGTCGGGCGCAGATTCAGCCGCACGGCGGGGCAGAGCAGAAACGCGCCGACGATAACATGCCGCGCTTCCGCGCACTCTATCAATGACAGCAGGCACCCGAGCGAGTGCCCCACTAGGTAGATTCTTCCGTATGTACGCGACAGCTCCGTGAGCCGTTCGCACAGGTGTGACTGCCAAGCGCGGTAGTCGCTGCGAGCGAAATCGCGCCATGTGCCGCCGTGCCCGGGCAGCAGAACCGTCGCAACGTCAATCCCCGCCGCGAACACCGCGTCCGCGAGGTCGTCGAACTGGTCGGGACTGCCCATAAAGCCGTGAACGAACACGGCGAGCGTGTCACTACCGCACGTGCGGTGCGTGGGCGTGTGCATGAAACCACCTCCAAACGCAATCAGCGGGAGACAGGCGTTACCTCTCCCCCGCTAATTGTACATTGTCAACTGCGCGTTGTCAATTGAAGCTACGGCTCCATCTGCTTGCCGAGGAACGCGGCGACCGTCTGCGCGAGCTTGTTCTCTACCTCACCGACGGTTTTGTTGCCCTCCGAAAAGAACACGACGCAGCCGAGCACATCGCCCTCCGACAAGATAGGCGCGGCAATTTCGACGATATATTTGCCGTTTTCCGTCATCGGCACGCCGCGCTCGCCCTCGCGTCGCTGATAAAGGCGGCGCGCCTCCATCAGCTGCTCAAGCTCGTTGCTTATGTGCTCGTCGTTCAGCTCGCGCTTCGGCACGCCGCACACCGCGATATAAGTGTCGCGGTCGGCGACAGCCGCGAAGCACTCCGCCGTTTTGTGCATGGTTTCGCATAGCTGCTTGGCGGATTCGGACCACTCGCCCATCGGCGAGTACTTCTTGAATATGACTTCGCCGTCTTTCTCCGTGTATATTTCAAGCGGGTCGCCGTTACTGATAACATTGACACGAAAGACCTTGTCCCGGCGGTGTTCGCTCGCCTGAACTATGCGGTTTTCGTTATCCTCCGTGTCCGGCTTAAAATTTGCGGCTTCCTCCGACAATTCACCCGATTTCAACAGCGCGTCAATGTCGGCTTTCAGCTTTATCTCGATGTGGTCCTCAAACACAACGATTTGGTCAATTATCAACTCCAAATCCGTCTTATCGAGTTTTTCCTTGCGCAGCACGTCGTCAAAAATATCGAGCGCGGTTTTCGCGATTCGGTTCACGCGGATTATCGTGTTGCGGCGGTCGGAGGTGAGCTGGAGTTGGTGCGTCAAGCCGTCGATTCTGTCCGACAGTTCGTCGAGCATTTCGCGGTACAGTTCGTCAATCGCCGTCTCGCGGTCGGGGTTGCGCAACAGCTCTTTCGCCTGCTGGCGGGCGAGGATTTTCATCTCGCTGCGCGCGTCGTCAATTTGGCGTTGCAGAAGCTCGACGGTCGAGGTGCTCTCCCTGACGACTTCGCGCTCGCTTTTCAGCGACTCGTTGAGCTTGTCGAGCATGTCCGCCGAATTATCGCGCACTTTTTTGACGTAACTTTTCAGCAGCGTGTCGAGTACGTCAACGCGCGTATGATGCGAGGTGCAACCCTGCAAGCCGCGCTTGTGGTACTCACCGCAGGTGTACGCAGGGCGCAGGTCGCGGCGCGACATTGAGAACATCGGCGAGCCGCAGTCGCCGCACCGCATGAAGCCGGAGTACACGTTGTCGTACTTCTTCACACCGCGATAGTTGGTTACGGAGCGTTTTTTCAGCTGCTCCCGTGTGACGGCGAACGTGCGGTAGTCGATAATCGGTTCATGGTTGTTCTCGAAAACGATGTGCTCCATGTCGTCGAGCTTCACGTCCGAACCGTTGATTTTTCGGCGTTTGTACTTGTGCTGGCGCAATGTGCCGATGTAAAAGTCGTTGCTCAAAATCTCAGACACGGTAATGATGCTCCACGTTGTTTTCGCGACGATTTTGTTGTCCTCACCGCGAGCATCCTTGCGCTGTTTTTCAGCCGCACGCGGGGTTGGAATATGCTCGTCGGTGAGGTAATTCGCGATTTTCTTGTATCCCCATCCGTCGTTGTATAGTGCGTAGATTTTGCGCACCACGTCGGCGGCGGCTTCGTCAACCTCAAACGCCATAGTTTTGCTGTTCGTCATGACGTAGCCGTATGGTACGGCACAAATCCATTTGCCCTCGCTCTGACGGTTGCTGATGACAGATTTTACCTTTTTGCTCGCGTCCGTGACGGGCATTTCGTTGATTAAAAATCGGAATTGGATTGCCGTCCAGTCGTCGTAGGTCGGATAGTCAATGCTGTCGCCGATTGAGATGATGCGCAGCCCCGCGTCGCGCAAATCCTCAAGTTCGACAAGCCCCTTGCTGTTGCGGCGCGAAAAGCGCGAGAAGTCTTTGACAATCAGAATGTCGTAGGTGAGGTTCATGAGCTGCGGGCGGAGCGTTTGGTAACCCTCGCGCTGCTCGAAAGTGTACCCCGAGCGGTCGCGGTCGCTGTAAAAGTCAAGCGTCGCGTCGGGGAACTTGCGGCGCGCGAAGTCGTCGATGATAGACTTTTGGTTCTCGATTGATGTGTTGTCGCGGTCAAGCTCCTCGTCCACGGATATGCGGCAGTAGCCGGCGATTTTGAGCGATTCTGTCATTGTTATCACCTAATTTATTGTTTAGTGAATTATATTGTATCATATGACGAGGCGATTGGCAACAGAAAACTCGGTTGCCGAAATTGACAACCGAGCGTGGTTAGCCTGTGCGATTGTGGAGCAACAGGTCGCGCGTGCCGTCAAACAGCGCGCCGCCGCCAGACTCGAACACAGCGACGGTGTACTTTCGCGCTTTGTACTCCGAGTAGACGGGTTTCAGCGTCTCACGCAGCGGCAAGTCCGATTTTTCGCCGTTCGTAAGCCATATTTCGACGATTCGCTCCGAATCATGCACACAAATTTCCAGCGGTCTGCCCCCTTTTGTTTGTTGGCAATATTTTCACCGCTTTTCAGGGGGTTTATTCTTGGGGGTGGTATGATTTGCGAAACTGTACTGCCGATTGTGGCGGCGGAGTTGCTCGGCTTGGTCGAGTAGGGTTTGCTTTGTTGACATTAATTTTCCTCCAATTCGGTTGCGGGTAATCCCGCTTGCGCCGTTTGACTGCCTTCGGCTGGGCAATCGAATTGTGCGGGGAACCTGCGTTGCCGGGCGCAGGGTGTCGGGGTTGCTGAGGTCTCGACGGGGCGATTCCGGGTACCCGCTATCGCCTGTCGCGGAAAAAATAGCTTGGTAAAGTCAGAGCGAAATTGCCGGATACTTCTGCGGACTTGTCCGCTGTGTGTGAATTTGTCTCCTCGCGCTTCAGCGGCGGCGCGGGTGTGACGGGGCTTTTGAGTTAAGTTTTGCATTTCGGACTTCCTTTCTTTTGCCGCCGATTTTGTCGGTGTTTTTTTATTTTTGGACGCAAAAAGACACGAATCCCATTGCAAATCAAAGGTTTTCGTGTCCGTTGGACGCTATTCATTCTTAGCCGATATTGGCGGCTTCGTTGTATTCGTGGGTTAGCTCTTCTCATATTTTTCGTTCGATTGTCGCGATTTTAGGTTATTGTCAGGTCTCCGAGGGCAGACTGCTCCCCGGGAAATTCATCGGACCTCGTTTCGTCGTGCCTAAAGTACAAGGTTATTGTAGCACGGCTTGAGCGCGAAATCTACTTGCGGTTGCCGCAAGTAACTATTCATTGATAAAATTTTTCTTGCGCAACGGTCGCGCACACCGAAAATGGGTGCAGCTATACCTCGGCGCCGAACATACAAAATACACAACGTGTGCCGCGCGGGATTTTACCGCTGTACGCGACTTATAGATTCCTGCAAAGTCGCGTAAACCCTTTCGGATTAGACACAGATATAAATGAGTGTTTGTATTGTAGCACAAGATGTTGGGGTTGTCAAGGGGGTTTTTGCGTATATGTTGTAAATTTACACTTGTACCGCATTGGCGGCTCGCTTATTAACGTCGCCGTCGCGGTTTCTTTTGCATCAGCCTGTCCAACATGCCGCGCGGCGGCACATCTGCTACAACACACGTCACATTGTCCCTTCCGCCATTCCGCAGCGCTTCGTCGAGCAGCGCCGCCGTCGCTTCGTCGGCGGACTTCGCGCCGCGCAGAAGCTCCGCAATGCGGTCGTCGCGTACCATGTCCGTCAGCCCGTCGGAGCACAGCAGCAGACGATAGCCGCCGTGTGGCGCAAACATGGGGCGCACGTCCGCTGTCGCGTACATTTCGTCCTCAAACGTGCCGAGACAGCGGTTCAACTTGCTCCAATCGCCGCTGCGACGCGCCTTTTCTTCGTCGTAAATGCCCATTTTCATCTTCTGCATCGCAACCGTGTGGTCCTCGGACAACAGTTGCAACGCGCCATTCGCGAACGCGTAAATCCGCGAGTCGCCGATTGTGTACAACCGCGCGCCTTGCGCCGTGACGACCGCCAGCGCGAGCGTCGCGCCCATGCGAATCGACCGCGCGCGCATCTCGCGGCACAGCGCGTCGTTCACGTCCGTGACAAAATCCTGCACAACCGCGTCAAGCTCATCGCCGGACGCAACTTTCATGTGCTCGGCATACCGCGCAAGCGTCTGCGCCGCAGTCAGCGACGCGAACTCGCCGTCCTCCGCGCCGCCCATGCCGTCGAACACGGCGAACACGCGCGGAACGCCGCCGCCGGCGGACGCGGCAAACGGCGAATCGCGGTTCTCGGGCGTGAGCGACAGCCCGTCGCAGTAAAAGTTGTCCTCATTATTGCCGCGCACGCGCCCCTTGTGGGAGCGGGCGGAGTAGGTATTTACGGAACCGCTCGGAGAACAAATCTCCGGGCGGTTATCGTTTTATATGGCTTACAGCATACGAGACGGATTGTCGATTGCAGCAGGATTCTGTTACATTTGATAGAAATAGCTGTTCCAATTGCCCCGTCTTCGTGGTACAATATCTAAAATGTCAAATTGGCGAAGGAGCGAACAATACATGAACAAGCAGCAATTACAGGCTCATAAAAGAAGCAATACCGGGGCTGAAAACAACAGCACTCTTTGACCCGAGTATCGACAATGGCGAGGGCGCAACTAACGAGTTCAAGGAAAGTGGGCTTGTCGAAATCATCACGGATTACAATGCTCGCTACAACCAAAAATACGAGTTAAAAGACCACGCCAAGTTCAAGAAAGACATTGCGGCTCGGTTGGCACACAAAACACCGTACACGCTGATTGGGAACACGCCTGAACAGCAAATCGACCTGTTGATTGTCGTAGACCAAATGCTCACGGGCTTTGATTCCAAGTGGATTAACACGCTCTATATGGATAAAACGCTCGAATATCAGAATATCATTCAAGCGTTTTCACGCACCAATCGCCTGTTCGGTCATGAGAAACCGTTCGGAACGATTCGCTACTACCGCAAGCCGCATACGATGGAAAGAAACATCGAGGAAGCCGTGAAGCTCTACTCAGGCGATAGGCCAATCGGTCTGTTTGTACAGCGGCTTGAAGAGAACTTAATCGCTATCAACGAGTTGTTTGGTGAAATCTCCAAGGTGTTCGCTGACGCGAAGGTTCCCGATTTCACGAAATTGCCGAGCGATGCTGCGTCCTGCGCTAAGTTCGCGTCTCTCTTTAAGAAATTGAACGACTATCTCGAAGCCGCGACGATTCAAGGCTTTAAGTGGGAACGGCAAGTATACGAATTTCATCAAAAACCGAGGACAAAGAAAACCGCAGTAACGATGGCACTCGACGAAAACCTCTATCTCATCCTCGCTTTACGCTATAAGGAGTTATTCACGAACAGCGGCGTTAGCGCGGTCGGCGATGTTCCGTTTGAAATTGACGGACATCTTACCGAGATAGACACGGGAAAGATAGACGCCGACTATATGAATTCACGTTTTGATAAGTATTTGAAACTCGTCAACCTCGACCCGAAGCCGTCGGCCGGACTTATTGCTCAAGCATTGGACGACCTGCACAAGACGTTTGCAACATTGACTCAAGAGGAGCAGAAACACGCAGGTATCTTTTTGCGCGACATCGAGCGCGGTGATGTCGCGGTCGCCGAAGGAAAGACCCTGCGCGATTACATCACGGAGTACCAAGCCAGAGCGAAAGACGACCAAATTCACCGAATCTCCGAAGTGTTCGGCATGAACGAATCGAAGTTGCGCGAGATGATGAACTTAAAACTGACCGATGCAAATATCAATGAATACGGACGTTTTGACAGCCTGAAAGAAACCGTTGACAAGGCAAAAGCCCGTATATTCTTCGAGAAGCAACAAGGTGCGAGCATATCTCCGCCGAAAGTTAACATCTTATTAGATAAATTGTTGCGCTTATTCTTGCTTGAAGGCGGTATCGACATAGAGCCATAGAATAAATAGCACGCACTCGCAAAACGTAGATTTTTGAAAGGATTGAATTATGAAAAAGCACGAATACCACGACGGTTTCACCGTCGAAAAGACGGGACAGGTTGACGAATTCGGGTTCCCCGTCCTCGTAAAAAAGCCCGCGGACAACGGCGCAGTTTCGGAACCGACGCCCGCGAGTGACGCTGAACGCCGCGAATTCGACGCGGCAAAATTCGCGCTTGAAGCCGCGACGGGCGGCAAGAACACGCTCATTCACGACGATTTGGGGCAACCGTCCGTGATGGTGCGAATCCCCGCGTTCAAGTGGTCTGACGTGATTGACGGCGCGCCCGACGAACTGTGCAGCGCGTTCATAGCGGGCGGCAAAAAGCTGCCGTGCGTGTACATCAGCAAATTTTTGAACGTCATCGAAAACGGCCGCGCGTACTCATTGCCGAACCGCGAACCGGAGCATACGCTCGCCATCGACGAAGCCCGTGAAGCCTGCTCCCGCAAGGGGCGCGGCTGGCATCTGTTCACGAACGCGGAGTGGGCGGCAATCGCGCATTGGTGCCGCAAAAACGGGACGATTCCGCACGGAAACACGCGCTACGGCAGCGACGTTTACGCGCAGCACGAGGCCGCCGTCGCCGCCGAGAGTTGGCTGTACGAGCGCGACCTCGTGGACGTGCCGCGCCCCGACGGAGCGGAGCGCACTTTGAGCGGCAGCGGTCCCGCGTCGTGGAGCCACGACGGCACCGACAGCGGCATTTTCGACCTCACTGGCAACGTCTGGGACTGGGTTTCCGGCGTGAGAATCGTTGACGGCGAGATTCAAGTCATTCCCGACAACGACAGCGCGCTGAACACCGACGAAAGCCCTGAAAGTACGGCTTGGCGCGCGATTTCCGTTGACGGCTCGCTCGTCGCGCCCGGCAGTCCGAACACATTCAAGTACGACGGCGTTGCGCCCGGGCGTTCCGACGGGCAAAATGTCGGCGTGCAGGGCGGCGTTCAACTCAACACCGTCGTGAACAACTTCCAGTACACGGGCGATGCGGAGGACAAAAAGCACCTCGCGTACACGTTCATGGCGTTCGACGCGATGCAGTCCGCGCCGAAGGTCGAACCGCATTTCCTGCTGAAAGCACTCGGTTTGTACCCGATTTCCGACAAGCTCGGGCGTGACCCTGAATGGCTGTTTATCCGCAACTACGGCGAGCGCGTCGCGGCGCGCGGCAGCAGTTGGATTGGCGGGAGCGGGTTCTGGTACCTGTACCTGCGCGAGAGCCGCGAGTTTATCTATCCGGATATTGGGTTTCGGAGCGCGTGGATTGACGCATGAGGGGTAATCGGAAAGCACCAATATAACGAGGAGGCAAATCTAATCCGATGAACGAAACATACATCTGCAAGTTGGACAGTATTGAGCAACTGATTCCGCACGAAACGGATAAAGTCAGGTGGATTGACACCATTTCTGATTTGGATATGCTCAGGGCGTATTGCGAGTGGTTTGACGTCGTTGACCTCAAAGAGGACTATTTCGGGTTCGACATCACGAAGCAATTCGGCACCGAGCAACGCAAATGGCGGGTTTGCGCCTACATAGACGGCAGCGAAATCCTGTCGCTCGCTCGCGTGAAGTTTGTTTCGGAACAGGAATGGGAAATCAGCGCGGGCAGCACGCACCCGCACTATCGCGGGCGGGGATATATGACCGCCGTCGCGTCCTTTCTCGCGAAATATATCCTTGAAAATCACAAGCGCGCAATCTGTTGCACGAACATCGGTAATGTTGCGGCGCAAAAGGTTATGCACCAAATCGGTATGGTTTTTGAAAGGATTGAGCTATGAAAAACATTATCATTATCAGCGGCAGTCCGTGCGCTGGAACACGAGAGCAAAACAGTCACCACCGTCACGCCGCACGGCACGGGCAAAAACTTCCACATTGAAGTCGCTTACGCGGAAGGCAATTTCCGAGAGTTCAGAAAATCCGCAGCATTAAAGGAGAACGAACATGACACAGTATGACGCACAGGACATAACCCTAACAATCCGCCGAGCGACGGCGGACGACCTTGCTGTCGTGACAGATATTCTCGCCAAGCTGTACGGCGAACAACGTTACGACGAGTTGCTCGAGGACAATAGGCACATTCTGTCGGACGACACGCAGGTTATTTTCCTCGCCTTTGCGGGCGAGGTTGGAAACGAAGCCAATAGTAAGTCAATCGGTGCGGTTCACACGTCGATACGCCGCGAGTACGTCGAGGGCAGGTTTGACGATGCGCCGATAGGCTACTTGGAGGGCATTTTCGTAGAGGGCGAGTACCGCAAGCGCGGCGCGGCGCGGGCACTCGCGCAGGCGAGCGAGGACTGGGCGACAGCGCGCGGTTGCCATGCCATGGCGTCGGACTGCGCGCTTGACAACACGGACAGCTTGAAATTCCACCTCAGCGTCGGTTTCGGAGAGGCGAATCGCAATATCCACTTCATCAAGCGGCTCGGCGATTGACATGCGGCGGCGCATTGCAAATGACAGAAAACGAGGATAATTGTATGGGTAAAAATATCATTATAATCAGCGGCAGTCCGCGCGTCGGCGGCAACTCCGACGCGGCGACGGACTTTACCGTGCGCGAACTCGAAAAGCGCGGCGCGAGCGTCGAGGTTTTCCGCGTGCGCGACGAGACGATTGCGCCGTGCGTCGGCTGCGACGCGTGTATGGGCGAGCGCGAAATTTGCATTCATTCGGACAGCGCGGCGGAACTTATCGAGCGTGTGTTCCACGCGGACGCGGTTCTTCTTGCCGCGCCGCTGTATTTTATGGGCGTGCCCGGCGCAGTCAAGGTGCTGTTCGACCGTTTTTACGTGCATTACAACTTTGTCAAAGGGCTGAAAACGCCGCAACCGCAACGCAAAGCGGGCGTAGTGTTCTGCTACGGCGGCTCACCCGACGACGTGCTGCACCGCGCGTCGGAGTACGTCGCGTACTGCTTCCGTGACCTCGGCTACGGCTCGTTCGACGCGGCGTACTGCCCGCTCTGCAAGGACAAAACGACATTTTCGCAGACTGCGGAGTACCAAAACCGCGTCGCCGCGCTCGCGGACTGGCTTGTCTCCGACGAGACGCAAAACCGCTCCGGCGTGAGCTTCGGCATCGAGCGCGACCGCTTCGCCGATGGCGCGGAGCCGCCCGAGGTCGCCGCGGCGAGGTTGGCACGTGAGAGGATTTATGAAACAAAGGCTTAAGGCCTCGCTGCTGGCGGCAATCGCTTTGCTGTATTTGGCGGGCTGCGCCGCAAGCACTATTACCACGACCGACGCGGAAAGTACTGATTCCGCCGCGCACGAATTCGGCATGGTTTTTTACGTCGCCCCGAACGGGAGCGATTCCGCCGACGGTACGGAAGCCGCGCCGCTTGCGACGCTCGCCACCGCGCGCGACAAAATCCGCGCACTCAAAATCAAAACAGGCATACCCGACGGCGGAGTTGCGGTCTACATTCGCGGAGGAACTTATGACGTTGCGGAAACGACACACTTCACGCGCGAGGACTCCGGCACGGCGGACGCGCCGATTGTCTACACGGCGTACCCGGGCGAAACGCCGCTGTTCACGGGCGGAAAACACCTTGCGGGAAGTGCGTTCGCGCCGGTTTCCGACGCGGAGATGCGTTCACGTCTGACGGTTGGCGCGCTGGAAAATGTCGTGGAAATTGACCTTTTTGCGAATGGATTTACCTTTGACGATTTAGACTACAGCAAGGCGTTTTGGAGTGCCGGGCAACTGCGCGAATTCGTTGACGAGGACACATATGACAACGGATTTTTAACGCGGCGAATGCAGGTTTTTATTGATGACGACGCACTTGATTTAGCGCGTTACCCGAACAAAGTCCCCGGCATTTTCGCCGAGAACCCGTATAATTCGTACCTGCGAATACCCGACGTAATCGCGTCCGGCTTTGACACGGAAACGGAACAGTTGACTGGCGAAAACTCAATATTCACGACACGCGAAAAGCGCATTAAAAATTGGGCGAGCTATGCGGACGTTATCATAACGGGTATGACCGGCTGGGAGTTTTTCTCGGACAAGGTGCTCGCCCGAACAATCGACCCCGAGACCATGACGATTGAGTTGAGCGGCGCAGCAATGTCCGGCGTTACGAAAGGCTCTCGCTACGCCTTCGAAAACGTGTTTGAGGAACTTGACGCGCCGGGGGAATATTTCATCAGCCGCGAGGGCATTTTGTACCTCTATCCGGCGAAAAGCCTCGATAACGCGACGGTTAAAGTATCAAAGTCTGACGAAAATTTCATAATTGATGCCAAGGACTTGTCGCACGTCACGTTTTCGGGTCTGACTTTTGAGTTGACAAAGGGTTCCGTTATGTACATACGCGGCGGAAGCGACGTAACCGTTGAGGACTGCGTGTTCAAAAATATCGGCACAAACGGGCTCCGTCTCGGGCAGTACGCCTCGGCGTCGCGCGACCTCGCGAGTGAATACGGACAGGACGGCGGTTACAGCGAAGAAACGCTGACGGAAGCCGCGCGCAACGGCTATAACCACAGGATTCTGAACTCAACCTTTTTGAACATCGGCTTTAACGCCGCAAAAATCGCCTCCGGCAGTACGCTCTCACGCGAGAGCGGCAACGCGCTCTTTGAGGGCAATTCCGTTATTCATTCCGGACTTCTCGGCTCGACCTACAACTCAGGTGTTAACATTGAGGGCTGTGGAATCACGGTCAAGAACAACCTGTTCGCTTTTTGTCTCGGTCAGGCTATTCAGGGCAATGTCGTGGATGCCGAGATTATATACAATGTGTTTGTGGATTCGCCCTGCGATATGGGCGAGGACACGGGGACAATCTATCTCAATTACAGCGGACTAAACGACGGCGTGCAGGTGCGGTATAACTACTTCCACGATGTCACGGGGATTGACCACCCGGGTGTCGGCTTCGATTTCGCGCGGCGCGGCGGCGGAGCGCATTACGACACGGAAATGCCGTTTCAGGATTTTTCGTACAATGTCCTCTATAACGTCCCAAGTGCGCCGCAACCTGTGAATCCGACGGGGCCGTGGACGAATATCGGCAACCTCTATATTGATGTGCCGCAGGTGTTCGAGTACCCGCCGGAAAGCCTGCGCGATGCCGAGGGAACGGACTGGTCGTCGCCGCAATGGGTTCTCGAAAACTTGGAGGTGCTGAACCGTTTCAATGAAAATCGTTTTTGGAGCGAGAAATACCCTGAACTGACCGAATACTTTGCGCATATGGAGGTAAAGTCCGACATAAACGAGCTAATGGTCGAGGTTCGCGATAACATTATCGTGAACATAAACGCGCAGCGCAGCGGTCGCTCCTATTGGTACGCCGGCGACTGGGTGAGTGACTGGGCGGGACGTTCCTTTCCGCCGCTCGCCGACGCGCCAACGGACGAAAAGTACGGCAAAATTGAGAACAATCTGCTTTTCGATACAGACCTCGGCTTCGCGGATTACGGCGCAAAGGACTTTCAGTTAACCGAAGAAACTGCGAAAAAGCTCGGCGTGGATTGGATTGATATGAGCAAAATCGGTGTGCCGAACGCGCCGGACTTTACGCGCAATTCGGACGCTTACGCGGACGGGGATGCCCTCGGCGGCGTGAAATTTGACGCGCATTTTATGACGGCTTTCCCGAACACTGACACGGAGGAACACGAAACGGGCTATTTCAAGCAGGTGAGCCTGTGGCGCGAGGTCGTCCCCGGTCAGTGGGAATGGGTGAACGAGAGCGGGCTGGACAGCGAAAGCGCGGCGGGGATTTTCGTGCGACCGGGCGCGAACTACGCCGTGTTCTTTCACGGCGACAGCACGCATCCGCCGCAGTTCGCGGGCGTTGTCGCGGGAATCTTCGACGGCGCGGAAATCATTGGCGCGCAGCGAAATATCTTTGCGGAAGCGTTCGCGCCGCCACCTGATGGTGTGACGAAATTCAGGGTCACGTCGTCGTGTTGGATTGATTTTGAGCTGTCGGAGTACGAGCCGTAAGACGGGCGTTTCGGTTACAACGATGCAAATGCGTTCGGCAGGAGTCACGTTTACGCAATGGTTTCATTGGCTGCTGTGGGCGTTAATGATGGGTTCGTTTCTCGCGCTGATGCTCTGGGCGATTCCGCGCGGCGTGTATGTCGTCGGCAACACAATTCTGATATTTATGGAGTCCGCGACCGCGCTCGCGCTGCTCTGCGAAGTGCTGTTCACGCCGCGGGCTTGGTGTACAATCTGCCCGATGGGGTTCACGTCGGGGGATTTGACGAAGTTGGTTTCGGGTAGGGCGAAATAAAATTGAAAGGCAGGGAGGCAACCATATTATGGCACTCCGGCAACTGATACGCTTTGCAAACGCCAAAGCTGAATGGGCTTGAATCGACTTATTACAAGTCCACAGAAAATCGTGTTTCAATCTTCACAAATTACGAGTGCGTAAAACAGCACCCGACTTACGACGAATACACCACCTTGTGCGTTGAAATAGAAACAGAGCGTGGCAATCTGCTCGTATACGGAACGATAATCGGAATTTACGGGAACAGGCATCACAGCTTCGAGGAATATTTGGCGAAGCAACTTGCGGACATTGAACGCCTATCTTCCGGTAGTCAAAACCTTTGCGTAGTCGGCGATTTTAATTGCAGTTTCGCTGATTACCACTACTATACCAAATCTGGGAGAACTGCAATAACCGAAGCGTTTGCCAAGAATCGGTAAACCAAACAAAAAAACGGAGGTTGACGATATGCCATTCAAGATAATTCGCAACGACATCACGAAACTGCGCGTAGACGCAATCGTAAACGCCGCGAACACCGACCTTGCTATGGGCGGCGGTGTCTGTGGTGCGATTTTCAAAGCGGCGGGAGCGACACAACTTCAAGCCGCCTGCGACAAACTCGCGCCGATTAAGACAGGCGAAGCGGTCATCACGCCCGGGTTCGGTTTGTCCGCGAAGTTCGTTATTCACGCGGCGGGTCCGGTGTATAGACACTGGAACGCCGCGCAGAATGAGGAATTGCTTCGCGCCGCGTACACGAACTCACTCAAACGCGCCGTGGAGAACGAGTGCGAGAGTGTCGCGTTCCCGCTGATTTCGAGCGGGGTTTACGGCTATCCGAAAGCTGACGCGCTTGCCGTTGCAAACGCCACGATTCGCGATTTTCTCGCTGACAACGACCTCGACGTGTCGCTCGTGGTGTACGACCGCGCAGCGTTCGAGGTCAGCGAAAAGCTGCTCGGCGCGGTCGCGAGTTACATCGACGAGCATTACGTCGAGGAAAACCACATCGCGCACAGTCTGGTGCTCGATGCGGAGAGCGTCGCGCTTGATACACGAATAAGGTTTAGTCTTACCGAGCCGCAGGACTTGGAAAACGCCGTCGGCAACCTCGACGAGCCGTTCACGGCGACGCTCCTGCGGCT
>JAISKH010000069.1 GCA_031261325.1 Oscillospiraceae bacterium
TAGACGCTCACGCTCGTCGCGTTGTAGAACGTGTAGGACTTTGTCGGAATCCAGTCGGCGTACTTTGTGTGCTTGTCCGGCGTGTCGTGAACGCTGTCGCCGACGAGCCGGAACGTGACTGTGACGCTGTCCACGTTCTGACCTCCGCCACCGGTACCTGTGTCCGGCGCGATTTGCGCGATTATCGCAACCGCGTCGGCGAGCTTCGCGGCGTAGCCCGCGCCCGCCCAATTTATCGCGGATTTTGCTGAATCGCCGAGCGCGTCATACGCGGATTTCGCCGCGTCCACCGCCGTCCTGTCGGCTTTCACAAGCTCCGAAGGCTTTGGCAGAGCCGCGATTTTCTCAAACGCCGCCTTAGCGTCCGTGCCGCCGTCCTCGCCGACAATCGCCGCGAGCGCCGCGAGGTACTTGTTATACACCGCCTTGCTGTTCGTGAGCAGCGCGGTTTTCTGCACCTCCGTGAGCTTGGTTTCAAAGACGTCGCGCGCCGCTTCGACGGCGGTTTTGTTCGCCGACGTGACAGTCGCGGGCAGGGCGTTCACAGCCGTTTCAAAGATTTGGAGCTGGTTGCCGAACTGCACGTCCGGCCGCATTTTCCGCGCCTCAACGGTGTTGCCCGCCGTCTCATACGCCGCGACAACCGCGTCGTAGAGGTCGTAATACTCGCGCCCGAACTCGCCCGCGCCGAACGCGGGCAGGGAAGCTGTGTCGATGCCGAGAGCGGTTGCTTTTGTTTTAAGCGATTCGTATTTGGCGGACGTGAGGGCGTAGCGAGCAAAGATACTGCTACCCTGTGTGATGTCGCCGAGACCGATTATCATATCCTTGTAGCTCGTATCAAACTTAAATTCCGTCGCCATCACGTCAAGCGGCGTTTTATCGCCGACTGCAAAAACCGTTTGCAGGTCAATGTTTGCTCCCGCGAGACCCGAAACAACACACCCGTTTGAATAGGGATTTCCCGCTGCGGAATTTGCCATTGCGCCGTTTTTGAACGTCGAGGCATATCTGCCCTCGGTTATCTGCGCATCGTGCAAAACATTTGCCAACGCCGCCAATTCTGCCGGGTCGAGATTTGCCGACAGCGCGGCGAGGTACCAACCGCGCGTATCGAGGTCATACGTCGTGCTAAGTACGTTTTTCACGCCGCTCGTAACAAGTGAATCGACCATCGCATTTTTAACGCCCGCTGCGTTTGCGGCGATGAGATACCACACATTGTTCGCAAACGGTCCGCCGCCGCAATCAATCAAGCCCTGCACATAATTCACACCGTTGTAGTCGTAGGGATTCTCACCTAAAATAATAAGCTCAAGTGTGCACGCTGCCCAGTCTGTCGCCTGACGGAAATTGTGCTTTGTAATATCGTAGACCGCCGCGCCGTTCAGATTGACCGCGCTGCCGTCCTCAAGTCCCGTCGCCGCAGCCATAAACAGCTTCCAATAACCGCTTGAAAAGTCGTTGGTTTTTGAAAGCTCCTCGTACCAACCCTTATCCTTTAGGATTTGCTTCGCCTTTGCCTTAGTCGCGTCGCTTATACCCGCCAGCGGTATACTGCCGTCGGGCAGAATGGTTGTAAAAACGTATTCCTTGGTGGTGTAGTTGTCCGCCGCCGTGACTGTGATAACATTCTGCGCGTTTGTCGCGGACAGAGACAGCACCGCGTCAAACTCGACGCTCTCACCGTTGAGTTTGATTGTCGCGTCATCGGGAATTGCCGGCGTTACCGTCACGGGAACCGCCGCGACCGTAAATTGGAGCGCGTAGCGCAGCGTGTTCGGTGCGAAGTCGGGCGTGAGCGTGCCGCCAATCGGAACAAACGCGCTTACAGCGCAGTCGGAGTTTGCCCGAATGATATTGATTGTGTACAACTGCTCGGTCACACCGTCCGCCGCCGTTACGGTAAACTGCACCTGATTCTGCTGAAACAGGTTGACGGCGTGGTACGTGCCAACGTCGCCGTCCGCCGTTGAGATTGTAGTGTTTCCGTCCGTTGAGGTCAAACTCGCGCCGATAATCTCAACCTTAGCCGCGCCGGAGGCCGGCTTGATGTTTAACAGGACGTCTTCGTGGACAAGTCCCTGAACAGCGGTTTTCCCGTCTTCCGTAAAATGAGATAAATTCGGCATTGTCGGCATTGTCACTGGTATTGTAAGCGAATAGCTGTATTCGCCGGTTCTATGAACCGGATATTCTGTCAGTGGGTTTGTCGCACCTGTACCGCCAACTGCGTATCGGTAAAGTCGTGCCGTTATATCTGTCAGATAAACATTGTCGTCCTGTTGAATAATGTCAGTTTCTGTACCGTTATAATCAATGATGAAAACGTGACTTGTAGATGTTACAAAATCTGCAGTTAGACCTCTTAATGTCGTTTCCTTAAAGTTTCCGAACCGCCCTCTGTTGCAGAGTGTTATGATTTCTACAACATTCAAACCTTGTTTCAGTGAAAAACGCTGCCCGAAAGTTCCGAGTCCGTCCTCCGGTGCACCGGTAAAAGCACCGCGATTTTCGCCATTAACAATTAAGTAATTCCATTGAAAATCTTTTTGTTTTCTTGGATTTGTATTGATATGATACTCGCCCAATTCCTCCGGGGCAATGTTTTTCACCTGTGGAGCGATTACTGTTGCACCGCCTACTGTAAGCGTCAGCTGTTTTATTGCGGCGGCATCTCCGGAGAGAAATTCAAAGCCCTCGAGCCAAACATCATCGGTTACATTGAATAATCCGACAAATGACGGCGAGGAGCCATCATCATTCTTTGAATTTGTATCTAATATCAGCGTATACTCGCTGCCATCTGACAATTCAAAATAGACAACAATTTCCCCAAAGAATCCGCTTGGTGTAGGACCGGGTATTGTGCTGTCTTTTCGGACGTTAAGCTCAAATGCCCTGCCGTTGTAAACCGCTTCGTCGGCAGGAGTGGTTGTATTTGCATCTCCCGCGAATATCCGTATTGCGCTCACATTGTCTTTTGTCATTCCAAAAGGGAGCAGTCCCTGAACTATGACCGACGGACGTGGAGCGGTCACGACTTTTCGTTGTCCTAAATTTGAATAGAAAATGTTATCATCTATTCTTGATATTGGTTTGGAATAAGTCTCGCTTTCATAACTTTTCGCACTTATAATAGCGGAGCTAAACGCTGTTGTAGCGGTATTTGTATAAACCTTTGTTATTTCAAAGCCGGGATAATCATCAACTGCCCGCGCCGGCGTTATAATGTTTGCAGGCGCGAGCATCGCAAAAAGCATACAGAGCAGTAATATTCTTGAAATATGTTTTTTCATTTCGTTTTCCCCTTCAAGTAAAGTGCTTATTGTTCTCCAACCGTGTAATGTGAAGAGGGATTGCATAGTGCAACCCCTCTTTCGCACTTATTTACCAGTCAAAGCTGTCCGTATGGAAATCGAACGTGATGTCGTCACCATCTTCGACAACAAAAATGGTGATATATTGCGTCCCGTATACGGATTCATTATCTTCGATATAACTGTATTCCCAAGCGGTGCCTTCATAATGTCCGTGATTCGGGTCGTTCGGGTCAACCTCAACGATGTAATTGTTGTAGAAATCGTTATATTCATCATAAGTAAACCCGAGCAATGCTTGTTGAGGAACTCCTATCGGGTCCTCAAACGTGTCGTACTCAACAGCTGTGACCAAATTTAATTCAGTCAGCACTTCGTCAAGCGCTTCTCTTAATGTTTGACCCGACGTAATAGTAAGGTCAGTTAGTCCTTCAATTTCCGCTCCATTGTCCGTAAAGCTGATAGTCGCCGTTCCCGTCGTCACCGCAAAAGCGGACACGGACAGGCTCACCGCCATTACGAGCGCGAGGACAAGCGCGAGAATTTTTCTCGTGTTTTTCATTGTGCACTCCTTAAAATTAAATTCTGCCGCTTGGTTTACGTTGCCACAGCCGCGCGCGGCGACATTCGCACGCGGGCGCGGTTTACGTTTCGGTGCGCCGCCACTCGGTTGCTCCGTCATTTATAACGCACCCGCGCTTGTTTGGTTCATCAGTCATTGCGACCCCACCTCCTCAAATAAAAAGCGGTTCCCCGCAAAACCGCACGCTCACGCGCTCGGTTTGTGCCGGGAACCGCAGTTGCTCTGTCGGTTCGATTAAATTTACAGCTTCGTGCTGGTCGTGGTTTTCTCCACGCGGACGGGTTCTCCGTTCTGAACAAAAACGTGGATTTCGCCCCATTCGATGTTGCGCGTGTACTCAATCAGGTTCTTCTCTTTTTCCGTCACGGAAAGCACAATCAGCTCTTTTTTCGGAACCTTTGCGTCTGCCATACGGCACCCCTTTCTTAAAATCAGCAGAATAACAACGCGGACAAGTCTTTCGATAACCTGTCCGCGCAGTACATGAATTGAAAGAGCAACGCTCCGTCAAGCATATCCCGGGCTGGGCAGGACATGACTTTCTTCGTGTCCGTATCTGACTTAACTCTCGGTGCAGAGTATCACAGTGACCTGCTCGCGGGGAATCTCACCCCATTCCGGTTTGCGTGTGTAAGAAGAAAGACTTATTAAGTTGGTTAGTGCGGCGGCACCACGCGGAATTTCTCCGCGATTTACCACCCGCTGACACGCAGTATAGCACGTCAATGCAAGCTTGTCAATCGAGAATTTGTAATATGTTACGATGAATTGGTTGATTTTTATATTTCTGTTTTCTGTTGCACAGTACTCAACATTTCAAGTTAACGCGCGCATCTGTCGGCTAAAGAACTACACCTTCCAGCTGTGCAAATAAACCTCCTGCTCGGGGGTCAGCGCGTCAATCGCCAAGCCGCAGGCGGCAAGCTTGCGCCGCGCGACCTCTTTGTCAATCTCCGCGGGAACGACAACCACATCGGGCGGCAGCTCACCGTGGTGCTCCGCCAAATACCGCGCGGAAAGCGCCTGTATCGCAAAGCTCATGTCCATAATTTCAACGGGGTGCCCGTCTCCCGCCGCGAGATTTACGAGCCGCCCCTCACCGAGCAGGAACAGCGTGTGCCCGTTTGCCAGCGTGTAACCCATGACGTTTTGCCGACCCTCCGCCTTTGACACAGCGTCGCGCTCCAAATCCGAGACGTTGACCTCAACGTTGAAGTGCCCCGCGTTGCAGAGCAGCGCGCCGTCCCGAATCAGCCCGAAGTGGCGCGACGAAAGCACGTCGCGGCAGCCCGTCGCCGTTATGAACACGTCGCCGATTCTCGCCGCGTCGTCCATCGGCAAAACGCGGAAGCCGTCCATCATTGCCTCAAGCGCGCGCACGGGGTCAATCTCCGTCACGACGACAGACGCGCCGAAACCCTTGGCGCGCATGGCGATGCCCTTGCCGCACCAACCGTAGCCCGCGACGACGACGGTTTTACCCGCGACGATAAGGTTCGTCGTGCGGTTAATCCCGTCCCACACGGATTGCCCCGTACCGTAGCGATTATCGAACAAATGCTTGCAGTCCGCGTCGTTGACCGCGACGACGGGGAAGCGCAGCGTACCGTCCGCCGCCATCGCGCGCAGACGGATTATGCCCGTCGTAGTCTCCTCGCACCCGCCGAAAACGTTGGGTATAAGGTGCCGCAGCTTTGTGTGCAGCAGGTTCACGAGGTCGCCGCCGTCGTCCACGACGATGTTCGGTCCCGCTTCAAGCACGGCGGTGAGGTGCCGCACATACTCCTCATCTGTCGCGGCGTGATACGCGTGAACGTCCATACCTCCGGCGGCGAGCGCGGCGGCAACGTCGTCCTGCGTTGACAACTGGTTGCAGCCGGTGACGTGCATCTCCGCGCCACCGGCGGCAAGCGCGCGGCACAGGCACGCGGTCTTTGCCTCCATGTGCACGGACAGCGCGATTTTCAACCCCGCAAACGGCTTGTTCTTCTCGAAGTCCGCCTGAATCCCGTTTAGCAGCGGCATATTGCGCCATGCCCAAGCGATTTTCCGCTCCCCCGATGGAGCCAAGGAAATGTCCCGAATATCACTCATATTTTATCGTCCCTTTCGTCGAAAATTGTTGCAGTTAATAGTCAAGTCTACCCGCGATAGCGCGCATCAGCGTCGCGTCGTCCGTGAACTCAAGGCTCGACCCGACGGGTATCCCGTAAGCGAGCCGCGTAACCTTCGCGCCGAACGGGGCAATCAGACGCGAGATGTACCGCGCCGTCGCTTCCCCCTCCGTGTCGGGGTTCGTCGCGAGAATGACCTCACTCACGCCGCCCTCCGCGACGCGCGCGACAAGCTCGCGTATTTTCAGGTCGTCGGGGCTGATGTGGTTCATCGGCGAGATAACGCCGTGCAGCACGTGGTAAACCCCGTGATACTCGTGCCCGCGCTCAATCGCGAGCACAGCCTTGGGGTCGGACACGACGCAAACAGTCGTCGTGTCGCGCCGAGGATTCTCGCAGACTGTACAAACCTCCGCGTCCGTCAGGTTTTGGCACACGCGGCATGTATGTACCTGCCGTTTCGCGTCCGTAATCGCGCCCGCAAACGCTTCCGCTTCAATGTCGGACAGCGCGAGAATGTGGAACGCGAGCCGCTGCGCCGTCTTTTGCCCGATTCCGGGGAGCGACGCGAGCTTGTCAATCAGGTTCTCAAGTGACGACGGAAAGTAGCTCATAGCGCGACCTCGCCCGCTTCAAGGCGAAGCTCCGCAATGCGCGCGGCGCGGTTTTCCGCGCGGAACACATCGTTGCCCGCGACGAACACGTTCGCGCCGTTCGCCGCGCAAATTTTCAGCGTCTCGGGGTTAATCCCGCCGTCCACCTCAAGCTCGCAGGTAGGGTTGCGCGCCGCTAGCAGCTCACTAATGCGCCGCAGCTTCGGCATCTGCTCCGCCATGAACTTCTGCCCGCCGAACCCCGGCTCAACCGTCATGACCGTCACAATATCGAGCAATTCAAGGTAAGGCAGCAGCGCGTCCGCACCAGTCGCGGGCTTCAGCGCAAGACCGACGCGACGACCTCTGTCGTGAACCTCCAGTATCGCGCGCAGAATGCCGTCAGGCTCGTCCGCTTCAACGTGAAACGTCACAATATCCGCGCCAGCCTCAACGAACCGCGCCGCGTAACGCGACGGCTCGGTAATCATCAGGTGCACGTCAAGCGGCAGCTCCGTAACCTTGCGCACGGCTTGCAGAACTGGGAAGCCCACGGAGATGTTCGGCACGAATACGCCGTCCATCACGTCAAAGTGCAGGTAATCTGCGGCGGAAACCGAGGCAATCTCGCACTCCAGATTCGCGAAGTCCGCGGACAAAATCGACGGCGCAATCCGCCATACAGGTTTAGACATAAAATCATTCCTCCGAATACATGCGCAACGAGACGCCGCGCGGCATAATATTAACCAGCGGCTGGCGCGTCGCTGACTTTATCATAGGGGCTGCCACGGAGCGATTATCCGACGGCGGCCCCACTTGTTTACGTTATTCTATATCACAACCGCGCCCAATGTCAACCCAAGAGCGCGGACATGCTCGAATAGTGAAATTTTCATCAAATTATTTCCGTGCTTTAATGTGATTTATATCTGAAATTGGTAACATACTACCCGTACCGGACGCGTTCGTGCAAACACGCTTGACACTTGCCGCGATTGGGAATATAATCAAATACATAAAATTGGGGGTGGTATGTGATGAAAGTAATAAAGCACCGTTCCGTTGTCCCGTATTACGGAGCGGCGGCGATTGCCGTGCTGTACGCGCTGGTGTTGCCGATGTACACGCTGTTCGGCGTTATCCTGTTTGTCGCCGCGAGCATGGTCGCGTTTCTGTTATTGCAAAAGGTCTTTCCCGGAACAGTTGAGAAAGTCGAACTGCCGCCCGAACCCGTCACGACGGGCGACGCGGACGCGGACGCGCTGCTGCGCGACGGGGAAGCCGCCGTCGCGGAGATTCGCCGCCTGAAAACGTCGCTGCAAAACGCGGAAATGCGCGTAAAGCTTGACGCGCTCGCCGAGATTACGGACAAAATATTCAAGGACGTAATCGACGACCCCACGGACTACCGCCAAATCCGCCGCTTCGCGGACTTGTACCTGCCCGAAACGATGAAGCTGCTGAACGCGTATGAGCGATTGGGGCGCGGCGGCGCAATAGACGCGGACGCGCAGTCCAACGTACAGAGCACGCTGCGACGCATTGAGGGCGCGCTCGACACCATTCTCGCAAGCTACCGCAAGCAGTACGACGCGCTGTTCCAAAATCAGGCGATTGACATTGAAGCGGACATTCGCGTGCTGGAAACGATGCTGAAAAAAGAGGGCCTGTCCGAAAGGGACTTCATATAACAGAAAGAGAGGGTAAATTATGCCGGATAACAATTCAGAATTTGTACCAAGCCTGACACTAAGCCCGTCAGACGCACCTGCGGGAGTCGCAATCGCGGCGGCAACCGCCGACCCCGCCGCTGTCGCGGCACAGCGCGACGCAACAGCCGTAAAGCTCGACCTGTCGCAGCTCACGGAAGCGGAGAAAAAGCAGGTAATCGACTTCTCGGAGAAAATCGACATCACGGACACAAACACAATCCTGACCTACGGCGCGAGCGCGCAGAAGAACATCGCAAACTTCTCCGGCTCGACGCTTAACAGCGTGCGCACCAAGGACATGGGCGACGTGGGGCAAATGCTGTCCGGGCTTGTCGTGCAGCTGAAGGGCATGAACTGCGGCGAGCA
>JAISKH010000078.1 GCA_031261325.1 Oscillospiraceae bacterium
AGCCCGACGCGTGTACGATAATCCGTCCCGACAACTTCCGCGAAACCGTCTGGACGCTGCCCGTCGGCGACTTGTTGTACGTCGGGCGGGCGACGGAAAAGAAGCTCGCGAAGTACGGCATTCACACAATCGGGCAGCTCGCCGAACTGCCGCAGGACGTTCTGTCGCAGTGGTTCGGCAAGGTCGGCGCGGTGCTTCACGCGTTCGCGAACGGGCGCGACTGCTCGCTCGTCGCGCCGAAGGATTTCTCGGAACCCGTGAAGTCGGTCGGCAATTCGCACACCTGTGTGCGGGATTTGAAAACCGACCTCGACGTGAAAATCGTGCTGTACGCGCTGTCCGAAAGCGTCGGCGCGCGTCTGATGGAGCAGGGTTTTCTCGCGAACACCATCGAGTTCACGTTCTGCACGAGCGACATGACGAAGTGGGGTACGCGGCAACGCAAAATCGCGGTGCCGACGTGCCTGTCGAAACAGATTGCGGACACCGCCTACGCGCTGTTCCGCGAGAGCTACGGCGACTGGCGGCAACCTTTACGAAAGATAGGTGTGCGCGGGTGCGACATTGTGAGCATCGACACGCCACGACAGTTGACGCTGTTCG
This sequence comes from Oscillospiraceae bacterium, assembly GCA_031261325.1. Taxonomy (GTDB): domain Bacteria; phylum Bacillota; class Clostridia; order Oscillospirales; family Oscillospiraceae; genus JAIRRO01. The sequence goes on from JAISKH010000078.1 coordinate 604, forward strand.
AGGACGTTGAAAAAATGGACAAATCGCTTGCGCTGGAGCGGTCTGTCAACTGTCTGCGCGAGCGGTTTGGCAACAAGATTATTCAGCGCGGAGTGATGTTACTTGCGCCGGAACTGTCGGGCGTGGACGCGAAACGCGACCACACGATACATCCGGTCGGCGTGTTCACGGGAGGGGTGAGCGTAAATTGGGGTGGTTACACGACCAAAATAACGGCATAGAAACTGCGGATTACATGATTCGTGTGCCGATTCGCATGATTCAGCTGACCGAGCGTGACGGCAAGGCGTACCCGCTCGCGTTCGACTGGGAGGACGATGCGGGCGACACGCTACGCGTCGAGATTGAGCGCGTCCGCGCCGTCGTGTCACTCGCGGAGCAAAAGAGCGGCACGGTCGGCGACCGCTACGAGTGCGAGATTGAGGGGCGCACGGAGTATCTGTACTACGGTCTGCTGCAACCGCGCAAGTGGTTTCGACTGAAGCCCGTGAGCCGAGAAGAATACAACGCGTACTATCGCTTGCCGGGCGAGAAAAGGAGTTGATTTTATGTGCGGTCGTTTTTACATTGATTCAATGGCGCGGCGGCGGTGCCTTATCCCCGAGAGCGGCTACTTCGAGTGGCAGAAGTTGGGCAGTCGCAAGATTTGGAAATTTCAATTATATCGGCTGCTTCAAAAAAGCGGCAAAACACCTCGCCTCACAAGGTTTACGGCAATATTATTGGCGATTCTCATGCTCGTCGGGACGATGCTAACCGCCTGTTCGTCGCCGAAGTTCGATTCTTATGTATCAGCGTCAATTACGCAAGGCGAAACGGTGAAATTACTGCTGAACGCGGCGGATTTCTATAGTCCGAACCTTGACGAAAGCGTCATTCTGTCGGGGGTAAAGGACGCGGGTACTTTCAACGATGTAGAGTATACAAACAACGAAATAATTTCCGATATAATCAATGAATTGTTGAATACTGAACAAATATACGGTTCAAAAGAGCAGAAAATAGCTGATTTCTATAAATCGGCGGCGGACATGGCAACGCGAGACAAGCTGGGATATGCACCAATAAAGCCTTATATTGACGCTATCGACGCGGCGGAGGATTATTATGCATTGTGGGCAGTAAACGAAATGCTTACTACGGATTTGGGTATAGGCGGATTGATGGGAGTTGAACTGTATACAAGTCTAAACGACAGTTCACAATATGATTTATATATCGGAGGAATGTATCCGTATAAATCAAAAGACCTGTATGCTTCAAGTCCGGAGTTCGAGGCAAAATTGAAGCAGGTTGCAATTGACATTTTATTCTCGACAGGGACAGAGCTTGCGGAGCGCAAAAAAAGGCTGATGTTTTTATTACGGTGGACAAAGAATTAGCGGAAAATCAAATAGATTTGCAAGATAACGCTTTCCTTGTTGCGACAGAAGGCTCGGCACGCGAAGAAACTGTTGAGCAAGCCGCCGAAAATGAGACGCGGACGATATTCGGCGATTACATAGGCGAACTGTATGTCGAGCGTTATTTCTCCAAGGAAGCAAAAAGTGACGTTACAGAAATGGTGAGGTTGTTTATAATGGTCGAAATCAATAAAGCGAAATTTGTGCCTTTAGCGTCAAAACAGGGGAAACCAGTTGAGCGAGCAGGCTGGGACGATACTTTGCCCGTTTTTGCCGTAAACGCCGGGTATACACCCGCTATCAATGGAATAATATTCCCCGCCGGAATATTTCAAGGGTTGTTTTACGACGATAACGCGCCCAAGGAAAAGAATTTAGGCGCGATAGGCATGATTATCGCGCATGAAATATCGCACGCCTTTGACGACAACAGAGCAAAGTATGACGAAAACGGCAATGTCCGCGATTGGTGGACTGCTGAGGACTATACAAAGTTTCAGGAATTGTGCCAAGGCGTTATATCGCTTTTTGACGGGAAAAAATTTGTGCCCGGGCTTGTCGGAAACGGAACGCATACCTTAGGCGAAAATATCGCGGATATGGGCGGGCCTTCCTGCGCCTTAGCCGTGGCGGAATCTATGATACCGAATGTGGATTATAAGCTGTTTTTTGATAGCAACGCCGCAATGTGGCAAGCGTCGCGTTGTTCGAGAGCGCGTATGGAGTATATTTTATCGGCAGATGTTCACAGTCCCGCCGTTCTTCGCGCTAATATAAACTTTCAGAATATTGACAAGTTTTATGAAGTCTACGGCATTATCGAGGGCGACGGAATGTATCTTGCGCCCGAGAAAAGAATAAAGATATGGTAGTGCGGGTTACAGCATTATTACTCGCGTAAGTACTAGTTTTAGCGTACGCGCCGAGTTTGCAACTAGCATTGACAAACTCTGCGGAATTTGATACAATCAAAACACTTATTTATGAAGGAGTTTTGATTATGTATCGCAAACACATCGCAAAATTACATGGCACAACGCGCGGCACCGCGTTTCTGCTCGCTCTACTGTTGCTGTTTGGTGCTGTCCTCAACGCGCCGGGCGCGGTAGCTTCCGCGGCGGAAGTGGGTGACAACGCGGCACTCAACAAGAAATACTGGCCACTACAGGGCGACTACGCAGAAGCCGTCGCATCGGGCGACAGCGCGGCGATTGCCAAAACGGGAACCGCGATTATCAACCTTTTTCTTGACGGGGATACTGCCGCGAACAAGGCGGCGCAATTTGTAAAGAATGGTGATACGGCGGAAATCAGCATACTTTGGAGCACAATGGACACGGTTTACAAGGCATATGAGAAACTTGGCGATATTCCGAACACCGTGCGGGTGCTAAAAGATATGCTTGTTTTCGCCGAACCGTACAAGTTGGTGGCGGAAGTCCCCTCCGATATTGAGTTTTCAAAAACGCTTATCAAGAACAAAATCGACAGTTATGATGTTGAAATAGCGGTTTACGGCGAAGTCGCGGGGCAAAGTGGCGACTTGTCATATACCGGCGCTAAATATGAGCCGAAAAACGGCGTATATTACGGTGAACCAGAGGACAAAGCTGTTGATGTTGCTAAAAAATCCTCAGGCACACTTGTTTATGTACTTTTTGAAAGCGAAAACTTGAAATTGCGTATGCAAAACGCGATAGAATCCAACAAAGTGCTCGAAAAGCACTCGGTTATTGAGCTAGCGTGGAACCTGTACGGCGAGGGTACGTCGCTAAAGTCGGTTCTGAACGAGCGCACGAAAGTTACGGAAGCCGCGAAATACCTCGCGACGCTGGACACGCCCATATTCCTGCGCTTCGGTGCGGAGATGAATGTATGGCAAAAACCCGCGAACCCTGCTGATTTTATCGCGGCATTCCGTTTTGTCGCAGATATTATGCACAATAACGCGCCAAATGTGGCTATGGTATGGTCTGTGAACTGCATTTCCGCCGAGGGTTTGACATTTGATATGTTCTATCCCGGTGATTCCTATGTTGACTGGGTCGGCGTTTCGCTCTATACAAGCAAATACTTTGCGGGCAACCGCAACACCTCGGATGCGGCCGCCGCGATTTACGGCGTAGGCAAATTCGCTAACCCGCTGCGCTATTTGGGCGAGCTTGTCAACCAGTACGGCGCCAAAAAGCCCATTATGATAGCCGAGGGCGGAGTCGAGAACTATTCCGTCCCAAATTCCGAGGACCTCACGGATTGGGCGCTTCCGCAACTCCGTAAGGTTTACGGTTACGCCCCGATAATTTATCCGCAGCTCAAAGCCCTGTTTTATTTCAACACCTTCCAGTCTAGCTCAAAGTCCCGCTTTGACCTGGATAAAAGTCCGAGATTGAAGTCGCTCTATACGGAAATGACGGCTTCTTCATACTTCCTCGGAAAGGGTCAGACAGCTTCCGATATTTCGTACAAAAAGCTCGGCACCGCAACCTTTGACGCGAAATCCACAACCCTGCTTACCTATGCACCTTACTTCACGATAGACGGCGTAAGCGTTACTTACCGCTTGAACGGGAGCACCCAAACAAAGAAAGATATACCTTATCGCGCGACTTTCGACCTTTCGGGCAGCGCGGACGGCGAGTATTCGCTGGAGGTCGAGGTTGCGGCGAACGGGAGCGTCTTGAAGAAAGTCACTTATAACGTGAGGAAAACCGGCGCAAGTGTCACAGTTTCGACAGGTGCGATTGCCGCGCCCACTAAAGTAACCCTCATGGCGCTGCCGACCGACGCTACCGTCATCGTCGATGGTAAGCCCGTTGCTTTCGACGCGTACTCCATTAACGACAACAATTATTTCAAACTGCGCGACCTTGCCGCCGCGCTGAACGGCTCGGCGAAGCAGTTTGAAGTCAGCTGGGACGGCGCGAAGAACGCAATCTCGCTTACAAGCAGCAAGGCGTACACCAGCGTCGGCGGTGAGCTCGCCAAAGGTAGCGGCGGGAACAAAACGCCCGTACCGACCAGCTCGAAAATCTACAAAGACGGCGCGGAGGTTTCGTTCGTCGCCTACACTATCAACGACAATAACTATTTCAAACTGCGCGACATCGGCGCGGCGTTCGACTTCGGCATCGGCTGGGACGGCGCGACAAACACGATTACGATTGACACAAGTAAGGGCTATACTCCCGCTTGACAGATGCGCGTAAATCGGTTGGCTAATGGCAGAATAGAAGAGAGAGCGTTTGCGGACGCTCTCTCTTAATATTGAAAACATTGCGAACAAGATAGGAGGGATTCATTACCGGACAGGGACCATAGGCGCAGACAAATAGCGTTTCACTTCAAAGAAAAAGTTGTATCAGCTATAAGTCACAGTTCGCAAATGCCCGGGTAGGGAACCGATAACAAGCAACTTCCGCTCCTTGTCGTAGAAAAAGTAAATGCGAATGAGGTACTCCGCCTTGTTGCCGAAGCGAAGATGACGGTCCAGCAGCCGCTCCGCGCCATTGTACGTTACGTGATAATCGTTGTAATAAACGTCAGGTGTGGTGCCTGTCACGGGACTTACGTCGAAACCTCTGCCGTATTTCACAGAACACGCCATGCGCATTTCGTCGTCGGAAATCTCGCCGAGCAGATTGCCGCGATACTCCGTCGCGAGGTATTCGAGCGCGTCGCACAGCAGGTCAACGTCGCCGACGTCGCTCCACTTGATTCTGTTGCCATCAATAATCGCCAGCTGTTCACCGAACCGCTCTGCCGCCCACGCCGCAAGCTCCTGCGGCTTTTTGGGGCGCGATTCTTTTGAGTGCAAATATTCAATCTCCGCATCGCGGCGGCGCAATTCGCGGCTGTGCTTTTCGGCAGTTTCGTCAATGTCGCGCTGCATTTGCGCGCTTTTCGCTTCTGCCTTTTCGCGTTTCTCGCGCTCGGAATTGAACTTCTTTTCGAGAGCGATAATTTCAAGACCGTTTTCTCGTTGCTTTTCCTCGAAGTTGTTGCGAAGTGCGGCCTTTTGCAACTCGAAATCCGCAAACATTTCCTCGCGACTTGAACTGCCCGCGATTTTCGCCTGCAAATCTACAATCTTCGCTTCGGTTACAAACATCACATTGCCGTATCGTATCGGCTTATTCACGGGATAATTCGTTATGCGCGCGTCAATTTGCGCGTCCGTTTCCCCGCGCATGTTGACGACCTCGCCGGAAAACTGCGGTTCCGCAAACAACACGTCGCCGGGCTTGCACGGAAAGCCGCCTTTTGTCAGCTCCAAAATGTACTTAGACGGCAGCGCGAACACCTGCGCGTAGCCCATTGCGACACGCCAACGCTTGGCTGTTTCCACGTCGGGTACCCAATCGCCGACCTGCTCGCGTTTTTTCGGAACTTTCGGCGGGAGCGGCGTTACCGGCGAGAGAATTATCGGCGGGAGCGTCGGAATGGGCGCAAGCAAAATGTTTGAAAACTCCGATTTTGCGAAATTTATCGGCGGCGGCGCGGACTTTTCGTCCGCGTCGGGTTGCACAAGAACGACGGCGGGCAGCATGCGCCGGTCGTCCCTCAGCCATTTTGCGAGCTTTTGCGCGTCCTTTGCGCTCGCGAGCGTCAACGGTTCGTAACCCAAGCGATACGCGCCGTGCGACAGCCCGATATGCTTGTCCTCAACGAGATTCCTAATGAGCGCGTAGCGGAAAACCTCGCACGGTTCTGACGTGTCCTCCCGTTCGGAAATCACGGTTTTGAAGCCGCACTCTACCTTGTTATCGAACAGTCGGAACGCAATATTCGTCTCAAATATCCGCCCCGCGACGGGTGCGCGCTTTGTCCCGTCGGTAAGTGTCGCGCCGCGGTCAGGTTCCATTAGGCGTAACGTCCACACCTTTTCATCTTGCAAACACACAATTTCGAGCGTGTACCCGACGTTAAGCTCAAACGACTTGAAATCCGCAAACGCGACGCTCTCGGACTCCTCCGGCGCGGGACAAACAAGCTCCGTCGGGCACTCAAGCTCACGAAAGCGCGCCCGCAGCCACGAAAAAGTGTGCAGAACGCAGCGCACAAGTGTCTTTTCGGGCGTTAATTTGCCGTTTCCCGCGACTGCATAAAGCTGATAGTTTGGATATATTATGTTGCGCAGGAGCGCGGTCGCGCTGTGCTTTGCCGTCGGCATACGCGTCACCAACTTTCGATTTTCGACAATTATATCAAGTTTTCAGCGGTTTTGCAATTGTACATCGTGTGAACTTGAAAACCGTAAGTTTATTGATAACCGCGCTTGCATTCGGTATTGCACTATTTTACTTTTTCTGTATACCTGTGGAACAACGCCGCGACCTCGGCGCGCGTCGCGGGGGTTTGCGGATTCAACCGCCCCGCGTCGTCGCCTTGGACGATTCCGACGCTGATTGCCCACGCGAACGCCGCCTTTGCGTAGCCCGAAATCTCGTCTGCGTCGTGGAACGTCGGAGCCGCCTCAAGCGTCGCGTTTACCGCGGGCGAACCGGCGTAACGCCAGAGCAGCGTCACAATCTGCTCGCGGGTCAGGTCGTCCTCCGGCGCGAAAATGTCTGCGGTATAACCGTTTGCTATGCCGTTTTCGCTCGCCCACGCTACTGCGGCGGCGTAATATGCGCCGCTGTCCACGTCGGCAAACGGCGAGCTTCCGCTAACGGCGGGTTCACCCGAAAGGCGATAAAGAATCGTTACGATTTGCCCGCGCGTTGTGTTGAGGTCCGGCGAGAAAGTCCTTTCGTCCGTGCCTTTTATCAGCCCGTTTTCCCACGCCCAGACCACATCGTCATAGAACCAATGCCCGTCGTTCACGTCATCGAACGGGAAAGCGGGCGCATCGGGCGCGTCGGGCGTTTCCTCCGACTCCGTCTCTTTCTGAATCTCAACCCAATTGGCGTAAAGCGTGAATTTCTTCGTTACTTTCGCGCTGAAATCATACTCTTTCGTCAGCTCCGCATCGGTGAACCAACCGCCGAACGTGTAATCCGCTTTTGTCGGGTCGGCGGGTTTTACGACCTTGCCGCCGTCAACGACGGACTTCGGCGCAACCGCGCTGCCGCCGTTGGAGTTGAACGTCACGTTGTAATATATATCAAAGCTGACGCTCGGCGCGTCAAACGTCGGTATATCTATGGTCAGTAAATTGCTCACGTTGCCCGCCGCGTCTTTTGCGGCGATATAGATTGTGTGCGCTCCCGCCGTAAGCGTCGGGGAAATCGTGTGCTCGGCGGCTGTCAGCGCGGTTGCGTTTGTTCCCGCCGTTACAAGCTCTGCCGCAGTCGGGGCTGTACCGTCAAGCTGATAATAATAGGTTCCGACCGCGTCGCTCGTGAACTCCACCGTTGCCTCCGTGTCGCTCGTGCGGCTTACATCTCCCGCCGTGAGTATGGGCGGAGTAAGAAACGTTACCTCGCTCGGGTTAGCCGAGCGGCTGAAAACGACGCTGTACACCGTTCCGCCCGCTGTCAGCGAAATAATTTCCGCGTCCGTGCCGCCATTGCCACTAATCGGCAGATAGAAATACACCTTGCCGTCGCCGTCCGTGAATAAGTCGCGCACGTCATAAGAGGTGTCACCGCCGATGTTCACCGCCGTGACGGGAGCGTTTGCCACGGGGGGATTGCCGATTGTGAGGGTGTAGAGGTAGACGGGATTTGTACCGTCCGTCAACGTGCCGGAGCTTGCACCGTAATAGCCCTTGCCGATATTCTCTGCAACGTATGTGGTGTCGCCCACGGCGGTCACGCTGCCACCGCGTATAATGACCGTGCCGCCATTGCCACCGCCGTCCATGCCGCTGCCGCCGCCGATGCCCGCGCCGCGCACGCCGCCTATAGCCGTGACCGTGCCGCCGCTGATGGTGACTGTGCCGCCGTTATTGCCGCTGCCGCCGCCGATGCCCGCGCCGCTGGAGCCGCCTGTTGCCGTGAC
>JAISKH010000090.1 GCA_031261325.1 Oscillospiraceae bacterium
GGCTGCTATGGTCATCAGCGGTATAACGAAGATGAGTAAGCAAAGCAGGGTCAATGCGCCAAGGAATATTTTTCCGCGTCTTTTCATGAAAGGTTCCTCCTAATTTAATGTTCGCGTAACCTCGGCTAAAATTTAACCGTTACGGGAACAAATTGAGCATATTACATAATATAACCGCTTGTAACGCGTTTGTCAAGCGTTTTTGGTTATAAATTTTAGATTTTCTTTCCGATAACACCACATTGTAGTAACTTGTAATCATTTGTAATCAAATTTTCCCGCCAATTGCAACACTCCCGCCCTGTTTGTGATTGCAATTTTTCGGGAAGTGTAATACAATGAAGATTAACCTAACATTAGCGTTGATTTTGGTTACAACGGTAATATATTCAGTCAGAGCGGAGGATTTATGTTTACTTTTGATGAAATCGGGGAAATGCTTGATATAGTCGCCGACGAGGTGCCGCTGGAGTTTTACCGCGACCTGAACGGCGGGGTCAGCCTGCTCCCCGACACGAAAACGCACGACCAAGCCATTGACGGCGACCTGTATATCCTCGGCGACTACCACCACGACAGTCTCGGGCGTTACATCTTCATCTATTACGGCTCGCTCATGCAGGTCTACCCGCAATTAACCGCCGAGGAAATGAGCGCGCGCCTGCTGAAGCTGCTGCTGCACGAGTTCACGCACCACTTGGAGTCACTCACGGGGCAGCACAGCCTTGAGGACAAGGACGCGCGCGATTTAGACGACTACAAACGCCGCTCACGTCGGCGCGACAAATAACGCAGGAGGTAACGCTATGCCGAATAACGCCAAGCGCACAAAGCTGATTTGCACAATAGGACCCGCGTGTTCCGATGAAACGACGCTGCGCGAGATGATGCTCGCCGGCATGAACGCCGCGCGCCTGAACTTCTCGCACGGTACGCATGATGAACACAAGGTTGTACTCGACAGAATCAAAGCTCTCCGCAAGGAGCTGAATCTCCCTCTCGCAATCATTCTCGACACAAAGGGACCCGAAATCCGCACAGATATGTTTGAAAACGGCTCGGCGCAGCTCGTTGCGGGTACGCGGTTCACGATTAAAACGGAGGAAGTCCTCGGCGACGCGACGCAATGCTCCGTTAGCTATAAGGGCTTCGCGCACGACGTTCGCGTCGGCGACTCGGTGCTCATTGACGACGGCTTAATCGGCTTGCGCGTGGACGAAATTCAGGACGGCGATGTGCTGTGCACCGTCGAAAACGGCGGCACAGTCTCAAACCGTAAGAGCATCAACATTCCGGGCGCGATTGTGCGCCTCCCCGCCATATCCGAGGGCGACAAGGAAGATATACGCTTCGGCATTGACGAGGACATTGATTTTGTCGCCGCGTCCTTTGTCCGAAAGGCGGCGGACGTGCTGGAAATTCGCGCGTACCTTGACATGCTCGGCGGGCACGAGATTAAGATTATTTCCAAAATTGAAAACCGCGAGGGCGTTGCGAATATCTCCGAGATAATCGACGCTTCGGACGGCATAATGGTTGCGCGCGGCGACCTCGGCGTTGAAACCCCGCCGGAAGCCGTGCCGCTGATTCAAAAGGACATTATTAAGAGCTGCAACGAGCGCGGCAAGTTCGTCATAACCGCGACGCAGATGATGGATTCCATGATTCGCAACCCGCGTCCGACGCGCGCGGAGGTTGCCGACGTTGCGAACGCGATTCTCGACGGCACGGACGCGACAATGCTGTCGGGCGAAACCGCGTCGGGCAAGTACCCGATTGAAGCCATGCAAATGATGGTAAACGTCGCCCGCTCCGCTGAAAGCGCGATTGAGTACCGCCGCTTCACAAAGGACAGCGAGGAAATATTCAAGGGCGACGTAACGAGCATAATCGGTCGCTCCACCGTCCGCTGCGCCGAAAGTTTGGGCGCGCGCGCGATTGTCACGCCCACATCTTCGGGCAATACCGCGCTGATGATTGCAAAGCACCGACCGACGATGCCGATTATCGCGTTCTCGATGAACCGCAAGGTCGTGCGGCAGTTGTCCCTCGTCTGGGGCGTGTCCGCGTATTATATGGAGCGGCAGGACGACCAACAGGCGTTTTTCCGCGCCGTAATCAGTCATTGTATGCAGCTCGAACTCGTCGCGCAAGGGGACATTATCGTGCTCACGGCGGGCGTGCCCCTCGGCGTAAGCGGCAAGACCAACATGCTGCGCATACACGAAATAGGCAAACCGTTCTAGCGGAGTTTGCGCTCAAAATAAATCAGCGGCTATTATCAATACCCTTGATAATAGCCGCTGTCGCGTTTAGTACACGCACTCGACCCACTTCAGCCGAAACCGCCCGTACAGCTTGTTCTGCGCTTTGACCCGTTTTATAACGTCCTCCAAGAATCGGCTAACGCTCGCCCTGTCGTGGTCGGCAATCTGCCGCCTGCCGAATAGCGCCGCCTGTTGCACGCAGATGACGGCTTCATACTCCGCGCCGAGCGCACCGCCGAACTTGTCCTCAATCGCCGCGCGCAACGATGACAGCGAACCGCGCTCGTACAAAATCCCCGCGTGAGCCAACACGCGTATCAGATACGTCGTCGCGTACCCGACAGCCGCCGCGTTATCGGCAACGCCCAAAAGCCCCGATAAACGCCGCAGCTTAATCGCCCTGCGAATGGCAAGAATTGTAAAACCCGCAAGCAGCAAGAGCAACAAGAGCAGCAGCGGCGGCAGCAAATGCGACAATAGGTTCAGCGGCGAATTGGGCGGCGTGACCTCCGTTGGAGGTTGGTCTTGCGTGTCGTTTCGCACGTCCTCCGCGATTGGTGGAAGCCGATTCATCAAATCCGCCTCGAACGGCACGAAGCCAACGCCGTCGCGGTAAATCTCCGTCCACGCGGCGGCATTCTTGCCGCTCACCTCAACCGCGCCGCCGTCCGCGCCGACTATTCGGTAGCCCTCGACATACCGCGCGGGCACGCCCAAATAACGGAAAATCAGCGCAGCCGCTGTCGCAAAATGCACGCTGTCGCCCTCCCTGCCGTCCTCAAGGAAATACGTCAGGAAGTCGCCGCCCTCATACGCGAACTCGGGTTGCTCCGTGTAAGTCAGCGTGTCCAAATATGTGTTCACCACCAGCAACGCGTCGGCAAACGCAATCTTCCCCTCGGGCAGGTCAAGCCCGCTCAAAAATCGCGCCAATGACGCGCGCGCTTGCTCGGGTATCTCCAAATAATTCTCATAGACGAAATCGCGATAGGCGTTCTCGCTCGTCAGGTACTCAATCGCGCTCGGTTCCTCGCGCCCGCGCGCAGCGGTCAGCAAAGCGTACAACTGCTCGTAGTTCGCCGCGGAACCAACGGACGCGTTCAGCGCGTATTCCCTCTGTCCGCGCAAACCCTCGGCACGCAGATTCTCGTCGCCGATTCGCGCCTTGTCCGCGTCGTTGCCGACGACCTCGTATGGCGCAAACACAAATTCGGCACATTCGCCCGTGTTTTCAATCAGAATTTCGCTCGTTTCCCCGCCCGAACCCAACACCCGCGTCAACAGCGCGTACTGGTTCTGCCCGTAAAAGCCCCTGTCATGCAGCCATGAAAACAGCGTCGCGTACTCTCCGCGCCGCGCTGACGTAAGCTCCGTCCACCCGTCGCCGACGTAAACCTCGCCGACAAAGCCGCGCAGGTAGTAGTTCCCAGCGCTCTCCGCCGTAACGCGGAGCACCGTGCCCTCGCTCGCGGCAAAATCCGCAAGCTCACGCAAATCGCCTTCCGGCAGCACCTTGCCGCTTGTCTCGTACCGCACCGAATGTACCGCGCGCGCGGCGGCTCTCCGCGCTGAATCGGCGTTGCCGCCCGCTCCGCCCACCGCCAAGGCGGGAATAATCGCAATCGCCGTCAATAACGCGACCGCCGCCAGAATCCAAACGCTCGCGCTCCCGCCGACAGCTACGCGCCGTTTAGCCGAGTGCCGCCGCGCGACGGGGAAAGTTGCGGCAAACGCGACAATTAACGCCGCAACCCATATGAGCGGCAGAGCAATGCGAAACACCAGCGCGGCAACCCAAATCGCCGCCGTGAGTAGTGTTGCCGAGAACCGCCACGCGCCGCCAGTCGTCGCCCGCCCGCACAGTACCGCGAGCAAAACAGTCGGCAGCAGCAAAAACGCGCTCGCGCACAGCGACTGATTGACCTCCGCGCTCACCTCATATCGCGGATAAATTCGCCCGAAATAGCCCTCAAAGCGCAAAAATACTTGATTCAGCGTCACGTTCCAGCCCTCAAGAACAAGCTTGCCCGCGAGCAAAACGAACGCCGCGGGAATGATAACCGCCGCCAAATACACGTACCAATGCTTGCCCGACAAGCCGCAACTCACAAGGCAGTACGCGCAACCGACGCACAGCGGCAGAATCATGTTGCCGCCCGCCAGACCGAGCGCGCGCCACAGGCACCCGCTCAACCCGAGAAACAACAGCACAGCCGTGACCTTTCGCCCGATATTAAGGCTCCTGTCCCCCGCGCTCGGAAAGGACAGCGAAAACCCGCTGACGCTATCCCTCATTTTTCCTCACTCCTAAACGGTAACATCGCGCAACACTCCGCTGTAATTCTCGGGCGAAAACAGGTAGCAGTCCCCGTCCGCGTCGTCAAGCTCGCCGCCAACCGCCGCGCAGATAAACGCCGTCACATTGCTGCTTTGCGCCGAAGCGATAAGCTCCGTCGGCGTGCGATACGAAAAGCACGCAATCGACGGATAAGTCTTGCCGCCAAGCTCGTGCAAAAGCTCCCGAACGAGCGTGTCACCCGCGTCGCCCGCGCTTGTGCACAGTATGCCGGACGCAACGTCGTATATATCCTCGACCGCGTTGACTTCTTTCAAAACAATGTCGCCCGTCTCGCCGTGCCGCCATGCCGCGCAGAACGGAATTTCGTCCTCGGCTAGCGATATGCAGACGGACACAAGCGACTCGGCAAGCGCGTCGGCAACCTGCGGCGGCGCGTCTTTCGGTAATTTGCCGTCGTCCCAGAGTATGAGCAAGGCGCGCTCCAACTCCGCCGACGGCTCCGCGACTATGTATCTGTCAAGCTTCTGCGTTAGCTTCCAATGTATCTGCTTCAGGCTGTCGCCCTCAACATAATCGCGAAGCTGCAAAGGCTCCGAATAGTTCGAGCCTTTGCGTGAAACCGAGAAAATCTCGCTGTTGCCGCGCGGATTCTCCCCGCCTGTCAGCGTAACCCGCGCGGGAAATGTCTCCGGCGGCACAACTCGCTTTTCCCGTATGCCCGCGCTTCGGCGTATCCCGCGCATCCCCAGAAAGTCAAAGACGCGAAGCTCTTCGCATTGAATGACGAGCTGCCCGCAGAACGCGCTCTCAAAGACGAAATCAACCTCCCGCTTGCGTCGCGGCTCGGCGGGAAACTCAAGCAGCAACGCTTCCTCGCAACCAGTCAGCGTGTTGCGTATCGTAAGCGTCATTTCAACGCGCGCAATCGGAACAACCGAGCGGTTTTCGATGGACAGTTTGCAGCCGACGGGTATCCCCTTTTGTATTCCCGTCGGAATGTGCAGCAATACGGAAACCCCGTCGGCGCAGAGCCTTGCGGACAGTAACGCCGCAATCGGCAGCAGCGCGGCGGCGCACAGGAAAAGTAACGCCGCCGCCGTGCGCGTAAACGCATACAGAACAGCCGCAGCCAAGACGCACGCGCCGCAGAGCAACAGCCGCCGCACTTACCGCAACTCCTTCAAAACAGGCATTTTCACCTGTTCCAGAATATCCTTCACCACAGCGTAACCGTCGGTTTCGTTAAACCGCGCCTTTGAGTTGAGTATCAATCTGTGCGCAAAAATGTCGGGCGCGACAGCCGCCGCGTCCTCGGGCACCACAAAGTCGCGCCCCGACAGATACGCCTTTGCCCGCGCCATTCTGCACAGAGCGAGCGCGCCGCGCGGACTGACGCCCATGCTCACCATCGCGTGCGTCCGCGTCGCTTCCGTTAGTGCCGTAATGTACTCGTAAATGTTACCCTCGATATGCACCGCGCCGACCTCCGCGATAACGCGCAGCAGCGTGTCGCGGCTAATCACGCGGTTCACCGTGTCGAGCGGGTTCCGCTCCGCCCTGTCCTTTAGTATGCTTACCTGACTCTCAAAGCTCGGATAACCCATGCTTACGCGAATCATAAACCTGTCAAGCTGCGAGTTCGGCAGAAGCAGCGTTCCCGCCGAGCCGAACGGGTTCTGCGTCGCAAGCACGATAAACGGCGCGGGCAGCGGATGGGTTTCCCCATCCACCGTCACGTTGCGCTCCTCCATAGCCTCCAGCAGCGCGGACTGCGTTTTACTGGAGGTTCGGTTAATTTCGTCGGCAAGCAGAATATTTGTCATAATCGCGCCCGGTTTGTATGTAAACTCGCCCGTCTTTTTGTCAAGGACGGAGATGCCCACAACGTCCGACGGCACGGTGTCCGATGTGAACTGCACGCGCTTTGTCTCCAAGTCGAGCGCGCGGGCAAAAGCCAGCGCAAGCGTCGTTTTCCCCACCCCGGGCACATCTTCCAACAGAATGTGCCCGGAAGCGAGAATCGACATCAGCACCTTGCCTACAACGTCGTCCTTGCCGATTACAACCTTTTTGACCTCTGACATTACTTTTTCAACGGTTTCTCTCACTTGACATTTCCTCTTTCCCGCAGAATTTGGCTCATACCCGCTTGCGCTTTCTGACAAGCGCGATTCCGACCGCCGCCAGTACTCCGACGGCGACGACAGCCGCGATAACGGTTACAACCGCATTGTTCTTAACCGTCTCGCGAATAAGCTCCGGCGGCGTTGTGTCTATCAAGTCAGGCAACGCCGGGTTCGCGGGCGGAGCCGTCGGCGCGGCGACTTCCTCGGGCGTAACAGGCTCGTCGGGCGCGGCGGGAAGCTGCGTGTCGTCCGCTTGCTCTGCCGCAATCTCAAGCTCGGGCACGTTCGCTACGGGCACCGTTCTCGCGGGAGCTTTGTCAACAGGTCGCTCCGCAAGCGGCACCGCCGGCTCTTCAATCCTCGGCAGTTCGTCCTCAATCAGCGGCGTGACCTGCGGCTGACCGCTCTCTCTAGGCGGCTGAACTTGCGGCGCAACCGCTTCGGACTTAGGTTCGCTCGGTGCGGCGGAAACTGTCGGCTGTTCTATTGACGGCTCGGCGGAAGTCTCCGTCACAACCGCGTTGCCGTTCGGCGCGGGAGTTGCGCTTGGAACCGACGGAACGAACCCGACGGAGCCGTTGTTTTCGCCGTTATTATCGCCGGGCTCCGCGCTGACCTCGGGCGTGACGCTCGGTTCCGGGCTTGGGTCGGGGCTTGGAGTAACAATGTCCTCAATGAACTCCGGGTCTTTAGGCGTTACAGGCGGCTCCTTTGCGCCGACGAACACATTGCCCAAGCTGTCCGCCGTCTCTTTTCCGTTTATGACGGAGGTCGTGTTGTTGCTCGAAATTTCATCGGGTAGACCCGTGTTGCTGTTATACCCCGAGTTGCCGATTGAGCTGATTTTGCCGTTGCCCGAAACGGTTGTGACCGTTCCCGCGTTGTAATTGTTCGACACGGCTGTGCCGTAGCCGGAGTTACCCTGCGTGTTCAGGTCGGTGTGACCGACGATGCCGCCCGCCGCCAAACTTCCGACGACCATGCTCTGGTTGCCCGTATACGTCAGGGTGATGTTGCCGTAGTTCTCGTTGCCCGTAATCTTGCCGCGCAGGAAGCTCGTCCCCGCAGAGGCTTTACCGATTATGCCGCCCGCGTAAACGGGAGCCGAGATGTTGCCTTTATTCAGGCAGTCGATGATTTCATACGGCGCGGAACCGTTGGTACTGCCCGACGCGCCGAATATGCCGCCCGCCGCGTCGTCCCCGTGGAACTGGTTGTCGGGCGTCGCAATCGTGCTCGTCACGTCGCCGTAGTTTTCGCACTCGACGGCGGAAGCTATCGTTCCGAAGCTGCCGTTCGTCGCGACAAGACCCGCGATTCCGCCCGCGGCGCGGTACGCGGTGATTTTGCCGAAGTTTTTGCACCGAATGAACGTCACGCCGCTCGCGGAGATGCCGCCCGCGTTGCCTGAAATTGAGGTAATGTCGCCGTAGTTCACGCAGTCGATGTATACTCCGCCGCCGCCGATTCCCCCCGCGCTCGCTAAGGCGGTGACTGACGCTCTGTTGACGCAGTTGATAATCTGCGACTCCGCCACGACCTCAAAGTCGGTAACATCGTTGCTCAATTGCCGCGTGGTGCGGTATGTGCCGCCCACTATGCCGCCTGCGGTGTAACCCGTAGTCGATACGGAGCCGCGCGTCGTCAGGTTTTTAACGACGGCATACGCACCGAGCTGGTTGAACACCATGCCGCCGCCGTTCCAGTCCTTGAGGACGGCTGTGATTGAGTAACCGTTGCCGTCAAACGTGCCCTCGTATCTGTTCGAGATAAGGGAACTGCCCGCTATGCCGGGAATCGAAGTCGAATGGCTGCCCGTACCGATGCTGTCATAAGTCTCGCCCGTCAGGTCAATGTCGTTCATCAGCCTGCCGTTTATCTCGTTGAGATACTTGCCCTCACCATAAACGCCCGTATACGGAATGTCGATGTTGTTGTTGACTGTGTTCGCGAACCAAATAAATTCCTCAACCGTTCTAATCAGATAGTATCCGTCCTCGCCAAGCTCCGGCGCTTCAGTTGGAGTGTAGGTGAACAGACCTGTCGGCGCGTTGCTGCCGCCCGTTGGTTTGAAGGAAATCTGCGACAAACCAGAGCTTTTCGCGCCGAGCGCGTCGCCCGACGCTGTGCCAGTTTCGTAGTAGTTGCCCTTGTACAGCGCGGGAGTTGCCGTCGCGCTGCCCGTAATGCCGCCGACGCTTGCGCCGCCCGACGCAATCGCGCCGAGACTGAAGTTGTTCCTGACCGTCACGCCGTCGGACGCGACAATTCCGATTATGCCGCCGACCGAACCAGCACCGCCGACAATCGGGTTCGGGTTATACGAAAGCTCCTCCGCCGCCGCGTGCCACGAATCCTCGACCGACGCGTTGCCCGCAAGAGTGCCGACCACGCCGCCTGCCGCCGTGCCGCCCGTGACCGCGCCGATGTTATACACGTTCAGCAACGCCGCGTCGCCGTCCGCCAGTCCCGCAACGCCGCCGACAGAGCCGTCTCCGCTGATTGTTCCCGGTTCGCCGAGCTTGTACGACCGCGCAGCGTCGTTCACGGGTCTGCCCGTAACGGGGTCGATTATCGTTACATAGCCGAGATTCCTGCCGTTGCCGCTGGATTTGATTACGCCGCCCGTGACGCGCCCGACAACGCCGCCGACATTGGCGTTCGCTGCGTCGCTTGACACGTCGCCGCCGTTGCCGGAATTGGCGATGGTATTGCGCGTTGAGTCGTCGCCCGCCGCGCCCGCGAACAGCCCGACAAGACCGCCGACATTCGTGCCGCCGCTGACTGTGCCGGAGTTCGTGTCATAGGACAACGCGTATGGGAACATTGCGTTGTTGTTATAAATTGCCTCCCTGATATTCGGCATGTCGGACTTGCCGAGATAACCGACAATGCCTCCGACGTTCGCGTTAACGCCGTCCGCAACCGTGACGTTCACGTCGCCCGTAATGCCGCCGATTGTGCCGCCCACGGACTTGCCGACCACGCCGCCGACGTTCATCTCCGCGCTCGCGCTGCGACCCAACACGCGACTTGCGAGGGTAACGCCGCCCGTGACGGTCACGCCGCCTTTGACAATCAGCGTGTCAACCGTGCCGCCGCTGCCGAGGACGTTGATAAGTCCGCCGACTGACGCGCCGCTACTCGCCGTGACCGTGCGGTTTACTATTACGGTGCGGTTGCCCGTGCCCTGCCCGATGTGGTCCATGCCCTCAAGGTGCCCGAGGAACGGATACTCATCTGTACCGATGCCCGGGAAATCAGGCAGAGCTTCAATCGTCAGCGGTGTGCCCTGCTCCGCGACAATCGCGCCGTTAATCTTGTTGTCGCCCGAATTTACTATCTCGGCGAACGTGTTCAGTTCCTCCGCGTTCTTAATCTCATAGTAGTTGTTGCCGCCGAGCTTCAACTCCGGGTGCGCCGGCACAAGCGTCACGCGACCTTGTGTCAGTTGCGCCCGCTGCGCATCCGTCGTCAACTTATCCTCAGTAAGACCCGTGCCGGTTACGGGACCGATGCTTGTTCCTTTGAGCAATTTGCCCGCAATTTCCGCGTTGTTAATTTCTGCCGTGAGAAAGTCGATGCGCGTCAGTCCCTCGCCCGACTCCTTAACGCGGAGCGACGGGTCCGTGAACAGCGTCAATATATTGTTTTCAAGCGCGTATCCTGTGTGCGAAACCAGCGTCTCTTTCCAGCCGCTCGTCGCGACGAACACAAGGTTCAGCGTCAGCGACTCTCCCGCGGGGATAACGACAGTCTCGCCGTCGCTCTCAACCCACATCTGCCGCAGAGCCTGAAACGTTCGCGCGGCTTCGTAATAGTCCGCGATTTCGAGTGCAACGTCGGGGTTCGCCGCTTTTGTCGCTTCGGGGTCAAGCTGAATGTGCACGCCCTGCGACAGATAGTAGTCGGCGGAGTTGTAGGCGGGACCGCCGTTCGCTTCGGAGCGGCGCAGGTACGACCAGATAATGCCGACCTCAAACCCGTAAACGTCCTTTGCGGAATCGTTCGTAATCGTGACGGGCATCGTAATCGGCTCGGGGTTCGACGTTCCCGCCGTGCCCGCAACGTCGCCGAACGTGATAACCGCGCTAAAGCCCGGCGTAATCGGCGCACCGCCGCTGATATACGCGACGCTCGCCTTACCCGCCTTTTCAGCGGCAATAATTGCGTTGCTCCACGCGGTCGAGATTGTCGCCGCGTCGTCCAGCAAGCCGCCCTCGCCCGTGAACCGCAATTCGCTGTCAAGCAGTATAGTCGCGGGTATGGTTTGAATGCCCTGTATCGTGTAAGCCGACGCGTTTGACCGTATGACCTTAATACGCACATGCAGCGTCAGCGGTTCGTCGGCTTCGACAACCTTCGTTTCGCCGTCGCTCTCCCACACGACGCGCGGAACAAAGCCCGTCGAAATAAGTTGCAGCTTTCCGCTGTTAATTGCGTCGGCATAGTCGGGGTTGTCCGCCGCGAACGTGGATTCCTCCAACGCGACGTAGCCCGACAAAATCGACAGTCCGACCGCGAAGCCGTAAGCGTCGGTTTTCGGCGTAACCGTGATGTCAACAAGCGCGGTTTCGTCCGGCTTGACTATCGGGTGCGCCGCAAGGTCAGCCGCGTTGCGCGTCAGCGTTGCCGTAAGCGGCGATACGGGCAGCGCAACTCCCGAAGCGACGGAGTTAGCCCACGCCGTCTTGACGTTGAGTTGCGGCGTGCGGTTAGTGAGCAATATGAACGCGCCGCTCGCGTCAAACAGCTCGCTTGCGCGGACGCTCGGCTCCGTAAGGAATACGGAAGCAAAAACTTGTCCCGACGCGCCCGCGGGGAAACTCAATGAACTTGACGTCGCGTTTGTTATCCTGAATTTCAGCGTGATGACGAGCGGATTTTCCACGTCGAACGCCACGGTTGAGCCGTCGCTTTCCTTTATAATGCGTATGTAGTGCGACGACGCGGCAATCTCACCCTCCGTGTACGTCACGTCGCCGAGCTGCGGGTTCGCGGCAATCGTCGCGGCTTCGTCGAACTCTGCGTATATCGGGTTAAAGGACACGCCCGCAATGTAACCGTAAACGTCGCGCCCCACGGGAGCTTCCGCGTAGTACTGCACGTCCGCGTAACCGCCGACCGCAACAGGCGCGGCGACGTTGTTCGCGGGGAACGCTTCATCGCCCTCGGCGCGCAGTCTCACCCCGTTTTTGAAGCCAGAGTTGAACGTCACGCTAATCGGGCTTGTCCACCTTGAGACGACAATCGTCTTGTGCAGTCCGTCGCCCGCCTGCTCATGGATAGCGTCGGCGGTGTTCGCGGCGGTTATTTTCGCCGAGCTGAAGTTGCCGCTCTCGTCCTGCAACGTCGTAATGTCAAAGCTCTTTTCAAGGAAAACCGAAAGCCCTTCAGCCACGGTTCCATACGGAACATTCGAGATTGCGCTGCTCTGGTACGTTCCCACGAGCTTGAATCTGAACGTAAGATACTTATACTGCGGCACATTGTCAATCGGGGCTTCAAACACAACCTTGTCGCTGACGTAAGTCACGCGCAGCGCGCCGCCGTAAGCTTCCGACATTTTAACGCCCGTCTGCGTCTCAAGCGGCGCGGTTATGCTCGGAAATTCCGCTTCGTTGTCCGCAACAAAATACTCCGTCAGGAACTCAACAACGCCCAGCTTGTACTGGTTCACCAACGTGAAGCCGTAGGCAACACCGCCGACTGCGTTGAGTCTCCACTTGACGGTCACAATGTCGCCGATTTGCGTCGTCGTCACAGTCTTACCGTCGGGGTACACGATTTCCTCAACCGCGCCCACGTCCGTCGCGACGGGCGGCAATACTTCTTCTTCAAACTCATCTTCCAACGCGGAGAGAATTCCGAAAACCTCCGACTCCCCGTCAGCAGTCGAGACTTCCTCATCGGCAGGCTCCGCCGACGTTTCCTCGAGAACGCCCGCAACCGATTCCGCGGTCGGAACGTCAGCGTCCTCCGTCATACCCGCGCCGGTCAGTATCGGCGTGAGCGCAAGGAACAGCGCGAGAATGAGTGCCGTGATTCTCTTTGTCGATTTGTGCATTTCATCTTCCCCTTATGTAATATTTTTACCCGCGAGTGAAATGCCGCAAGCGTCGGGGTGCGTGATGTTTGCACCGAGAAACAAACAGAACCCCCCGCTAATAGCGGGAGGTTCTGACCAAAACGAAATAAACCATGCTCATCAATTCAGACAAACATAATGTAGGCAAGCCAAATTATGGCTTTACCGCTTCGCCTAAGTCATTTCCCACGCTTGTAGCCGATGGTAAGGCCGCCCGGTTTCCCGTGATGACCCCGTGCGACACGGACATGTCCGCGCCGCAGGCTGCACTTTCATAGGCATAGGCTCATGCCCTTAGAACTGCGCAGCTCGCTTGAGAAAGGAAATATTTGTCCGTAGCCTATCACACGGCTACGGACTTGTCAAGGGAGAATTTTACCATTCACGACATGGACTCTTCCCATTTATTCAGACTCTCGCGCATAAAGCCCACAACGTCAACGCCGTACACGTCGCCGAGCAGTTTCGCCGTGACATCTTCGCCGACGCGCCCGCATGCGGCTGTGCGCCCCTCGCGCATAATCAGCATGTTTTCCGACAGCCGCATAGCAAGGTTAATGTCATGCAGCACACCGATTACCGAGTGCCCGTCGATACGCGACCACTCGCGCAGGTACTCGATTAGCTCAATTTGATACTTCATGTCCAAGTGGTTCGTCGGTTCGTCGAGCAGGATAATCTGCGGCTCCTGCGCCAGCGTTCGCGCGAAAAACACGCGTTGCAGTTGCCCGCCCGAAAGCTGTGATATTTCCTTTTTCGCAACGTCCAGCAAGCCGACGGACTTCAGGCAATCGGCAACAAAGTCGCGGTCGCCGCTTGACGGCGAGCCGAACACCCCGTCCTTGATGTGCAAATACCGCCCCATCATCACCGCGTCGTACACGGTGTACGAGAAGTAAATCCCCTGCGACTGGCTCATCATCGCGATTTTCAGCGACACCTCGCGGCGGCGCATCGCGTTTGTATCACGCCCATCAATCAACACCGCGCCCGAGTGCGGCAGTATACCCGCAATTGCCTTGAGCAGAGTGGTTTTCCCGCAACCGTTCGGACCGAGAACGCAAATATTTTCGTTGTCGGCAACCTCAAACGACACGTCGAACACGACCTGCGTCTTGCCGTAGGACACGTTGATTCCCGAAGCCGTCAGCATTTACGCGTCCCCCTTTCGCTTTGAAAAATATACATACGCAAAGAACGGCGCGCCGATTATCGCCGTAACCGCGCCGACGGGCAAGTCCTGCATCGGCACAATCGTTCGCGCCGCGAGGTCGCAGGCGACCATAAACGCACCGCCGAGCACCGCCGACATCGGTATCACGTACCTATGGCGCGAGCCGAAAATTTTGCGCACGATGTGCGGCGCGACTAAATCCACAAAGCCGATTACGCCGACAAACGAAATCGCGCTGCCCGTGACGGCGGCGGCGATAACGAGAAGTATCCACTTAACGCGCACGGTGTTCACGCCCATTGACTTCGCCTGTTCCTCGCCGAAGGTCAGCATGTCCAGCTCGCGGTTATAGTGCACCACAACGAGTGTGCCCAGCAGCGTGATTGGCAGCAGAATAAAGACCGTGTTCCAGTCCTTTAGCGAAAAGCTGCCCATTTGCCAGTATATCAGCTGCTGAATATGCTCGCGCGACATTGCGGAAATGAGCGTCACAACCGCGTTCGTAAACAGCGAGATTACCATGCCCGTCAGGATAATCGTGTTGTTCTCAAGGCTCGAGTCAAGCCGAGACGCGATTGTTATCGACAGCAAAATTGTGCCCAAGCCGAACGCGAAGCCGAGAATCGGCAGCGTGAACATCTTCAGCAGCGGCAGAGTAATCCCGCAAAGAATCACGAGCGACGCGCCGAGACTAGCGCCCGATGACACACCCAGCGTGTAAGACGACGCAAGCGGGTTTTTCAGCACGGACTGCATAACCGCGCCCGAAACCGAAAGTGCCGCGCCGACGATAAACGCCAAAAGCGCCCTCGGCAGGCGCAGATTCCAAATTATTGATACATCGGTTGCCTTAATCGACGCGGGCATCGCGGTATGCGTCAGCTTGTGCCAGATGATGGCAAGGCTGTCGGCAGGTGTGACGAACACGCTGCCGATAGCCATTCCCAAAACCAGAATCACAAGCGCGGCGATAACCGTAACCCAGATTTTAAGCTTCATTATTTATAAACGTCGGGGTAAATTGCCTCGGCAATTTGGTCGATAGCCTTGGTGATGTTCTGGTTTGCGCGGTTTGAAAGGTTCGTGTCAATGTAATACACGTCGCCGTTTTGCACCGCCGTAATCGCGTCAAAGCCCGGGATTGAAACTATATCGGCGATTGCGTCCTCAAGATAGTTCACGCTCGTCAGAATCACGTCGGGGTTCGCGGAGAGCACCTGCTCGTCCGAAACGCCAATCCAACTCGTCTGGTCGGCGAACACGTTCGCCGCGCCGACAAGCTCGATAATCTCGTTGAGGAACGTTCCCGAGCCAAAGCTGTACAGATACGAAGAATCGGCGAGCGTGAAGAACACGGTTTTCTTGTCGGTAATCGTGTCGCCGATTGCCTTGACCTCCGCGATTTTCGCGTCAATATCGGCAACGAGCGTGTTTGCCGCGTCCGTCTTACCGAACACGTTGCCAAGGAAGCGAATATCCTCGCGGATACCCTCAATGCTCTCGGAGGACGGTACATATATGACGCAAACGCCCGCGTCCGAAAGCGGCTTGAACGGGTCGGAGCCTTGCGACTGCGCCATTCCCGTGACGATTAGCACATCAGGCTCAAGCGTCAAAATCTGCTCCGCGTCGGGCGTGTACATGTCGTAGGCGGGCAAATCCGCGGGCAAGCCCGCAACGTCAAACGCGTAAGTATCGATGGCGATAATTTTATCCGCAACGCCCAGACCGACGAGAATTTCCGCGTTCGCGGGTCCGAAAGTTATGACCCTGTTAATCTCTGCGGGAATCGTAATCGGATTGCCTTGGCGGTCTGCGGCAATGGACGGCTCCGCAGGAGTCTCGGGAACCTCACTCACGGCGGGTGCTTCCGTGCTTGCGGGCGCGTTTGTCGTGGCTGCGGGCGGCTCGGACGGGGACGACGCCCCCTCCTTTGCGCAGGCTACCAATGCGAAAACCAGCGTGAGCGCGAGCAGGACAGCGAGTAACTTTTTCATGTTTTTGCTCCTTTATCGTGTTTATTTCCAAGCCTTTCGGCATAGATTCTACTTCAATTTCGTCGGCAGTCCCACAAACAGCCGCACAACCTCGTCGGCAACGCCCGCTAGTCGCACGGTTGCGCGCCCCGAATCCTCGCGCCACGCGCGTATTACGGGGTCAATCGGCACAACTCCGGCGGAAATGTCCGTCGCGATAACAACCTTGTCCGAAAGGCGCGGCAACACCGCTTCGACCTCAACCCGCACGTCGCGCCCCGACCGAACAAGCGCGAGCACCCACCGCTCAAACCCGTAGAGCACGGGCTTGTCCGTAACAAGCGCAGTCTCGTCCTCCGCGCAAAAGTGCACGTCGTTGCGTGTGAATCCGTAGTGCGACAGCGCGTAATCCAGCTTTCCCTGATATGCGCCGCCAATAATCAGCTTCATAAATCAAGCTCCCCTTTATGTACAATTATGCCCGAATAACACACCTCAAGCACCGCGTCGCATCGCTCCGCCGCCGCTCTGTCAACGAGCGCAAGGCACTCACGGTACCGCTCCGTCGCCGCGTCGTAAATCCCCGCGTCCGCGTAGATGAAGTCCGAAACAACGACAATGTTCTCGGCCGCATCGAGCAGTCTCGTAAGCTCCGCGATTACCCGCACATGCGCGTCGCAGTGAATTTCCCCGTCGCGGAACATCTCGTTTTGCAGCAGCGCGGTTAAACTGTCGAGCAGGAACGACGCGCCCGAGTCGCAAGTATCAATCAAGCTCGACACATCGCGCGGTTGCTCAAGCGTCGTGAAACCGTCGCCCGCACGCTCCGCGCGGTGCCGCGCAATGCGGCGCAGGTCGTCGTCGCCCGTCGGCACCATCGTCGCGATATAGTACAGCTCGCCGCTCAATGCACGCTGCGCGACTGCGAGCCGCCGCGCGAGCGTGGACTTACCGTTTTTGCAGCCGCCTGATATAAAAATCCGCAATTGCAATCCTCCAAGCAAACAAAAAGACCGCGACAATAAATGCCGCGGCCGTTTTTCCGCAATTTTGCGCACACATAAAGGCGCGCCGTTTAGTCCAATCGTCGCTAAAATCCGTAGCGAAGCCGCGAAGCGCGGCTGTGGACACAGTCTTGAGCAGGTATTCCGGCTTGCGTGTCACGGAACGATTGTTCCGAACGCGCCGTCAGCCTTCCCGGGAGTAACCCCAGTGACTAATGTCAATCAACATTACAGACGGCGCCATGCGCATACGGCGGCGGGACCGCGTCGGCTTTTCACCGACTTCCCTCTCAGCCGCGAGCCGTGCAAGCCCGCGGAACTCAGACATGTATTCAGTTTTTCGGTAAACGCCAAACGTGGACATATGTGGCCTTCGGCGCAAATATTCGGACAACGCTCCGAACGCAGTTAGTATAGCCGATGCGCGGCACTTTGTCAAGCACTACATGATTGCGTGTGCGGATACATTGCGCATCGCGCAAAATCGGGGCTTGACAAGCCGCGTTCCTCCGTGTTATCATGCTTCCAATCCGACAAAGAATGTCGGGCGGCAACCACTCGGCGTTACTCATAAACCGAAATTGACTACGAAAGTCGAACCAAACCGCGCGAAATGCGGTTTAGTTCGGCTTATTTTTTTGTGCTTGGAGGGATACATAATGGATACGCCCTGTTATGGTTTTCGTGCCGTCACATTTCGGCAACACCAATGCTGAACGTTGAAAACCTGTCAATCGTCGCAAAGCTGGAGCGCGGCGATAGCACGATTGTCAGCGGGCTTTCGTTCACAATCGGCGACGGCGAGCAGCTCGGCATCGTCGGCGAATCTGGTTGCGGAAAGACGATGACCGTGCTCGCGCTCATGGGGCTGCTGCCGAAAAACTGCCGCGCGACGGGGCGTGCCTGTGTCGGCGATACCGACGTGTTGACGCTCGGGCAAAAGCAGCTGCACGCGCTTCGTGGGCGCGAAATGGTTTACATTCCGCAGAGCGGAGCGGATTTTCTGAATCCGTCGCTGACTGTCAGGGCGCACTTTTACGAAACGCTCAAGCGGCTCGGCGTGAAACGCGGCGATTGGCGCGAACAATCGGAAGCAAGCCTGCACGCCGTCGGGTTTCACGATGCGCAGTCCGTGCTCTGCAAGTACCCGTTCCAGTTATCGGGCGGAATGGCGCAACGCGTGGTGCTTGCGCTCGGGCTTGCCGCGAAGCCGCAGCTTGTAATCGCGGACGAACCGACGCGCGGGCTGGACCGCGACGCGGCGTTTGCGTTCGTGGACTTGCTGAAAAAGCTGATGGCGGATTGCGCGGTGGCGGTGATAACCCACGACCACGCAATTTCGGCAAAATGCAGCCGAGTATTGGAGCTTACAAAACATGCTGGAAATTACGAATTTAACGAAGTCGTTTCGTCGCGCGGGGGCAAAAGCGGCTGAAACTCCGCTAAATGGCGCGGAAATGCGGATTGAGCGCGCGGAAATCGTCGCGTTGACGGGAAAAAGCGGCGAGGGCAAATCGACAATCGCGCGGCTTTTGTGCGGAACGCTCCGCGCTGACGCGGGCAGAGTAACACTAAACGGCGAGTTCTTGCTTGACGGCAAACGCTACAACCGCGACATCGGGCGCGTTATCGGGCTTGTCCCGCAGCAACCATATGCCGCGCTTGACCCGCGCCAAAGGCTCGGCGACGCGGTGGCGGAACCGCTGCTCGCGCGCCGCCTTGTCAGCAGCCGAACGGAAGCGAAAACCCGCGCGGCGCAACTGTTTGCCGAGGTTTCACTTGGAGCCGAGCTGCTTGACCGCCTGCCGTCGCAGGTTTCGGGCGGGCAAGCACAGCGCGCCGCGATTGCCCGCGTACTCGGCACGGAACCCAAGCTTCTGATTGCCGACGAAGCGACGAGCATGTTAGACCCCGCCGCGCAAGCGGTCATAATCAACGTGCTGAAGAGCCTCGTATTAACGCGCGGAATCTCGGTTTTGCTGATTTCGCACGACCCCGAGCTTGTCGATAATACCGCAGACCGCGTTTACGCGCTGTCTGGCGGGAAAATCAATATTGAATAAAGGGAGAACAGAAATGAAAAAAGTACTCGCGCTTATCCTCGCGGTAATGATGCTTGCCGCGCTGCTCACATCATGCGGCAAAGCCGCCGCGCCCGCGCAAACTGCGCCGCTACCTGTAACAACACCCGCAGAATCGGCGGAACCCGGCGCCGCGCCCGCGCCGACGTCAATCGAAACGCTGATAATCGGCACGGCGGCAGACCTCGAAACCCCGAGCCGCAGCGTGTACAACTTCGACGTGTATTCGGGCACGCTGTCGCAGCTCGCGCCTGTTTACATCGACGAGAACGCCAATGTTCAACCGCTTGCGACCGAGTTTGCGACGAGCGACTATAAAACGTGGACGTTGACCGTCGTTGACGGGCTGACGTGGCACGACGGCGTTCCCGTGACGGCGGAGGATATTAAATTCACAATCGAGTACAACGCCCTGCAAAGCACGGGCGAGCCGCAGACTACATACGCGGAAATAAACGTCATTGACGAGCGCACGGTTGAACTCGTCCTGCCGTCCGCGAACGTGCGCCACCTCTCGGGGCTGACGACGCTTCGGCTGATGCCAAAGCACATATTCGAGGGCATTGAGGACATGACGACCGCGACGACGGAGCAAATGACAATCGGTTGCGGTCCGTACGAGTTCGCCGACTACAACGCGGACGCGCGGACATACACCTTTGTCGCGAATGAGAATTTCATTTGGGGCAAGCCGAACGTCGAAACCGTGATTTTCCGTACTTTCGGCAGCGTGGACACGCTGAACCTCGCGCTCAAGGCGGGCGAAATTGATATGGTGTACGCCTACGCGGGCGGGGTTGGCGCGGCGGCGGCAGAGGACTTCAAAACGGCGGCAAACGTATCGCTATTTCCCGTAAAGGACACGAGCAACACGGCGGTGCTTGTGTTCAACAACAATACTGCGCCAGCGAGTGATATAAACTTCCGCAAAGCCGTCGCGTTTGCAATAGACTACGACAAGTTTCGCGAGCTGTTCGGCAGCGAGTATTCCGCGCGCTCAACGGCGGGGTTCGTTCCGTCGGGAACCTTCGGATATATCGACACGCCCGAGCTTGTCCGCGACCTCGACAAAGCGCGCGAATACCTGACGGCGTTGGGCGTGTCCGATGCCGACGGCGACGGAATTGTTGAGCTTGGCGGCAAACCGCTCACGCTTGAGCTTATGGTACGCTCCGACATTCCCGTGTACGAACGCTACGCGGAGCTGCTAAAAGCGAATCTCGCCGAGGTCGGGATTGAACTGACGTTAAACATCACCGACGTGCCGAGTTTCCGCGAGATTACGGAGCAAACGCATACAAATCAGGCGATGGTGACGAAATTCACCGCGTTCGGCATGGCGATGCAGGCGGGAATGGGCACCGCCTATATGTCCGGGCTTGGCGCGAGCAACGGTCAAGGACAAATTATGGACGAGACGTTTGACGCAATCGTGCAAAGGTTGAAAACCGCCGCAACACCCGAGGAATACCTCAAAGCCGCCGCCGAGTGCCAGCAGTATTACGCGGAAAATACTCCCGCAATCGCGCTGTTCCGTGATTCGTACATTCAGGCGTACAATTCGAGCCTTGGCGGGTTCACGGTTGACGGCACATTCGGGATTCTGAACGCTCGCACGTGGTACAGCGTCACGAAAAAATAGATTGCACATTATGAAACAGACGATTCGGCAACTGATTTCAGCGTTCGCGTGTTTGCTCGTGATTGTCGCCGTGAACTTTTTCCTGCCGCGCATGATGCCGGGCGACCCCGTGCTCATGCTGACGGGACTTGAGGACGACCTCGTTTCACAGGCGGAATACGCAATGTACCGCGAAAAGCTCGGACTTGACGCGCCTGTCGCCGCGCAGCTCGGGCTGTATGTAAAGTCGCTGCTCAAGTTGGACTTGGGCCACTCGTATCACTACAAGCGCAGCGTCGGGAGTATGCTCGCGGAACGCATACCGAACACACTCCGCGTTGCGGTTCCCGCCGTAATCATCTCGTCGCTGCTCGCAATGCTGCTCGCGACCTACGCGGGTTCAAAGAACGGCGGTGTCGGCGACGCGTCAATTACGGGCGCGATGATTATCATGAACGCGGTACCCGTCTTTTTGCTCTGCATGTTGCTCATCACCGTGTTCGCGTATCATCTGGGCTGGTTGCCGTTCGGCGGGCTTGCATCCGCGAACGCTCACAACGCGGTTGCGGACAGGCTGCGGCACCTCGTTCTGCCAGTAACTGCGCTGTCGCTGTCCGCGCTGCCGAGTAAGTACCTGATACTGCGCAATCAAGTCGCCGCGTCAACGGAGGAAAAGTACGTGCTTTACGCGCGTGCGCGTGGCATATCGGAGAACCGAATCCGCTACGTGCACATTTTCCGCAACGTCAGTCAAACGTTTGTAACAATGGTCGGGCTGAATGTCGGCTTCGTGCTGTCGGGTTCGCTTATCGCGGAGAACATTTTTTCAATTCGCGGCATGGGGCAGTTAATGACGGGCGCAATCTCCGCGCGCGACTTTCCGACGTTGCAGGGTTGCCTGTTCGTGTCGGCGCTCGCGGTAATCGCGGCTGATATTGTCACGCGGCTCGTCTGTCTCGCGCTTGACCCGAAAGTGAGGCTTGGTATTTATGAAGCGGAATAGCGCGTTTGCCGCGCTCGCGCTCGGCATGTTGCTGCTGGTAATATTCGCCGCGTTTTCGGTGCTTCCGCAACGAATCGCGCCGTATGGGGTCAAGGAAATGTTCCGCGCATGGCAACCGATTAGCCGCGCGCATCTGCTCGGCACAAACGATATGGGTTACGACATTTTCACGGAGCTTGTCCATGCCGCGCGTAACACGCTCGTTATCGGGCTAACATCATCGGTAATATCGCTGTTTCTCGGCACCGCAATCGGGCTGTGGGCGGGTTACGTTTCTGGCGTGACGGGTGAAGTCGCGGGCGGAATTATCAACGTGTTCTTGCTCGTGCCGATGCTGCCCGCGGCAATCGTCGTCGCGGCGTATCTCGGCGCGGGGAGCGGGAACACCGCCGCCGTAATCGCGCTGCTCGGTTGGTGCCCGACTGCCAGAGCGGTACGCGCAAGGGCGGCGCAACTAAAGCAAACCGCGTTTGTCGAGTCGCTTGTGATTTTGCAAATCCCGAAAGCGCGGATTATATTCCGCCACATACTGCCGAACCTCATGGAAACCGTGCTCGCGCGGTACATTCTCTCCGTGTCGAGCTGCATGATGATGGAGTCAGCGCTCAGTTTTATCGGGCTTGGCGACCCGTCCTCCGTAACGTGGGGCGGCATGGTCAATTTCGCGTACCGCAACGGCGGGTTCGCACGCGGCGCGCTCAACTGGTTCCTCGCGCCGGGGCTGTGCATAACGCTCTGCTCGCTGTCGTTCAGACTGCTGAACACGTTTTTCGAGTATCGCGCGTCGCTTGTGCGTTCCGGCGGCGCAAAAAGTTATATGGAATAGAGGTAGATTTATGTCGCATACACACAAATATTTTTCGGAAATCCACGCGGACAAGAACAGCCAGTTTTTCGCCTTGCCGCACAGCACTCCCGACAACGAAGAAACCGCCGAGTCGCGCAGAAAGCTCGCGGCTGAACCCGACGACTACGCTCTGCTGATGGACTTCGCGAAAAGGCTGAATTTCCAGCTCCGCTATCGCGAAGCGATTGAAGTCTACAACCGCGCGTTGGAGCTGCGTCCCGACGACTGCGACGTAAGGCTCGCCCGCGCGCCGCGCTATTACAACACGCTGCAATTCGACAAGGCTTACGCCGATTACGCTTACTGTCTGGAGCGTTCTCCCGACAACGCTTATGCGCTGTACAGGCTCGGCATAACGGCGTATGCAATGGGCAAAAACTCGGAGGCGGAGGCGTGTTTCACCCGCTGTATGGCGCACTACGCGAACGAGCCCGAAATGCTCGTTGCTTCCGCCTACTGGCTCGCGATGACGGTCGCGAGGACGCGCTCGGGCAACGCAGAGTGGCGGAGCTTCGACTTCGCGCTCGACATTGGGCACCACACAGGGTACCGCGACGGGTTGGCGGTTCTCTGCGGCAAGTCGAATGCGGGGGAAACGTACAGTAGTTGGCTTGCCGACGCGGACACGTTGAACGCGAGTATCGTACTGTACGCGCTCGTCGCGCACTATCGGCTGAACGGCGATAGTGTCATGGAAAATGAAGTCTTTTACGCACTTATGCGCACGGACGAATACTGGGCGGGCTTCGCGTACATCGCCGCGTGGGCGGAGCGTTGAATTGCAAGTTGTCTTGCATTGCAGCACTAAAATGCCGAATAATAATCGCGGTTCCTGAATTATGAGCAACAAGAAGCCTTGCAAACGCTGAACTAATCAGCATTCGCAAGGCTTCTACTATGGAGCGGGTGATGGGAATCGAACCCACATGACCAGCTTGGAAGGCTGGTGTTCTACCACTGAACTACACCCGCAAAAAACGGCAATGGGTGCATTATAGCAGAAAATCGGCAACAATGCAATAGGGTTTGGCGGAAAATTATCCGTTCGGCAAAATTTCCGCGCTATTGCGTTTTACCGCCGCAAATGGTAAAATGACCTGACAACCGTAAGAAAAAGGAGTGGGTTATAATGCCGTTTATTCAAATGTACGTTCGCCCGGGTCGTGACGAGGAGACAAAAGCGCGCGCCGCGGAAGCACTGGTCGATGCCGCGTCTAAGGCGTGGGGCGCGCCGCGCGAGGCTTTTACCGTTCTGTTCGAGGAGGTTTCGGCGGAGGAATGGGACGCGCAGGTCACCGCCGCGATAATTGAGCCGAAGCGCGACAAGGTGCTCATTGAGCGCGGCAAACGCGTCACGCAGGTGGCGGAATAATGGCGCGGCTCACCGACGTCGCGGCGCGAAACGGCGTCGCGCTCCGCGTAATCCCCGTTTCGCGGCTCGCCGAATTGCGCGAGAGCACGGCAGCGTTCGTGCGCGACACCGAATTGTCGCCCGCAACACGGCAGTTGCTGTCGCTCGCGAGCTACGATGTGCCCGAGTTGCCGTTCACGGCGCAGTCGCTGATTATCGCGGCAACCGCGTCCTACAGCTACTGCGAGGTTACGTTTCGGCGCGCGGGACGCGACTATCCCGTATACGCCGCGTTGATTCACCCATACGAAACGGCTGCGGCTGACGAATTTCTCGCCGCCGAAGCCGCGAATAGCGGTTTTCACTACGAAAAATCTGACGCGTGGCTCCCCTACAAGCAGCTCGGCGTGTCGTCGGGACTTGCGGTCTACGGGCGCAACAACATTACGTACACACCCGAGCACGGCAGCTTTTTCGTGTACTCCGCGTACTTTTCGGACGTGCCGCCCGAGTGCGACGAGTGGCGCGACTTTGCCGTCGCGGAGCAATGCGCGAGCTGCGGCTCATGCGTTCGTCATTGCCTGACGGGTGCGCTCGACGCGGAGCGGTACATGCTCGACGTGTCGCGCTGCTACTCTATGCTGACGATGAACGCGGGCGAGTTCCCGCCGTTCGTGCCGAGCGCGGCGCACCACACGATTTCGCGGTGCCTGCGGTGCCAAATGTCGTGTCCGATGAACCGCGAATCGGCGCAAAACGCCCTGCCGCCCGTAACATTCAATGAGAACGAGACGGAATTTGTCCTAAGCGGCGCGAGCTACGACGGCGCGTCGGAGGAACTGCGCGGCAAAGCGAAGCTGTTCGGGCTTGGCATGTACCCCTCGGTTCCGCGCAACCTGCGTGTCTGCTTCGACTTAATCGACAGCGGCGCGGTGCTAACCTACGCGTAAGAAGCTCAAATTAACAACTCACGCGCAAAAAGCCCCCTCGGACGAATCCGAGGGGGCTTAATTTTACTTGCAATTTCAGGCTATATTTGCTTCTGCGCGTTAATCTTCACGCCGGGTCCCATCGTTGACGCGGTGACGCAGCTGCGGATATACTGTCCCTTTGCGGCGGAGGGCTTTGCGCGAATGACCGCCGTCACGAGCGCGTTGTAGTTGTCCACGAGCTTCTCGCTGCCGAAAGAAACTTTTCCAATCGGGCAGTGAATGATGTTCGTCTTGTCAAGGCGGTACTCGATTTTACCCGCCTTAATCTCCGCAATCGCTTGCGCGATGTTCGCCGTAACTGTGCCCGCCTTAGGCGTCGGCATTAGACCCTTGGGTCCGAGCAGCTTACCGAGACGACCGACGACGCCCATCATGTCAGGCGTTGCAACCACGACGTCGTAATCGAAGAAGTTCTCCTTCTGGATACGCTCAACAAGCTCCTGTCCGCCCGCGAAATCCGCGCCCGCGTCGAGCGACTCCTGAACGCGCTCGTCCTTGCAGAACACTAGCACGCGGCGGGTTTTGCCCGTACCGTGCGGCAGAACAATCGCTCCGCGAACCTGCTGGTCGGCGTGACGCGAGTCAACGCCCAGCTTTATGTGCAGCTCAACCGTCTCGTCGAACTTTGCCTTTGCCGTCTTAATGACAAGCTCAAACGCATCCGCCGCGTCATATTGAGTGCTCTTGTCAACGAGCTTTGCGCTCTCTTTGTAAATCTTTCCTCTAAACATACATTAGCCCTCCACAACCGTAATGCCCATGCTGCGCGCCGTGCCGGAAACCATGCTGACCGCCGACTCAATATCCGTCGCGTTGAGGTCGGGGAGCTTCATTTCGGCAATCTTGCGCACCTCGGACTGCGTGATTTTCGCAACCTTGTCCCTCTGCGGAACGCCCGAACCCTTATCAATGCCGCAAGCCTTCTTGAGAAGGTTCGGCGTGGGCGGGGTCTTGGTCACGAACGTGAAGGTGCGGTCGGAGTACACGGTGATGACGACGGGAATTGTCATGCCCTCGTCATTCTTTGTGCGCTCGTTAAAGTCCTTGATAAAGTTAGGGATACTGACGCCCGCTTGTCCGAGCGCCGGACCGACGGGAGGTGCGGCTGTCGCCTTTCCCGCGGGAATTTGAAGTTTAATCGAACCTGTTACTTTCGCTGCCACTTGTTTTTCCTCCTAAATAAATGTGGTAATTCGGCGGGGCGTTATGATAAACGCGCCCTCCCACTCGTCGGCACGCGCCGACGGAAACAATCGCGCTAATTCGCGATTCAACCTGCGTTAGACTAAATTGCTCGCTCTTGCCCGCTTACACAACCTCAATTTGGTCAAAGTCCAAATCAACCGGTGTTTCGCGCCCGAACATCGACACGATTACACGCACGCGGCTCTTGTCCAGCTCAATCTCGTCAACGGTGCCGAGGAAGTCCTTCAGCGGACCGTCCGTGACCTTTACGGTGGAGCCGATTTCGTACCCGACGACAACCTCGTGCTTCTCGAGGTTCATCGCGCGGATTTCGTCCTCATCGAGCGGTATCGCCTTGTTCGCCGACCCGACGAAGCCTGTCACGCCGCGCACATTGCGCACAAGGTGCCAGCTGTCGTCCGTCATGACCATCTTGATGAGCACATAGCCGGGGTACACCTTGCGCTCAACCGTCTTTGGTTTGGAGTCCACAACCTCGGTTACAGTTTCTGTAGGAATTTTCAGCTCGATAATCAAATCCTGCATCTTGCGGTTTTCGGCGGCTTTTTCAATCGTCGTCGCAACCGCGTTTTCGTAACCGGAGTACGTGTGAACCACATACCACCTTGCTTCTTCCGCCATCTCCCCTAACCTCTGGCTGCGAACACGCTGCGGAGAGCCTGAATAATCGTTGCGCCAACTTGGTCAACGCCCCAAACAACAATTGCGGCGGAAACCATAACCGCGAGTGACACGAGCGTGTTGTTCGTGATTTGCTTCGGCGTGGGCCATACAACCTTCTTCAGCTCACTCTTAAGCTCGCGGAACCATTTGGCAATGGGGTTGCGGCGTTTAACCTTTTTCTTTGCGGCAGCATCGGGCTGCTTGCCTTTTTCAATCTTTTCGTCTGACATTACATTCGTTCCTTTCCGCTACTTCGTCTCGCTGTGGACCGTGTGTTTGCGGCAGAATCGGCAGTACTTGTTTAGCTCAAGACGATCCGGCGTGTTCTTCTTGTTTTTAATGGTATTGTAGTTTCTCTGCTTGCACTCATTGCATCTCAGCGTGATTTTGACCCTCATTACGGCGCCTCCTTATTATAGCCTCCCTGCTTGGTATTTGCGGATACGGTTGCCACCACAAAGTCGCACTAATTTTGACACACAAAACTAGCCCGTCCGCTGACAGGTGGGTAGATTATACCACACCCACCGCGCCGCGGTCAAGTGTCAATCCGAATATTTTTTGCGAATTTCGGCGAATATCCGCCCTAATATCAGCCGCGCGCGGAAACGCGGCGCGCAAACAGACGAAAGAGACGCAAAAGCGTCTCCTTCGTTCGTCTCCGTCCGTAACACCGCGGCGGTTATTCATCGTCCTGTCCGTTGTCGTTGTGCGTGTGCGAATGTGCGCGCTCCTGCTTTTGCCGCGCGCGCTTCTCTTCAAGCTCGCGCTTGCAGGACTCGCAGACATACCTCTTTTTGCGCACGGCGACATTAAGCCGCTCCGGCACGTATTTCTTCAGAATTATCATGGAACCCTCGACGTAAATCTCCATCGGGTCCTTTTCCGCAATGCCAAGCGTTCTTCTAATTTCAATTGGTACGACGATGCGCCCAAGCTCGTCGATTTTCCTCACAATTCCTGTAGACTTCATTCGTAACAAATCCTTTCAATGCAAATTTCCATTTCCAACAGAGTGCCATACACAGATGCCATTCGACAAAATTCGACATTTGTGTCCATAAAAAATGACCAACACTATATGTAGTTTTCGGCTGCCACTACTCAGCCTATCCCGTAAATATAGTAACATACTTCGATAATTTTCGCAAGAACAAATTTTAACCGTAATAAAAGTATTTTTGTAACGGATTTTTGTGTATCTGACGAATACAACCGACATGACGCGCGCCGTCCGAAAGCGGGCGAATAATTCCCAAGCCGTTTCCCAATCGCCACATTTGACAGCTCCCCCATTTATGGCAACCGACCATGATTTTCAAGCAATGGCAGGTTTGGTTATAGACTTTCACCCGAAAATACGTTAAAATAAGGCAATGTTAACTTTGGTTGACACATTTCCAACGGCGTTTGGTAGACCAACACCGCCAAACGGGGTACTATTTACCTTAGGAGGGATACATATGTGTTTTCACGAAAATCTCATGCGCCTGAGAAAAACGAACGGCTTTTCTCAGGAAGAACTCGGTGCAAAGCTGAATGTCACGCGGCAGACCGTGTCCAAGTGGGAGCTTGGGCAAACGACACCGGAAATGGACAAGCTTATTGAAATGGCAAAGCTTTTCGGCATCAGCGTTGACGAACTGGTTGGCGTCGAAAGCGCGCCCGACGATGCCGCGCCGCCGCTCCCCTATTACCCGCGCGGGTTTCACTACGAATACAAATCGCAGCGCACTCTGTACGGGCTTCCGCTTGTGCACATAAATCTCGGCGCGGGGCTGCGAAAAGCGGAGGGCATAATCGCGGTCGGCACAATCGCGAAAGGGGTTGTCTCGCTCGGAGCAATATCAATGGGTGTTCTGTCCTTCGGTGCGATTTCACTCGGCGTGTTCGCGCTCGGCGCGGTCGGCGTGGGGCTTCTCGCAATTGCCGCATTTGCCATAGGTTGCCTTGCAATAGGCGCAATTGCCGCGGGATTGTTCGCCGTCGGCGGCGTTGCGTTGGGCGTGTTCTATGCCGTCGGCGGTTTCGCCTCGGCGGGACACATTGCGATGGGTGCATACGCGCAGGGGCATATCGCAATCGGCGACGTAGCAAACGGCGATTACTTCTGGGAAAATATCAACGACCTCACAAAAGCGGACTTCGACGACATACGCGCCACTATTTTGCGGGAGTACCCGCGCATATGGAAGTGGATACTGAACATTTTTACGCACGGTTTCAACGTGACGAAATAGCAATCCAAAGTATCAAGCTAAAGTATCGAACAAAAGGAAAAACCCCGCATTGCGCCTTGCAATGCGGGGTTTTTCTGGAGCTGCTATCCGGATTCGAACCGGAGACCTCGTCCTTACCAAGGACGCGCTCTGCCTACCATTTTGCACCCGAAAACCCTTGGTATGACTGGGTTTCTCAATTTCGCTTTTGCCCAAAATCGGGTTTTGACCCTAATGTTGACCCTAACGAGAATGAACTTAGATGAAACAGGGTGAAACAAGCAACTCCAAAATCATGCCGTTGGTGATTCACAACTAAACCGTATGCACAGTATAGCACGAACTTACGAAAATGTGAAGCGGTTACTTCCGTGATTATTGGAGATTCACTTCCGACTTTGTGACCGCTTTACTTCCGAAATTGTTGGCTGGTTTTGGGGTTGCCATATTAACCAAACAACTTTATCATCTCAATCGCTTTCACAATCCACCGCAAAGCTCCGTCATAACGATAGCCTGTAAAGTCCGCATCTTCCAGAATGTTGGCTATTTCTTTTTCGGTAATGTTTATGTTAATCAAATCAGATAGTCTGCCGCGTTCGGCGGCAATCTCCCGAACGTAATCGAAGTAGGTTCCTGCAAAGCCAAAGCTGGTAGCGTAGGCTACAGGGTCAGCGATTGCCTGCTCTACCATTTCCTCTGTGTCCTCGTAAAACAGGCTGCGCCCGTTGTCGTATAAAGGATAGAAGGATTCGGTGTTGCCGCTCATCTTGATAGCGATGTTGGAGAGATGGCGGTCGTCTTGCCGTGTGATAAAGTCCAGCAATATCATTCTGGCAATGTCATCCTTGTACTGTGGGCGAACCGATACAAGATTTTGATACTCGTTGTCGCCACGCGCGCCGTCAAACAGCCGTCTGAAATGCACGATATATTCCTTTGAAAAGTCGTAGAGAAACTCGGAAAACACCGTGTCCTTGTCTGCTCGGTATGCGGGGCAACAGGGTACCCTCAATCGTGTGGACGACCTCACCCTCGACGGATTCGACGATGCCCACATGGTCAGAGCTGCCGTCTTGCTCCCAATCAAAGAAGATGATGTCGCCGGGCGCGGGAACGTAGCTGCTGTCCTGCCACAGTCCACGGTTTTGAAACCACGGTATGCCCTGTGACTGGCAAGCGGCGAATTTGGGAATAATCCCCGCGTCGATATAGCCGCACTCGTTGGCGCACCAAGAAACAAAGGTGGCGCACCATGCCACGCGACCCTCAAAGCCATACCAGCTCCAATACGATTCGCCATTCACGTTTCCAAGCTGGGATACGGCAACTGCCACAATATCGCCGCTGCCGTTGTGGATTCCATAGAGAACCGCCGTCCACATATCAGCGTATTGAGCGTTCAATAGCTCGGCAAGCTGCGCCTTTTGGCTGTCATTGAAGCCGTATTGCACTGCCATTTCATCGGCAGTCTTGTGGGACACGGCGATATACAAGATGGTCTTGGTAACGGTGGTTTCGGTGGAGATGAAGTCCTCGCCGTCACCCTCAACGGTTACTTCCGTGACCGTTTTGCTTTCGGTACGGCTGGCAAGGGTGTTCATATCCCAAAAGACGGTTCGCAGAAGCTCTTTCTTGCGTTCGTCCATTGTGGCAACATCGGCGGGATTGTCGGGGTCGGAGTTGGTCTTGACGGCGTAAATCGCCAAAATCTCTTTCCACTCGGCGCGTGTGCCGGACATCTGCACCTCATCGTGCGCGTTGCTGTTGCGTATCTCGGTGAATCTGTCCGCTGGTCTTGTTGCTCATGATATAGTCCGTCCAAACAACGGTGGTTTTGCGGACATTGCCGCTCTTGTTGGCGGTGATGTCGATTGTGCCTGTGGGCGGGGTGGTTGTGCTAATGGTCAGCTTGTTGCCGCTGACCGAAAAGCTCACGCCCGGTGTGGTGCTGGAAAAGGTGAAATTGCCGAGCAGATTGTTGGTATCGGTCAGCGTGACGGAATACTTTGAACCGTCCCACGCAAGGTCATAGGTGGATGCGCCCGCAAGGTTTCCGGCAAGGAAGCTCGGACGACTCACATGGTTCTTCACCGAAGCGACAATGCGGTCATAGTGTGCCAAAATCTCAGAGCGCAGCGGGTGGTTGGAAGCCAGCATCGCAATGATGTTGCTTGTTCCGCTCGGTGCGGCAACCCAATTAAAATTGCTGTCGCGGTCGCCCACAACCGTTTCCCACACAAGAAACTGTGTCGCCAGCATATTGGCGATTTGGTCGGCGTGAGTGGGATTTGTGGAGTTCCAGTTGAGGTTGTTGTTTCCCGTATAGCCGTATACGAAGATTCGCCCGATAAACTGCTTAATCTGATAGGCTTCAAGGGTTGCGTTGAGGTTTTCAGGGTATTCGTCCCAAAAATCCTCGCCTTTCTGATTGAGCGTATCGCCGGAGTTCAACGGAACACCCGGTTCGATGCAGTAGACCGTGGGTGCCGAGTATGACCCAAAGCCTTTGGCTGTGGTGTGCGTTGAAGCCGCCGAGTGCCAACCGTTGGCAAAGGTCATTGCAGAATGTCCCCAGCCTGTTTGGTTTGGGTCATCGCCGCGGGGAAGCTGTACCATGACTACATCCCCGGTGGTAGCCGCACTCGCGGTCAGGTTAAACGCCGTGAACACTCCCAAGCACGTTGCAAGCGCAAGAGCAAGGTGTAGTCGATTGGCTTGGTGCTTCTGTGGGTTCACTTGCCGCCGCAGTCGGCTCACTTTCAGTCGTGCTATCAGGGTTTTCGCTCACAATAGCAGATGTGGTTTCTCCTATTGCCGTGGGTGTGTCGCTGTTCGCGGGTGCGGTGGTATTCGCAGCACAGGCGGTCGCTACTCCCAACAACAGAATTATCACAAGCAACAATGCGTATTTTCTCATATTCGTGTCCTCCAAGTGAATTTTACAACTCAATTATACTTGAAAAAGCACGAACAATCAAAGGTATTCTGCTACCGTGCATCGCGGCTCTGCTCCCGCTTTCGCCAAAGCTCCAATGCCTTGATGATGGTGTCCTCGATTTTCTGCGACGGAGTGTTTGCGGGGAAGTATTTGCTGATACGCTCACGCGGGATTTTGAACTGCTCCACCTGATTGGGCTTTTCCTGCCGCAAGAGGTTAAAAATCGTGTCAATATCCAGCGTTCCCGCCGCGCCAAGTTGTTTCATCTCCAACGCCTGAGAAAGCGATGGCGTTCTATCCTCGCTTTCCATTGTGATGAGTAAGTCGTTTTGCTGCTCTTTGGTGAGATAGGACAATTCCACAGCGGGGCGAAATGCCATCTGCGGCTTGGTTTTGTCGTCGATGACTGCATTGTCCACCATATCCAAAATGCCGGGGATTAGCTCTGTTAAGCGGATATAGCGGCGTACTTGGTCTTGGCTTTCGCCAACTTTTTCGCCCAGCAATTCCCGTGAAGTCTTTCCCTCAAAATTCTGTGCCACTGGCACAGAATTATTTGCGGGTCGCCCCGCTGTGCGTTTCATAGCTTCAAGCCGCATCTTGTATGACTGCGCCTTTTCATAGGTCGCGCACCTCCTTGATACTTCTATTGTATAGCGGAGGGCGCACAGTAGCAAAGGTGCGGTTTTTATTACTCGGCTATTCCCTCATATTCATTATGGAAATTGAGCCAATCCTCAATGAGTGCCGCCGAAAGATAGGGAATGAAAGCGGCAACAACGGCGGCTTCAGTAAACCGTTCGGGCAATTCTATATTTGCACTTTCTGCAAGCATCAGAACAAAGTAGACCAATCCGAAGTGATTTCCGCTGTCGCAGAGTGCTTCGAGGTGGGCTGTTACAGCGGCAAGGTCGAAGTCCATACGGTCAAGAGCTTCATATAAACGATAAACAAGACTTCCGCTGATAAGCTGCGATAACTCCTTTACCGCTTCCTCGTCCACCTCGCGGGATAGATTGCTATCGCCAAATTCGCTAACGTAGCGGGTGAAATTTTCTGTTGTCATAAGATTTTCCTCCTCATTTTTTGTTAGGGTCAAGTGTTAGGGTCAAAACCTGTTTTTAGACCTAATCCTTGCCATTTTTCAAGGATGCGCCCTATCCCTTGAAAATAGAGAAAACCCGCAAAGCCTTACGCTGTGCGGGTTTTCTCTGTGGAGCTCTCAAGCAGATTCGAACTGCTGACCTCGTCCTTACCAAGGACGCGCTCTACCGACTGAGCTATGAGAGCATATCAAATTTTCTGCCCCTCGTTTTTTGACCCTAACCGTGACCCTAACGAGGATGAAACGGGACGAGATTCTTTGAAACTGCCTGAAACGGTTACTCGTCAAAAACCGCTTGAAATCAGGACTTTTCGGACTGTCTGCTACTCATTGACATTAGATGAAACAGTCCGATTGTCCTTACCAAGGACGCGCTCTGCCGACTGAGCTATAGCAGCACATTCAAGCTTTGAAATTATACACAATACGCACATGCTTGTCAAGGGCTTAATTCCCGAGTGCGGCGAAATATTTGAAAATTCCCCGCAACAATTAAGCCCCGCGTAAAAAAGGCTAGTTTCAGCGCGCTTTATTTTAAGTACAGCCTGAGTATTTCCGTAATCTGCGCAAGCTCAAACGGTTTGCCGACGTGCGCATTCATGCCCGCTTCCATGCAGCGGTCAATATCCTCGCGAAACACGTTTGCCGTCATCGCGATAATCGGCACCGTCTCGGCGTGCTCAAAGCCCATTTGCCGAATCTTGCGCGTGGCTTCGTAGCCGTCCAACTCCGGCATCTGAACGTCCATGAATATTATGTCATAGCTCTCGGGGTTCGCCGCGTACATGTCCAACGCAACGCGCCCGTTTTCCGCTTCGTCGATTGTCACGCCTGTCGATTCAAGCAGAGACATAACAATCTCGCGGTTAATCGCAATATCCTCCGCGAGCAGAATACGCTTGCCCGCGAATTCGTCGTCATAAGCGTCGGCAGAATTAACCGCAAGGCTGCCGCCCGTAGCGCTCCCCAGACTTTCGGCAACAGCCGAAAGCAGGTCGGACGAGAAGAACGGCTTTTCAAGTATCGCCTTGACACCCGCCGCCTTTGCCGCGTCCTCCTCCGAATGGTTCTTCGGAGCCGCGAGAATTACAACCGCGCTCTCCCGCGCTTTCTGAAGTTCCGCCGCCGCACTAACCGAATCGACAAAGTACACGTCATACGTCCCGCCAATCTCCGCGACCGACGGCGCAAACGTAACCTCCGCGCCGAGCCGTAAAGCCGCGCGCGCAAACCACGAGCGCGTAGCTTCGTCGCCCTCAACGACAAGGATACGCAGCCCGCGTACCGAAAACGCGTCAGCGTCCGTTTCCGTGTCCGCCCTGCCCACGCTGACTGAAAACGCGAAGCGCGAGCCATTGCCAAGCTCGGAATCGACCCAAATGCGACCGTCCATAAGCTCGACGATGCGCTTTGAAATCGCAAGCCCCAACCCCGTTCCGCCGAACTTGCGCGAGGTTGATGCGTCCGCCTGTTGGAACGACTGGAACAGCTTTGACTGTTGCTCCTCCGACAAGCCGATGCCCGTATCCGTTACGGAGATTTCAAGCTTCACGTCGTGCTCCGTCTTTCCGAGCAGCCGCGCCGCAAGCTTAATCTCCCCGTTTTCGGGCGTGAACTTAACGGCGTTTGACAGCAGATTCGCGATAACCTGCGCCAGCCGCTGTTCGTCGGCGTTGACATATTCGGGAATGTCCGTGTCAAAATCCACGCTGTAATTCTGCCGCTTTTCCTCGACGCGGAACGCGATAACGCCCGACACCTTGCGGAGCATGTCCTCAAAATTAAACGATTCCGGCGCAAGCTCAAGCTTGTTCGCCTCAATCTTCGACATGTCAAGAATGTCGTTGATAACGCCCATAAGGTGCTGCGATGCTTCCTCAATCTTGCCGAGGCACTCGTCCTTTCGCCGCTCTCCCTTTGCCTTTTTCGCGATTGCCGTCATGCCGATAACGGCGTTCAGCGGCGTTCGTATTTCGTGCGACATATTGGACAGGAAGTCGCCCTTCGCACGACCCGCGTACTCGGCTTCAACCTTTAATTCGGCAAGCTGTTTGTTCTGCCTGTCAAGCTCGTCATAAGGCTTCGCCTGCATCGCGGACAAGAATATTGCCGAAATTGAGCCGAGCGCAAGGAAAATCAATCCCGAGCCGAAGAATATGTTCCGCATTTTCGGCACGGGCGTGTCCGAAATCGGCGCGGAGATGAACAGCAGCCACCTCTCGCTTCCGTGCGCAATCTGCGTGTAAACGCAGACGATGTTGCCGCCGTCGTCGTCCTTATACTGCGCGACCGCGCTGTCCGCGCCCACGTCGGCAATCGCGTCCTTAACGACCTTTGCAAGTCCCGGTTCTTCGTCCTCATACCGCTTGTTCAGCATCTTCAAATCCGCGTCGGCGATGACATAGCCCGCGCCGTCCACCAGAAAGACCTTGCCCGAGTCGTATATCCCGTAATTTGTATCTGTAATCATACGCGCAAAATAGTCCGCGCGCATCGTCGCGATGAAAATCACACCGTTGTTTATCTTCTTGTAGCAGCGTATTACGTATTCCCCCGACTCCGTAATCGTGCTGTCCGAGACGCGAACGCCCTCGTCAGGCGCGGCGTCCAGAAACGACTGATAGTCC
Source organism: Oscillospiraceae bacterium (assembly GCA_031261325.1). Lineage (GTDB taxonomy): Bacteria > Bacillota > Clostridia > Oscillospirales > Oscillospiraceae > JAIRRO01. The sequence goes on from JAISKH010000090.1 coordinate 35,591, forward strand.
TTTTCCGGCGGGTTCGCGTATTCGCAATCCTGCTTCTGCGCCGTAAACACGCGCCCGTCCGGGAATATCACCGCCATCGAAATGAAGTTCGGTCCGGGACCAATCTCGCTCTCAAGCGTCTGCGACAGTCGCTCCGCGCCGCCGGCTTCATACGCGCGCTCCATCATTCCGCTGACGTAATTCACGTCGTCGTTAATCTTCCCAATTGCCGACTGTATCATGTCCGACGCGATTTTACCGACAAGCCGCAGGTTCGACGAAACGGTATTCGTAATCTCGCGCGTGCTGAATACAACGCCGACAGTCGTCGCAAAGAGCGTGCTGACGAGGACAACCGCCAAAACAATAATCGCCGCGCGCACCCGCACGGAGTAGTGTCGCGATTCCGCCTTTTTCTTCATTTACCGTTCTCCATTCTTGGCGCGACCTCTCGCGCTGTAATTCGGTTTCGCGGCTTATCCTTTATAAATGCACTCTTGCCCCATAATAATCAGAATCCAACAAACAACATTATACTGTGTGTGGCGGGATTACGCAATAGCGGTTTATAAAATCTTTGAAAAATCAGCCAAATAAAGCGCAAAATCTCGTCAAATAGACGAGATTCTGTCAAGTGTCGGTTATTTCGCGCTCCCAGCGCGTTACGCGCTCTCCCCCTCGTCGGACAGGCTCACGCCCGTGTAATACGTGAGCAGGATTTCACGCCAGCTCGCGCCGCCCGCCGCCATTAGGTTTGCGCCGCGCTGACTCATGCCGACTCCGTGTCCGTAGCCCATCGTCGTGAACACCACGGCTTCCCCCACTTCAATCGACGCGGCGGTCGAGCGCAGGGCAAACATGCGCCGCAGCTCAACGCCCGTCACGGGCACTCCGCCCAGCGAAAGCGAGCTTATCCGCCCCGACGCGTCGCGCGCAACGTCCGTCACCCACGCGCTCACGTCGTCGGTCGGCAGCTTCGCGTTCGGCAGAGCCGCAGTTACCGTCGCCCTGAAGTCCGCGCGCGACACCGTAACCGTCGCAACGAGGTCGGGCACATTCTCGGGCGTTTCTGGGCTTTCAACGCTCACAAGATACGGCTCCGACGAGCCCCACACGGTGGCGACGTTTTCCGTCATGCCCGCAGACGACGCGTGGAACGCCGCGAGAATCGGTTCCGTGCCGTATGTAATGTATACGCCGTCAGTCGCGAGCACCGCCGCCGTTATTTTCGCGTGGTTCGCGGCATAAGCGTCGCCCCACTTCGCGCGCAACGCGCCGTCGTCTAAATACGCAAGACAGCACGTCGGGTCGTCGCACACGTCGTTCTCCGTATGGCGCGGCGGGCGGTGCGACATATTGCGCAGCACGTATGTCCGCGCGGCGACGGCTTGCGCGGCGAGTGCTTCAGGCTCGAACTCGGCGGGCATCTCGGCGGCGACTGCGCCGATTAGAAACGCGCTCATCGTCAGCTCGCGCGTGCCCGCCGTGACCTCACCGCTGTAGGCGGGAGCGGTTCGCCCCTCGACGAGCGCGTTTACCGTCGTCGCCGCGTCCCTGCTTCCCGAACCACTCTCGCCGCCAAACGGGTCTTGCGCAATCATCGGCGGCGAGGTCGTCTCCCCCGCTTCAACCCGCGCGTCGTCGCTCGGCAAATTCTCTGCGATAACCGTCGGCTCACTCGGCAGAGACGACGTAATTGCAAGCGTAAACGCCGCAATTGTAAGCGCGAGCGCGATAAGTAATGTTCTTCTCATGTTAACCTCCGTAAGCGTCGTTGTGTAATTATAATGACAGCTCGGCAATAATATTTGACTATTGACACATTTTGGTGTAGGATATTCTAATCAACTGGGTTGTCCCGCCGAACCCGCTTCAATATCTATATTACGAATGGACGAATGTTATGCGAAAAAATGCGTTGTTTGTGTCCGCCGCCGCCTTTATCCTCGGCATAGCGGGCTTTGTCACCCGAACGATTGAGCTTTCAATCGGCTACGAACCAGATACAGGTCTGCCGATTCACAGTTCGGCGGTCGTTAACACGATGATTTGGCTGTCGCTTATCGTTATACTTCTCGCGGGCGCGCTCGGCGTGCTGCTCCGCCACAACTACACGTCAAAGCGCACCTACGGCGCGGCATTCGCCCCCGCCAAGATGTCGTATTTCCTCTTCACGGTTGTGCTCGGCGTGCTGTGGCTGGCGGCAACGGTCGCGCACGCTTTCATCGCGTACACGTCCGGCGCGCCGACGACGCAGGACCTCGCCTATTCCATTCTGTCGGTGCTCGCGGCGGTCAGCGTTATGATGCTCGGTCACAACGCGTTCACGGGGCGCGCCGGTTCCGCGATGCTGTTCTTCTCGCTCGTGCCCGAAGTTTTCCTGACGCTGTGGCTCGTCATACTGTTCAGCGTTAACCAGACGAATCCCGTCCTGCTGTCATATTCCTACCAAGGGCTTGCAATCGCAAGCTCGGCTCTCGGCTTCTTCTTCGTCGCGGGCTATGTGTACGGCAAGCCGGGTCCCGGCAAGCTGTCGTTCTCGCTCGTCTGCGCGATATTCTTCAACGCCGTCGCCCTCGCGGACAGAACCCCGCTGCCGACGCGCGCGATTTTCGCGGTAATGCTCGTGTTCCACTCCGTCAGTCTCGTCCGTTTTCTTCTCCGCCTCGAAAAGAACGAGCTGTAACGCGCGCGATAAATCCCGCCGAAACGGCACGCAGGCAAAAGGCGCAAATTTATGCTTGACAATTGCGTGCGCATATTGTAAAATGTCACTCGCGTCAGGTCACGCTCCGCGCGCGAAGCAATCGTGACCGTTAATACGCTACTGTGGCTCAATGGCAGAGCAGCTCACTCGTAATGAGCAGGTTGTCAGTTCGATTCTGACCAGTAGCTCCAAAGGTCTTTCGTCGTCGAAAGACCTTTTGTGTTTTTCGGAAATACATATCAGCAAGGAGAAACGGCTATGCGCGACTTAAACGCTTTACTGATTGACGAGCTTACGGCTCACGGCGCGGCACTCGTCGCTTTCGGCGACTTGACGGAGCTTCCGCCAGAGGTTCGCGGAGGGCTTCCCGTCGGCGTTTGCGTCGCGGTTAAATACCCGAAAGAGGTCATTCGCGGCATCGCCGATTTGCCGACTTCGGAGTATTTCGACGCTTACAACAGGCTGAACGAGCGGCTTGACGCGCTTGTCCTGCGCGGCGCGGAAATCCTGCTGGCGGAGGGCTACGCGGCAAGTGCGCAAACGCGGGAGCGCGTCGGCGCGGGCGAGGACAGCAACAGCACTACCCTGCCGCACAAAACGGTTGCGACGCGTGCGGGCGTCGGCTGGATTGGCAAATCGGCTCTGCTCGTGACGGAGCGTTTCGGCTCCATGATACGACTGTCGAGCATATTGACCGACGCGCCGCTTGAGTGCGCCGCGCCGATTAACGAATCAAAGTGCGGCGCTTGCACCGTCTGCACAAACGCGTGCCCCGCTGGTGCAATTTCAGGCAAGCTGTGGCGCGTCGGCATGGAGCGGGAGGAATTTTTCAACGCCGTCGCTTGCCGAAAGGCGGCGCATGAACGCGCTGTGCTCGGCTTCGGCGGCGGCGCGACAATCTGCGGCAAATGCATTGAGGTCTGCCCGTACACGCGCCGATATTCGGAGAACTAGATTGCTTCCAAAACGGCACGGGCGGGCGCGGGGCGTTCAACCGTGCCGTTTCGCGCTCCCGAAACTTGACAATTTTCGCCCCGTGTGATACCGTTAGTCGTTATATTCCACCCCAAACGGAGGTCACAATGAAAAGATTGTTTTTGATAATCATCGCCGCGCTCGCGCTCCTCTCCTCGTGCGCCGCGCCGACGCAAACCGCGCCGCCGAGTGTTACCGCAACCGTATCCCCCGCTGCCGAGCAAGGCAAGTACCAAACAGACCCGCTCCCGTCCGACGTGCCCGAACCCGTTGAGCCGCAGGACGTAAGCGTCGACGACGAATCGTTCACCGTCACGCTCACCGTGCGGTGCGACACGCTGCTTGACAAGCTTGACCTGCTCGACAGCGATAAGCGCGAGCTTGTGCCCGTGGGCGGCATAATTCTCCCCGTCACAACCGTCACGGTCTACGATGGCGAGAGCGTTTTCACAGTCCTGCAGCGCGAGCTGAAACGCGCGAAAATCCACCTTGAGTTTATGAACACGCCGCTGTACAATTCCGCGTACATCGAGGGCATCAACAATCTCTACGAGCTTGACGCGGGTGAGCTTTCGGGTTGGGTCTACAAGGTCAACGACCTGTCGCCGAATTACGGCTGCTCGCGCTATCAGCTCAAAGCAGGCGACGCGGTTGAGTGGCTCTACACATGCGACCTCGGGCGCGACGTCGGCGCGACTGGCGGCATCGGCGGCGCGGGCGAGCAACTGCCGATTGACGACGGAGACGCGACATGAAAGATGTGTTTTACGGCTACCACCCGCTCGTAAATATGGCGTATTTCGCCGCGGTGCTTGCGTTCGCGATGTTTTTCACGCACCCTATTTGCCTTGCAATCTCGCTCGTCTGCGCGTTCAGCTACGCAATTTACATCAACGGGAAAAAGTCGCTGAAAACCGCGCTTGCAGTCGCGTTGCCGATGCTCATACTCACCGCGCTGATTAACCCCGCGTTCAA